>DATKMD010000070.1:0-101026 GCA_035542075.1 Thermoanaerobaculaceae bacterium
GCCACTCGATCCCTCAGCTCGTCGCCACCTTGCGCGAGTACAAGGACTCGAGCCACCCCGTGCTGGTCCATGTGGTCACGCGGAAGGGCAAGGGGTACGAACCGGCCGAGGCCGACCCCGTCTTCTGGCACGGCGCCACGCCGTTCTCGGTGGAGACCGGCCAGGTGGCAAAGAAGAAGCCCGGGCCACCCTCCTACACCAAGGTGTTCGCGGAGACAGTGGTCGAGCTCGCCCGGAAGGACCCGCGCATCGTGGCGATAACCGCCGCGATGCCGGAGGGCACCGGCCTGGATCTCTTCGCCAAGGAGATCCCCGAGCGTTTCTTCGACGTTGGGATTTGCGAACAGCACGCCGTCACCTTCGCGGCCGGACTCGCGACCCGCGGTCAGTTGCCAGTGGTGGCGATCTACTCGACCTTCCTCCAGCGGGCCTACGATCAGATCTTCCACGATGTGTGCCTCATGCACCTGCCGGTGGTGTTCGTGCTCGACCGCGGCGGGCTCGTCGGGGCCGACGGGCCGACCCATCACGGGGCGTTCGACCTCTCCTATCTGAGGGTGTTCCCGGAGATGCTAGTGATGGCGCCGAAGGACGAGGACGAGTTGCGCCACATGCTCGCCACCGCGCTCGCCCACGGACACCCCGCGGCGCTGCGCTACCCGCGTGGAAACGGTTACGGCGTCCCTATGAGCGGGCCGGCGAGGCCGTTGCCGGTCGGCAAGGCCGAGGGGCTCCGGCGCGGGAAGGATGGGCTCGTGTGGGCGGTGGGTACGATGGCCACCGAGGCGCTGGTTGCCGCGGAGAGGCTTGCCACCGAGCATGGGCCCGACCTGACGGTCGTCAACGCCCGGTTCGTCAAGCCGCTCGACGTCGACCTGCTCGCAGCGCAGCTGCGCCCCGGCGCCCGCCTGATGACGGTGGAGGAGAACGCGATCGCCGGCGGCTTCGGCGCTGCGGTACTCGAGGCCATCGCCGCGCTCAGGGTGCCGGACGTCAGGGTGGAGTGCCTCGGGATTCCCGACGAGTTCCAGCCTCACGGCTCGCAGGAGATCCTGCGCGCCCGGCTCGACCTCGACGTCGAGGGGATCATGCGCCGCGCCCGGGCCTTCTTCCCGGTCGCAACGCAGGAACCGCGGCCCGTGCCGGTTCCCCACCGCGCCTGAGAAAGTGCTTCCCCTGGACCGGTGTTCGATTGGGTGTTTCGTGTCTGTCGATGCTCACTTGGAGCTGACAGCACTCGGTTCAACCAGGAAGACCGGCAGGCCCCAGGAGGCATGGTCACAGGTGATCCCATCGCCCGCATCCGTGGCCGCCAGCGTGAGGTGATCGACTCCGTGCAGGTCGGCAAACACTGATTCGGGTCCTTCGCCGGAGTGGATCGTGCGACTCCGGTACAGCAGCCGCCCGTTCTGACCGCGGAGCTCGAAGATGACGGAGCCTCCGGGGCAGCCGACGGACTTGTCGGGAAGTCCCACGACGGCGCAGAAGGCGACCGCTCCGTCCGGCACGACATACGTCACGCTTGCGTCGGCGTGCGTCCCGAGGGCGCTGGGGTACAAGACCCCGTCCATGACCAGCGGCGCACCGTCCCAGGTCGCGTCTTTGCGCAGCGGTGCGAAAGAAACATGCTCGGCGATGGGCGTGAGATCCGCCAGCCTGACAACCCGGCCGCGACATCGAGGCACCGATCCCTCCCGATCGAGCAGCCTCGACAGGCGGATCTTGTACTCACGAGGCACGTCGTCGTTAATGGCCAGGTTCCACTGGAGCGTGCTTGCAACGGTCACCGCGGCCGAGCCCAGAGCGAGAACGGGAAGGGACCACCAGATGAGACGAGTGAAGTGGCTTGGCACGGCCGCGACCTTAAAGAAGGCCGAGAAGAGGAGGAAAATGAGTAAGGGGAGGAACTCGGCGCTGAAGCGCTGCGTTACGAAGTAGTACGCGGAGATGAGGACGGCCTGTAGGCCAAACAAGATCACCACTACGATCGCGAGGGCGGAGCGGGGGCGGTGGAGCAGCGCGAGAAAGCCCCCCAATGCCCCGAGAACCAGCCAGGACGACCCCAAAGAAAGTGAGAGCGTCTCCTCTTTCCACCCGAGGAAGAGCGCATTGTTCCCGTACAAGACGCGAGCCACCTGGAAGAACGGGGGGCGCCTCGTGAACGATCTGCCGGTCAAGCCGAAGTAGTTCCGCAGCGCCGAAGGGATCCGACGCACGTTGAAGATCCCGCCGATTTCCGCAGGACGGACATAGGTATTGATGTTGATGACATCGAGAATGGAACCGAAGCGCGCATGGGTGTACCAGAGCTGAAAGGCGCCCCCGACCACCGCAGGACTCACAGCGAGGGCGAGCAGGAGGACCGCTTTTGCGCGACCACTCTTCTGGGTCCCTTGCTGAAACCTCTCGATAAGCGCGCGCACCAAGAGTAGGGCCAGCGCCACCGCAATTGGAATGGCGAACGTGACCCGCGAGAGGAGCGCGACGGAGAACGAGACGGATAGACCGCACAGACCACGCAGGTTCGAAATCCTCTGGCGGAGCAGGCGGACGATGAAGTAGAGGCCCCAGAGCGATCCACAAAGGCCCCACAGCATCGACTCGTGGTAGATGCGACCGCACGATACGAGGTACACGACCGGGGTCCCCAGACCAAATCCCACCGCCACGCTAGCCAGGCCGATCCAGCTCCGGCGGTCGACGACCCGTCCGTCAAGCGTGAGGGCCGCTCGGGCGATGGCGAGGGCCGCGGCGAGGGAAAGCAGAGCGGCGAGCAGGCACGAGGCCCGTGACCAAAGCCCATACATGGAAGGAAAGAGCAGATTCGGCACGATGCGCAGCAGCGCCGGGAAGGGGCCGAAGTACATGACGGTGCGCGAGCCGACGGTCAGCCCCTCCCAGTCGATTGCGTCATAGTCCACGCTCGCGTCGAGCTTGAGGAGGTGCTTGGCAAGGGAGTCGAAGGCCTCGCCCCTGAGCTCACTGCCGGCGAGCGACCACGTTCCGTAGGTCGCCAGCCAGAGGTAGATTCCTGCAATAGCGAGGATGAGTGCTGCGAAAAGGCCGCGGATCAGGACCGGTGCCGCCCGCACGTGCATTGCTCCGATCGTACCCCAGCCGCGGGGTGAGTCCAGTGCCACAAATACGACCGGGTCGACTCAAGATCCTGGATTAGACTGATATGGGAGGGGATCCGCAGAACATGTCGGCCGATGATCGCGCGTCGGCGCACGTCCCCGGGAGCGACCAGACCGGCGACGCGTCCATCGCGCGTGCACCTTCCCGGCGTGGGTGGCTGATCGCGGGGGTACTCGCGATCGCGATCCTCGGCGCCTACTCGTTGCTCGTCACCCGCGGCACGGGGAACTTTGCCGGCGAGGAGACGTGGGGCTCCGCTTTCGACTCGCTGGCGAAGAGCCTTGTGGCGGGAGAGGCGAACGTCGAGCGCGACACGATCGACTGGGAAGGGTTCGAGGAGCACGGAAAGGTCTTCATCTCGTTCGGCCCCCTCCCGGCGCTCCTGCGCATCCTCCCGAACACACTCATTCCCTCGATGTACGGGAAGTGGTCGCGGTGGTCGTGTTTTGGGGGGGCCGTGCTCACGCTGCTGGCGGCCTGCCTCACGTTCGGCGCGAGCCTGGGCGTTCCGGGGAAGCTCCCCAGACCCGCAGCCCGCGTCTACCTGGCGGCCGGCGTGCTCGGCTTCGGTCTTGGTTCGCCGCTCGTCTACCTGATCTCCTGCAGCCGCATCTACCACGAGGCGATCGTCTGGGGGCTGTGCGGGTCGCTGTGGGCCATCTATTTCGCGATCCGTATCCTGTCCGGGTCCATCAGCAAGAGGAAGGGATTCCTCGGGCTGTCGGTGTCGTTCGGGGTCGCGGTGCTCGCGAGGGTCACGTTCAGCATCCCGATCGCGGTCATCATCGCCGTCCTGCTTCTCCGTGAACTCCTCACTGGTCCACATCCGCAGCAGGCACGCAGGGGCAGACTCGTCGGTGTGGCCGGGCTGCTCTTTGCCTTGAGCCCGGCCGTCGTCACTGGCCTCTTCCAGCTCTGGTACAACCACATGCGCTTCGGCTCGGTCTGGAAGAGCTTGGACTTCAAGGCCACGTACGTCCACCCCGAGGAGATTGGCGGGGTCGTGAACCTTGCCCGTGTGCCCTCCACGCTCCTGAACTACTTCGGGCTGACGTCGGCGTCGTTCTTCCCCATCCCGCCCTACTTCCAGCTGGCCCCGGTGCGCTACCTCGACGATTCGATCTTCTTCGGGTGGAAGGAACAGACGCTCTCGCTGACCGTCGGCTCCTCCTGGCTGGTGATCGGCGCCGTGCTCGGAGTGGCGGCGCTCGTGCGCCGGTGGCGCCCCTGGGAGACCCTGGTCGCGCTGGCGTTCCTCCCCGAGGTCGCGCTGATCGCCACCTTCTACTTCGTCACGCAACGCTATGCCGCTGAGCTCCTGCCCCTGCTCGTCTTCCTCTTCACGGTCTTCCTGATCGAGACCAGGCAGCAGGGGAGACCGGCCGGCCGGTTCGCCTGGTTCCTCCTGGGGCTGGCCGTGTTCTCCTCGGTCGTGACGGTGGCCAGCACGCTGGAGTGGAACCTCTGGGACAACGGTGACGCTCCGGTCGAGTACAAGGCTCGGCTCGCCCACCTCCTCGCCCTCGAAGGCAGGGCCCCCAGCTGTGGGGGGGCGTGTCAATCGCTGACTGATCTCGCGCCGCTCGACCAGAGCTCCTCGTACGCGCCGGCGCGCTTCAACCGAACCTGGGACGACAAACCCATCGGGCTCGGGCACCGCCTCTATGCCAGGGGGATCGGCATGCATGCCGACAGCCGGATCACCTACCGCGTTCCGAAAGACGCGGTCGCGCTGTCCGCGGTGGTCGGCTTGCCGGACTCGTCGGGGTCGTGCCGGAGCGGTTCGGTCGTGTTCGAGGTTCGGGATGAGACTGATCGGGTGCTCGCAAGCACCAGCGTGATCCGGACCTTCGACCCGCCCGTGCCGCTGCGGGTCGATCTACGCGACGCGAAGGAGATCTCCCTCGTGGTCGGCGATGGGGGGGATGGGATCGATTGCGACCACGGCACGTGGGGCGACCCGGTGTTCATCCTGGCAGCACGCCCCTGACCTGTCGGCGAGACTATCGCGGCGAGGGCGCTGACGGCGAGTCGGGCGCATATCGCGAGACCGCCTGCTGCGGGATCAGCCACATGGATAGGTCGCCTTCGCGCGTTTCGTTCAGGCGGAATCCACGCTCCCGGAGTCGGTCCGCAGCGGTGCGGTAGGCATCGGCGGGTGCCAGGATCAGGGTGCCGTGCGCGCACACGGCCTGCGCGCGGTCGAGGAGATCGACCGGCCACGTGTCCGCGGGATGAGCGAGGTCCTCACGCAGGCCCGCGTCCAGCATGTGCCCCTCCGCCTTCCGATCCCGCCTGTTTCGCTCGAGCAGGCCGAGTTCGATCCACGCGCGCTGCCGGTGGTCGATGAGAGCGCCGACCACCACCGGGCCCGAAAGGCGATCGACCACCGCGAGCACGCGCCGCTGTTCCCCGCCGTCCACCCCCTGGTGGAGCACCACCGAGCCCGTGCCAACCAGCAGCAGCGCGGCGAGCGCCCACCCGAGCGCTGCACGCACACGGATCGAAACGCCGAGGCGGCCCATGGCACTGCCGGCTGCGATGGCGCCCACGGCAGTCCAGACGATCAGCGGGACCGCGCTGAGGAGAATGCGGTGCGCGTCCAGCCGTGTCGTGAAAAGCACGGGGAGCACCGTGATCGCGAACCACGCGAGCAGAACCGCATGCTCCCACTTCCAGAACGTGCGAAGCGAGACCGCGAGGCCCAGGAGCGTGAACGCCGCCAGCGGGGCGAAGTACGGTTTGATCGGCGGTGGGTCATCGAAGATGTTCTGTTGGGAGCCCTCGATCATCTCGAACGGCGAGAGGAGCAGGTTGCACTGCGGAACGGTCACCGCGAGGACCTTGAAGGCGACCTCGAACTTGTCCGCCGGAGTGAGCTGGTCGGTACTCACCCGTCGGTCGGGGCTGCGCAGGGCGGCGTTCGGAAGGTCGCGGAGGAGCCCGTGTCGGACGGCCCACGCCTTCACCGCGGTGAACGCCGGGACGTCACGCGTGAGGAACTCGCGAACGTAGTCGGACTGCTCAAGCATGGCGAGGAGCTGCTCGCCACGCGCGTGGAAGAAGCCACGCTGCGCGTCCTGGGAGAACTGGGCAAACACGACAGCCGCGATCACGACGGCCAAACCGGCAAAGCTGAGAAGGGGCCGCCAGAGGCACTCCCTTATCGCGCGCAGCAGCGACGGGATGAGCGAGAGCAGGAGGACGAGGACGACCAGACGGCCGGTCGAGTAGTGGAGGGTGGCGAGGAAAAGCGCCAGGCCGGCAAGTGGGCCGAGCCACCACGCCGGCGCCTCGACACGGGCGAGAGCTCCTGCCGCCACCGCTGCAACGGCGCACAGGAGGAGCGTCGCGGCCAGTGAGGTCCCGTACTTCCCGTAGAACAGCGTGTAGGTGCTGAGGGCCGTGACTACAGCCGTTACCCCTGCGGCCGCGTCGCCGAGGTGGCGCCGAGCGAAGGCCCACATGGCGATCACGAAGAGGAAAGCGGCCAGCACCGCGCAGATGCGCAGGGACAGGGTCGAGAAACCCAGCCAGCGCATGAGTGCGTAAGTCGGGGCGCCGTAGAGCAGGGAATCCTGGCCGTTGCTGACCAGTCCCTCGTTCCAGAGCAATCTGCGCAGGGTGTAGGTGGCGACGGGCGTGCCTTCGTTAAACGCCTCACCGAATCCCTCGGTCACCGGCGACTCCCACACCAGCGTGGAGGACGCGAACGTGGTGAGCCGCCAGGAGAGCAGCACTGCGGCGAGGAAGAGCGCCACGACCAGGCAGCCGCGCCAGGACGACCGTTGCGACTTGGAGGTGACGAGGTTGTGGGATGCAACGTGCGGCCCGGCTGCCCCGCCCACGTCGCGACGATCGAGGGCAAAGTGGAGAACGAGCAGCGCCGCCAGCACGGCCAGCGCCGCCAACTGGGACACCAGCGTCGTCAGCGCGCCGTGGTGGCGGGCCCACACCGCGCCGGTCCCCAGGAGCAGCGCTGCAATCAACGGGGCCGAGGCCACGAGTTCGCGGCGGGCCGAGGTGAAGCCCCGCACGATCGACAGGCCGGCCCCGATCACGACCACGAGAAGCACGAGGTCGGTGACCGGGACGCGGACGAGGAGGTCGGCGGGGTCCGGCGTCACGGTGCGAACCTCGAGGCATCGTCGTGCAGCACGACAGGCAGGCGCGTGTCGTGCTTGGCGGGTGGAATGGTCGTGCGCGCCGCGCGTGGCGGAGGCGGCCCGGGCGCGGCCTGCCTGCCGGTCGCCTGGGGAGAGGGCGAGCCGACGTTCAGGACGGCGACCTGGCCCTCGATGTCGGAGACCAGAAGCCGCCCGTCGGTGGGCCGGAAGGCGAGGCCCGACGGCCTCTTCAGCTCGACACCCGGGATGTCCCTTGCGCCGACCGTCCGCAGGAGCGCGCCAGCGCCGGAGTAGGCCCTCACCTCACTGGCAAGTGGAACCGTGACCCAGATCGTGCCGTCTGCGGCGAGCGCGACGTAAGGCTCCGAGAACACCTCCCGGCGCCACCCCGGCACAGCAAACGCGTTCCGGAACACGCCGTCGCGGTCGAACACGACCATACGGCCGTTGCTGTTATCGCAGACGAACACCCGGCCACCGGCGTCCACCGCCAGACCGCCCGGCTCGTACAGCTCCCCCGGTGCGCTTCCCTTCGCGCCCCACTCGAGTTCCTTCGCCCCTGTGGGCGAGAAGCGCACGATGCGGGAATTGCCGGTGTCGGCGACGTACGCCCGTCCCTCGCGATCCGTCGCGATGCCGCGCGGGCCGAAGAAGTCCGCCTGCCACTGGCGAAGCGGCTTCCCCTCGGGGTCGAAGACCTGCACGCGCCCGTTCCAGGTGTCCGCGATGTACACGTTTCCGTCGGGCCCGATCGCCACCCCGCACGGATCCTGGAACTCGCCGATCTCCTCGCCTCGCCGGCCCCAGGCGGCAAGATGCTTGAGCTGGTTGTCGAACTTCTGGATACGGCAGTTGCCGAAGTCGGCGACGTACACGTTGCCGAGGTTGTCACAGGCGAGCCCGCGGGGCTGCCTGAGGATACCCGGGCGATCCTGCGCCGGTGCGGCCTCGCGTCCGCCGGGCTCAGGCCCGGCCTTCTCCGGGGTCTCCGCCACCCGCTCGACGGTGGTCACGGGGACGACCCCCTGGAACGCACCGTTGACCGCGAAGACCGTTGCGGTCGGGTTCTCGTACAGCGGGGTGAGCAGGTCCGTCCACTTCCTGAAGCTGGTCAGGTTGCCGCCGCCGTAGGTCCGGCGCTCGAGGGGCCCCACGTAAACCAACGCGGTGTGGTACCGGGCGAGCGCCGCCGCCACCGCCGCCCTGTCGTTCGAGGTGTAGATCGTCTCCAGCTCCGCCTTTCGCCGGTTGATCTCGTTCCAGCCGTGGCCGCGCTGGTAGACGTGGTAGTCCCAGCCGAGGACGACGGGCAGCCCGGTGTTCATGCTGACCCGGGTGAAGTCACCGTACGAAGGTCCGTACGCCTCAGCGAGCACGGGGATCCCGGCGATATTGCGGTTGAGCCAGTCAAACGCCGCCTTCTCGCCGGGTGCCTTCCTCGCGAGGTACGCCGTGCCATCGAGGGTGAGGCGCGGCCCCTCCGTGTGCCGGTGAGTGACCGCGCCGAAGGCTCCGGAGATGGCGGTGAAGTAACCCACGGCGACCGCTGCGAGCGAGGCTGCCCGCCACAGCCTGGTCCACACGCTTGGTTTCGAAGCGGGCCGCAGTAGGTGCCACAGCACGACGGCGGCCGAGAGCCCCATCAGGAACCACGCCTCGAGGTAGAACTTGAACAGCGTGTTCATGCGGTCCCACACGAACACGAACTCACACCCGGCCGTCAGGGCAAGCGCGAACGTCGAGAGCGTGAGCGGCAGCCTGAAGCGCTCGGGCGTGCGGCGGTGGAAAGTCAGGTACAGGCCGAACAGGGCCAGCGCGAGCGTGAGCGTGCGAACCGATTCGGCCTGCCTCAATGAGAGCGAGGCGAGCGCCCGCAGGTCAAGCACCGAGAGCACCAGACCCACCGCGACGGCCCCCACCCTGAGGCGTTGAACGCCGGTCAGCGGTTGCCCCTCCGGTGCCATCAGGCGACGCCAGACGACGAAGAAAAACGGCACCAGGAGCACGAGGAAGACCCCGAAGATGGTGAGGAAGTCCGTCGGGTGCGCGTACGGCCCGACCTCCCGACCCCACTGGCGCGCGGGGAGCGCGAAGATTCTCCAGAACGGCCTGTAGAGCAGGAAGGCACCGCCCACGACGACCAGCCCCGGAATCACCACGGCGGCGAAGCCCCTGCGCACGAGCCGCACGAATCCACCCGGCGCGTGGTGGGTCAGCCAGTCGGCGCCGAGAGCGAAGAGGAGCAGCGCCACGTAGGTGGGCATGCTCCACCCGTTGGTCACCGTGATCGCGCCCAGGACCGGCGCCGAGACCGCGAGCAGCGCCAGCGAGGCGATGCGGGGACGCTCCGCAGTCGGCTCCGCGCGTCTTCCGACCCACAGCAGGATCAGGCAAACGAAGGCGACGGCCCACGGCATCACGAGCAGGTGGGCGTGCAGGTCGGCGAACGTGAAGCTCCAGAAGGGGTACTCGTTGATGGTGTTGGGCACGACCCGTGAGGTTGCCCAGAAGTAGTCGAAGTCGACCGCCTTGCGCGCGAGGAGCTCGCGTACCCCCGAGAAATTTCCGGCAAACAGCGTGAGGAGGACGGCCGTGAGGCCGACGCGCCAGTTCGCCCCGAGCACGGTCCCGGCCGCCAGGAGGCTTGCGGCGGTCAACCCGGCCATCAGCGCGATGCCGAGGTTGAACATGAGTGCGGGCTCGATCGCAAGCGATTTCCCGATTGCCGCCACGACGAAGTGGCCGAAGTACGTGTAGATGAGAGGGGAGCCGGCGAACCAGGGTTCCGGGGGCGGCATGGACGTGCTGCGGTAGAGAGCGTTGAGGAAAGAGAAGTCCATCGGCTTCTCGCCCCAGAAGATCTCCGGGTTGAGCAAACGCAGCGCGAGGAAGAACGCGAACGTTCCCCACACCGCCGCCTCGGTCGCGAGCAGCTCGGAGCGCGGCGGGAGCGCTTCACGGGAGCGCCGGGAGAAGAGCCAACCGAGGACCGCAAGAGCCAGCGCCCACCCCACGAGCATCGACTGGGTGAAGGGGATCCCAAGCGTGCTCGCCGCGAGCCAGGGCGGGTAGGCAAACGCCAGCACCCCGACGACCTTGGCGAGCGCGTACAGCCCCGCCCGCGGGGGGAACAGCGACCTGAGAGCCGCGAACGCCGCGAGCCCCAGGGCCTCGATCAGAAGCACGCACAGCAGGGTGGCAACGAGCGACGACCGCACCGTCCCGGTGGCCTCGCCGCCGGCGGGCGCGCCGGCGTGGGCGAGCAGCATGTCCGTCCGCGAGAGCGGCCGCGAAGGCAGGCCACGGCGAATCAAGTTCTCGATCGCTTCAGCGGGCAGGCGCTTCACGTTCTGGAAGATCAGGACCTTGGGGTGGTCGTACACCGAGAAGGATTCGTCGGCCAGCTCGGTGGGCAGCTCGACCCCGAGCAGACCGGGACGCGAGGCGACGTCCCGGATCAGCGTGTACCCCAGGTCCGCGGCGAACAGCTCGCGGAAGAAGTTGTTCGTGAGAGGGTACTTTGAGGGCACACGTGTCACCGCTCCGTAGAGGCGTTTGGTCTGGAGCACCACGTAGTCCGAGGTCGCGAGCTCCCTCGCCAGGCGGGCGATCTTGCCGGTGTCGTCAGGGTCGTAGAACGGAAAGCTCGAGACGTGGTAGCTCTCGGCGGAACGGCCGGGCAGCGACAGCGGGAACCCCTCGTCCCAGTCCTGGATCAGGACCTTCGAGCCCTGTGGGACGTGGCTGTAGAACCAGGCCGATGCGCTGACCGAAGAGTGCGGTCGCGTGTAGATCGCGAGGAACGCCAACAGGTAGAGTGCGGTGCCGGCGACAACCGTCCCGCGCGCCAGGCGCCCCGCGCGGGAGCGCTCCGCCCAGCCCTGCAGCCAGGCCGCGCCCCAGAGGATGAGCATGGGGTAGATCGGCAGCAGGTAGCGGGGGAACTTGACGTCGAACGAAGCCGTCAGTGCGAAGTACGGGACAACCCAGGCGAGCAGGATCCAATCGGCCGCCGCGACCCGCTTCCCCTTCGGGCGCAGCCGGAGCGCCGTCCCCACCAGCGCCGCAAAGCCGAGCAACGGGCCCATCCCCCAGACCACGAGCTCGCGGAGGTCGTAGAGAACCTTGGGGACCCCAACGTACTGGTTGGTGTAGGGGTACAAGCCGGCGTGCCGGACCATCCGGCTCTGCTCGAGGACGTCGCGCAGATAGATCCGTGCGTCAAGCAGCGCGTAGGGCTCGCCCGCGGCGAACCCCAGCAAGGCGCAGCCGAGAGCCAGCGCCACGCCGCGCAGTGCCCGCCCCAGGTTCCGATCCACGCGCCACCGCAAGAGAGCGGCCACGGCCAGCGGGAGGAGAAGAGGCAGGGCGCTGAACTTCGTGGCGACGGCCAGGCCGACCGCGGCGCCCGCGCCCGCGAAGACCCAGGCCCCGCCGCCCTCGGTGATCCTGAGCATGAGCGCGAGCGCCAGCAGGACGAGGAAGGTGAGCAGCACGTCGTTAGTGGCGAAGTGCGAGTTCTGGACGTGCAGCACGGTCAGAGCCAGGAGCACGCCGGCGAGGAGACCGACGGCCTCGCCGAACAGGCGCCTGCCGAGAACGAAGAGCAGGATCACGGTGGCGGCGCCCCAGAGGGCGGACAGCGCGCGGCCGACGAGGATCGCGGCGTCGTATGAAGAGAACCACGGATGGACCAGCGACAGTGTTGCGGTCGCCAGCTTCGTCACGTACAGCGGGAACGAGCCGTACGCGAAGAAATGCGGGTTGAGTTGGGCCGGGCGCAACGAGAGCTGGGTGACCGCCTCGGCGATCCGGCGCTCGTCGGGGTGGAAGTGGTTCGACTGATCGAAGTTCAGGCCGAAGATGCGGACCGCGACGGCGAGCACGACGAGTGCCGGGGGGAGCCAGCGGCGCCGGGTCAGGACGAGCTTCATCGGCCGCCCCTCAGCCGCACATCATGACCTAGGCCGTCCCGGCTCGGCCGCGGGCGGGAGCCCCGTGGCTGGCCTGCTCGCGCAGGTATCGCTCGAAGAGGGCGCCCCAGGGCGAAGTACGGGCGAAGGAACGGACCTTGCGACGGCCGAGGACCGGGTACCAGAGGAAGTCATGGTAGAGGTACGAGCCGGCCACGAAGAGGTAAACGAGCGGCGTCCTGAAGAACAGCCTCTGCAACCGGTGCAGCGGGCCGAACCAGATGAGGTGACCGACGCGGCCCGCGAGGTTGTCGCCCACGGAGAAGTGCCAGTTCTCCTCGCCGATTCCCTGGTCGCCGACGAGCTCGATCTCGCGCGGATCCGCGACCCCCAGGCCGCGCTCGTGCGCCAGGGCGAGGTAACGGATCCCGAGTGGGTCGAAGCCCATCAGCCTGGCGGCGACCGCATCGATGGCAACCTGATCGGCCGAGGCGAGCATCACGTCCTTCCGAACGGGAACCATGGTGCGCGGTCCGGGACCGTTGCCGACGGTCGTACCGTCCATCACCGCAAACAGCCCCGCGTGGATCTCCCTCTGGATGGTGAGGAGGTCAACCAGGGTCTCGTGGATCCAGGTGTGGGTGTAGTGCCGGCGCGTGGCGAGCAGCCCCCCGAACGCGTTCTTCATCGCGCCGGTCGTCGTCGTGTAGATGTGACATTTCACCGTGGGCAGGTGGACGATGTTGGTGTCCAGGAAGAACTCGGGGATGTGGATGCCGTGGGGAAAGGTCTTGTGGAGCGCCAGCATCTCTCCTTTGGGCTGGTACGGCACCCACTTCAGGTCCCAGTCGAAGCAGTTGTACCGGGTTGGAACGCCGTGCTTGGCAAGCACCCCCACGTAGCCGTTGAGTCGCTCGCCTCTCTTGGGGTCGGTCACGACCGTATCGTTCTGCACGCACACCAGGTCGGAATAGCCGGCCTTCTTGAGCGCGAGAATCGTCCCATCGAGCTGCCACGGCGTGGTGTTCGCCGCCGGGAACGGGAAGTGCCAGGAGATGTTGTCCTTGAGGATCGTCGTGCGGCCTGCGCGCAGTGCCGTGGTCACTCCCGCCAGCTCGCACAGACGCCCGATGTCATCGAGCACGGTCTCGGGCCGCGTTCGCAGGAGCGCCACCCGGCTCTTCATCGGACGCCTCCTGACGAGTAGACGATCACGCCGGCGACGGCCATCCAGAGCACCACGGCCGCAAGCAGCGGCTTGTCGCGGAAGAGCGTTGCGGTGGGATCCTGCGCCCCCTCCCTGTGGAGCAGAAGCAGGTACCGCAGGATCCCGAAGAGGACCAGAGGAGCCGTGAGCAGGAGCGCGTTGGAGCCCCCGAGCTTCGCGGTGGTGTCCGGAGCCACGGTGTAGAGGGTGTAGGCCACGAGCGTAACCCCGGCGAGCATCGTCACCACATCGTGCAGGAACGAGAGCGGGTACCTGGGTGAACGGCCGCCCGCCTGCTCCGCCTCAGGCAGACGCTTGCCGAAGGCGAGCAGGAGCGCGAGCAGGAAGCCGCACACGATGAGCCACTGCGAGATCACGACCGGGATCGCGAGCGCCCCGGCCACCAGGCGGATGAGAAAGCCGGTGGCGAGCACCATCACGTCCACCACGGGGATCTGCTTCAGCAGCACCGAGTACAGGAGAGTGAGCACCACGTACCCGGCGAGCGCCAGAAGCACGAGGACCCCCTCGCGGAGGCTCGCCGCAATCGCCACGGCGAACAGCAGCGCCGCCCAGGCCAGCGCGGCCCCGATGCCGAGCTCTCCGCTCGCCACCGGTCTGAACTTCTTCACGGGGTCTTCTCGGTCCGCCTTGCGATCAAGCACGTCGTTGACGAGGTAGCCAGCAGATGAGGCCAGGCAGAAGGCAATCGCGACGGTCACTGCCTTGGCCATCGCCGAGGGGTCGAAAGCGTGCCCCGCAAACACCGCCGGTGCCAGCACGAACCCGTTCTTCAGCCAGTGGCGCGGCCGCATACCCCGGATCAGCGCCGAAAGGGCCTTTCCCGGCATCACAAACCCAATGCTAGCATGAGGAAGCATTGAACGCGGATAGCATGCCGACACGTTCGAAGTGGAATGCGGTGTTCTGGGTCGCGATCGGTGTCTGGCTTGCGGCCTGCGGCGCAGCGTTCGTGCTGGCGCATCCGGCGGTCAACTGGCTCCTCGGTCTTCCGGTCTCACTGATCGAGGGGCAGCGCGATCCTGCGTTCTACGTCGGACGCCTCCGCGAAATCCTTCCCTTCCTCGCAGCGGTAGGCGGTGTGTACGCAGTCGTTCTCCACGCCGTGCTTCTACCCGGTGGTGAGGTTGCGACGTTCCTGGGCACAAGGCGCAGGCGTGTGCTGGGACTGATCGCGTTGGCCGTGGGCTTGCTCCTGGCCCTGACGCCGCGGTACCTCACCGGGGACGAGCCCCACTACCTCGTGATGATGGAGAGCCTCTGGCGCGACCGCGATCTGAACCTGGTGAACCAAGCGAGGCAGACCTCCTTTGACGTGCTCTCACACGCAGTGCCGACCGCTGACACCGACAGGGCGTACTCGATTCACTTTCCGGGCGTGGCCTTTCTGCTCTTTCTTCCGTACGGTCTCCTCGGTGTGAGGGGTGTGCTCATCGGGATCGCGCTGCTCTGGGCCGCTGTGGTGCTCGTCACGCAGACGTGGTCGCGCCGCACACCGGCCGGAGCCCTTCGGGAACCGGACCCGATCCTGCTGACAGTCGTCTTCTCTCTCCCGATGAGTGTCCTTGCGGGGGAGGTCTTCCCCGAGATACCCGCCGCGCTGCTGATCGTCGTCGCGATCGCGGCTCTCGAAGCCAGGGCGGAGGGCGCCTGGTGGCTTGCAGGCATCGCAACCGCTGCGTTGCCGTGGTTTCAGGTGCGGCTGATCGGGCTCGCCCTTGTGCTTGCGGTGATGGCTGGGAGGGTTCTCGCGAGGAGGGCGTGGCTGCCGCTTGTGGCGCTCGTGGGGTCCTTGACCGTTCAGGGTGTCTTCTTTGACAGGTGGTACGGCAACTGGGTGCCCTGGGCGATGTATCCCCCCTCGATGGGCATCCCTCGGGGAAATCCTGCTTTGGGCGTGTTGGGCATGTTTTTCGACCAGCAGGCCGGACTGCTGCCAACGGCTCCGATCTACCTGTTGGTCGTGCCAGCACTGCTTTCGGCCTGGCGCAGTGATCGCACGCGGACGCTGTGGCGGCTCGCGGTGGTCGTCAGTTACTTGACCCCGGTCATGGGCTCGACTCTGTGGCATGGCAACTGGTCGCCCCCGGCCAGGCTCTGGGGCCCGGTGCTTCCGGTCCTCATGGTATGGATCTTTGACTACGTGCGGGGGAGCACAGGCTCACGTGGACGCTCCGGTCTTTGGCGCGTCCTCGCCGTGCTCTCGATCCTCTGGGGTTTGCTCTATGCCTTGTTTCCCGACAAGCGCTGCAGCCTGATGGGATTCCAGGGCACCAACTATTTCCTGAGCCTCTTCGCCAGAGTGACCCATCTTCCGGTCGGGCTCGTCTTCCCCCACCTGCAACAGCCCGGCCCGGCGGATCCGGCGGTGGCGATGGTCGAGCTTGCCCTGTGGGTGGCTGGCGGCTGGGTGGTGTATCGCCGGAGCCTTCGACGGCCACAGGCCGTGCGCCAGGACGGTAATTGACGTGGATAGCCAGCACGTTGCGCAAACGTTCGATCGCTCGCGAGCCCTGCCCCGCGAGTGTTGGCATCGCGAATGCTGATCAACCGGGTTCGGTTGGACCAGCTGCTCGTCGAGCGGGGACTCGCACCGTCGCGGGCCCGGGCACAGAGCCTCATCCTCGCCGGACTGGTACGCGTCGAGGGGGCAGTCGTGGACAAGGCCGGCAAGGCCGTCCCCGCGGAGGCCTCCATCGAGGTCGTCGCGGCGGACCACCCCTGGGTCTCCCGCGGCGGCGTGAAGCTCGCGGCGGCTCTGGACGCCTTCGGTATCTCGCCCGAGGGGAAGCGCTGCCTCGACGTCGGCGCCTCCACCGGCGGCTTCACCCACGTGCTCCTGGAGCGGGGAGCGGCGCAGGTCGTCGCGCTCGACGTCGGCCGCGGGCAGCTCGACTGGGGGCTGCGCCAGGACCCGCGCGTGGTCGTGAAGGAGGGTGTCAACGCCCGGCATCTGCGACCGGAGGACGTGCCGGGCCCATTCGGTCTCGTCACGGTGGACGTCTCGTTCATCTCGCTGCGGCTCGTCTTGCCGGCGCTGGTGCCGCTCCTCGGTGAGGGCGCCGACCTGGTGGCCCTGGTGAAGCCGCAGTTCGAGGCGGGGCGGACGCAGGTCTCGAAGGGCGGTGTGGTTCGTGACCCGGCCGTGCGGGAGGCTGCGATTGCGCGGGTCCTTGGGGCCGCCCGGGAACTGGGCCTCGACTGCCTCGGACGCGTCCCGTCGCCGATTGCGGGCCCGGCTGGCAACATCGAAGAGCTCATCCGCCTGCGGCACCGGCCGCCCGAGCGATAACGGCCTGTCGCAGGCTGGAACTCGGGCGGCACCCCGGCTACGTCTTCGACCTCTCCGGGTTCCCCACTTCCAGGCCCAGGGAGAACGTTCCGTTTGCCTCGCGTTTGGACAGGCACCGGAACGCAACCAGCGTGGTCGTGCGCTCAACACCGGGGAGGGCCGCGATCTCACCGGTCACCAGCTCTTCGAGACGTTCATTCCTCGACGTGCGCAGCACCGCCACCAGATCGTACGCGCCTGCGACCGAATAGAGCTCGTGCACGCCCTCGCGCTCGAGGAGCGTTTCCGCGACCGCGTGCAGCTGACCGGGTTTCACGTTGATCAAGACCACCGCCTCCAGCATGGGGACCTCCCCAGGTGGAGGGTAGCAGGAGTATGGCCCAACGACCGCTGCCTACGTGGGACCCGCTTGGCAAGCGGGCGCCTCCGTGTCAGGATGCCGCGCCATGAAGCTGCCACTGGTTGCACCGAGGGGAGGGGCCGGCGTCGTCTTCGACTACGCGCAGATCGTCGTCGGCTCGCTGCTTGTCGCCGCGGGCACCAACCTCTTCCTCGTACCCAACAACGTCGTCTCCGGCGGCGTCACCGGGATCTCGATCATCGCCCATCACCTGTTTCGCACGCCCGTGGGCCTGGTGGTGCTGCTCCTGAACCTGCCGCTGCTCTGGCTGGGCTGGCGTTTCGCTGGCGGGATGCGCTTCTTCCTCCGCACGGCCGTTTCCGTGGTCGTGCTCTCGCTTGCGATCGATCTCTCGGCACCGTTCCTGGTGCCCCCCACCCATGACCGCCTGCTCGTGATCTGCTACGGCGGGCTCGTGGACGGTCTGGGAATGGGCCTGGTCTTCCGGGGACGCGGAACCACGGGCGGCACCGACGTGCTGGCGCGGCTGGCCCACCGTTACCTCGGCATCGGCGTCGGACAGGCGCTCCTGGCGATCAACGTTGCGATCTTCGGGGCGGCGGCCTTCGTGTTCGGTGCCGAGGCGGTGATGGTCGCGCTCGCGCTCGCCTTCGTTTCGGCGCGGGTGCTCGACCTCGTGCAGGCAGGTTTCTCGGCGGCGCGCTCGGCGCTGATCATCAGCACCAGCCCCGACGAGGTGCGCGAGACCATCCTGGGGACGCTCGGGCGGGGCGTCACGGTTTTGCACGGGCAGGGCGGCTACAGCGGGGAGCAGAGGCCGGTCCTCTACGTGGTGGTATCCCCCCACGAGGTGGGCCGCCTCAAGCGGCTGGTGGCGCAGGTTGACCCCGCCGCGTTCGTCGCGATCACCCCCGCACAGGAGGTACTGGGCGAGGGTTTCGCACCCCACGCGGGCGAGGAGGAATCCTCATGAACAATCTTTGGCGATGGGCGCTGGCGGTCGTGATCACCCTGGGCACGCTGGCTTGGCAGCGCATGACCGGGCCGACGTACCCGGCGAGGGGAAGCGTGCGACTCGGCGGGCAGAACATCGAGATGAAGCTCGAGCGCTCCCACAGCACGGCCTCCGATCAGCCGGTGCGCGTGATGGTTGCCGACCCGGAGGTGAGCGGCGAGGTGGTCTGGCGTCGCTACCCGACCTCGGAGCCATGGAAGGTACTGGAGCTGAAGCGGGACGGTGACGCTCTGGCGGCGATGCTTCCGGTGCAGCCGACCGCCGGCAAGCTGGAGTACCAGGTCCGCCTCCAGCGGGGCGGGGAGCAGGCAGTGTTTCCAGAGCGACCGGCGATCACGCGTTTTCGCGGCGATCCACCCGTGATCGTGCTGATTCCCCACATCCTGGCGATGTTCCTGGGGATGCTGTTCGCCACGCGAGCCGGGATCGAGGCGCTCGCACCCCGGCGGGACCTGCGCCGGCTCGCATGGGCGACGCTCGGGCTCTTCCTCCTGGGTGGTTTCGTCCTCGGCCCGCTCGTGCAGCACTACGCGTTCGGCCAGTGGTGGACGGGGGTCCCGTTCGGGTGGGACCTCACCGACAACAAGACGCTGCTCGCCGCCCTGGCGTGGGTTTTCGCGCTGTGGTCCCTGCGCGGCGGCCGGCCAGCGCGTGCTGCTGTGCTTGGAGCGTCGCTGGTCACGCTGGCCGTGTTCGCGATCCCTCACAGCACCTGGGGCTCTCAGATCGACTGGAGCAAAATCCCCGCAGGTCAGGCAGCACCCGAAGCGAATCGCTAGCCGGCAGTCGGGACCACGAGCACCGGGACCCGGATGCGGTGCCGCAGGCGCTCGACGGTCGTGCCGTGCACGAAGTCCCCGACACCCCGGTGGCCGTGGCTCCCCAGCACCACGAGGTCTGGCGTGTGGGTCTGCAGCAGCGCGGCGAGCTGCTCTACGGGGTCCCCGAAGCCGAGGTCGTAGCTTGCGTCCACGCCCAGCTCGCCAAGCTCGTTGCGGTAGAGTTCCAGGCGTTGCTGGTCGGCGCGCGCCTCGTTGTCCTGCATCTCGTCGCCCATGAGCCGCGCGGCCCCGGACTCCACCACGTGCAGTAGCAGCACGCTGGCGTCGCGCCCGCTGGATCTCGCCAACGTCACTGCGTGGGAGAGGACCGCGGTGTCGGCGGCGGAGAAGTCAACGGCAACGGCGATTCGCTTCGGTGCGCTCGGCGGCACAACGGCAGGCATCGCGCTGGGACCGTGCACGCCGGCGATCACCGGGGTGGGCCTGCCGCGCCACCGCTCCAGGGCCGGCTTGACGGTCACATAGCCCAGCAGACCCACGAGCCCTGCGGCCACGGGGACCACCGTGATCCACAGCAGCCAGGCGTGACTGCCGGCTCCGAGAAGCCAGCCCGAGATCTCTTCGAAGGCGAGCTTGAGGTTGAGGACAGCGATCACACTCGCCACGACCCACGCCATACCGCGTAGAAGCGGCTTGATGGCGTACTGGCCCATCCAGCGCCCGTCCGAGACGAGGTGGATCAGGGGGATCACCGCGAAGGAGAGCTGCAGTGACAGCACCACCTGGGAGAGCACGAGCAGTTCGCCGGTGGCGCGCTCGCCGAACGCGACTATGGTGATCACGGCCGGGACGATCGCGAGGGCGCGGGTGAGCAGGCGGCGGACGATCGGCCGCAGGCGCAGCTGTACGAAACCCTCCATCACGATCTGTCCGGCCAAGGTTCCGGTAATGGTGGAGGACTGACCCGAGGCAATCAACGCGATGGCAAAGGCGATCGGCGCGATCGCGGCGCCAAGGATCGGCTCCAGCAGCCGGTGCGCATCCTGGATCTGAGCGACATCGTGGAGGCCGCTTCGGTAGAAGGTCGCCGCCGCCATCACCAGCAACGCAGCGTTAACGAAGAAGGCGCCGTTGAGGGCGACCACCGAGTCGATAAAGTTGTATTTCACCCCGCTGCGAATCCCGGCAGGCGTGTGGGTAATGCGGCGCGACTGCACGAGCGCCGAGTGGAGGTAGAGGTTGTGGGGCATGACGGTGGCCCCGAGGATGCCGATTGCCAGGAACAGCGCGCCCTCTCCGGGCAGTGACGGCACGACTCCGGAGGCGATGGAGCTCCAGACCGGCTTAGCCAGGACGACCTCCACCGCCAGGCAGCCGCCGATGGTGAAGATCAGCGCCACGATGAACGCCTCCATCATCCTCACGCCCCGACTGTGCAGAAACAGGATCAAGAGGGTGTCGAAGGCGGTGATCACGACGCCCGCCAGCAGCGGGATCCCGAACAGGAGCTGGAGCCCGATCGCCGACCCAAGCACCTCGGCAAGGTCGCAAGCCGCGATCGCGATCTCACAGACCACCCACAGAATCCAGGAGACAGGCCGGCTGAACATGGCGCGGCACGCCTGGGCAAGGTCCATCCCGGTGACGATGCCGAGCCGGGCGGAGAGGCTCTGAAGCAGGATCGCCATCACGTTGGACATGAGGAGGACCCAGATCAACGCGTAGCCGAACTTGGAGCCGGCTGCGATGTCCGTTGCCCAGTTGCCCGGGTCCATGTACCCGACGCTGATCAGGTACGCCGGGCCGGAGAAGGCGAACAGCCGCCGCCAGAACGAAAGCTGGGCTGAGACGCCCACCGAGCCATGGACCTCGGAGAGGGAAGGCGTCAGTGACCCTCGGTCGTGGGACGGATCTGAAACCACGTCTCAAGTTTCCCCGCGCCGGTCACACCTGTCAAGCATTGTCTCAAGTTCTCGCCGCCCAAGGGCCAGAAACCACACGCGGGTTTGACGAAAGCGCTTTTGGTTGTTATGCTTCACGGTCCCCGGAGAGGGGATTCGTGTGCTCTGGATCGACCTGACTCGCGCCGACACGGAGCCGCTGGTCTTCAGCGAGCGTCCAGTCCTGACCCCGCAGAGCGGGAGCGAGGACGTGGTGTCGGTGGGCGGCGTCGAGTTCGACGGGCGTGTGGAGCGTGCGGATCGCGGGTACCTGCTCGAGGGCCGCGTGCAGGGTGCCGCCAGGCTGCGCTGCGTACGGTGCCTCGGCGAGTTCGACTTCCGGTTTGCAGAGCGAATGGCGCTTCACCTTCTTCCCTCTTCGGCATTGCCGCAGGACGAAGAGAGGCGTCTCGAGATGGGCGACCTCGAGATGCGCTTTTACGACGAGCCGAAGATCGACCTGGCCGAGGTGGCCGGGGAGCAATTCGCGCTCAGTGTGCCGATGAAACCCCTGTGCGCCGAGACCTGCCGCGGGATCTGCCCGCGCTGCGGCGCCAACCTGAACCTGGGGCCGTGCTCGTGCCCCGAGAAGAGCGATGATCGCTGGGCGCCGCTGCTCGACTGGCGCGCCGGCAAGTAGACGTGGGAGGAGTCCTCTATGCCGAACCCCAAACACCGCCACTCCAAGGCCCGCCGGGACCGCCGGCGCGCTCATGATCACCTTGCGGAGCCTGCGCAGTCGGTGTGCCCGAACTGCTTCCAGCCGAAGCAGCCGCACCGCGTCTGCCCCCACTGTGGGATGTACGAGGGGCGCCAGGTCCTGCATGTCGAGGAGATAAGCTGACCCAGGCCGGAGCATGATCAAACCGGCTTCGGGCGCCGTGGCGCTGGACGCCATGGGCGGCGATCACGCCCCCGCGGCGACCGTCCAGGGTGCGATCGAAGCCGTTCGGCAATTCGGGCTCCAGGTGCTCCTGGTGGGTCGCGAGACGATCTTGAGGCGGCACCTCGCGCGTCTCGGCGGTGGCCCGCGGGGCCTGCAAGTGGTAGACGCTCCAGACGTCGTGGCGATGGACGACCCCCCTACGGCGCCGGTCCGGACGAAGCGCAACTCCTCGATGGCGGAGGCCGCGCGCCTCGTCCGCGACGGCAAGGCGTGCGCGTTCGTGACTGCCGGTAACAGCGGCGCCGCCATGATCGCCGCCAAGCTGATCATCGGCACCATCGCCGGAGTCGAGCGCCCGGCGCTTGCCGCCCTCGCCCCGGGGCTCGAGAAGCAGACGCTGGTGTTGGACGTTGGCGCCAACGTGGACTGCAAGCCCCACCACCTGGAGCAGTTCGCGGTGATGGGTCACTTCTACTCCCAGGCCGTGCTGGGTGTGCAGCGCCCGCGGATCGGGCTGCTCTCTATCGGCGAGGAAGAAGGCAAGGGCGACCGCCTGACCGTCGAGGCGTATCGCCTGCTCTCCGACGTTGGCCTAAACTTCATCGGCAACGTCGAGGGGCGGGACGTGTACTCCGGCACGGTGGACGTCGTTGTGTGCGACGGGTTCGTCGGCAACGTGGTCCTCAAGGTCTCCGAGGGGTTGGGTGAAATGATCTACAGCCTGCTGCGGCGCGAGGGCCGGCGCTCACCGACATCCGCGATCGGCCTGCTGCTCGCAAAGGGCGCGCTCACGACACTCAAGCGCAAGGCCGATTACTCCGAATACGGCGGCGCGCCGCTGTTGGGTGTGCAGGGGGCGTGCCTGGTGGGGCACGGCCGCTCCAGCCCGAAGGCGGTCCGGAACGCCCTTCGCGTCGCACACGCGTACGCGACCCACGGCGTCGTGTCCCACATCGAGTCGAAGGTGGCAGAATTGCGGGCCAGGCAGGGTTCGGAGGAGGTGTAACGTGCACGACCAACATTCGCTCACCGCCCGGATTGCGGGCCTGGGGACCTTCCTGCCAGAGAAGGTTCTTACCAACAAGGATTTCGAGCGCATGGTGGACACCACCGACGAGTGGATCATGTCTCGCACGGGGATTCGCGAGCGCCACGTGGTCGGGCCGGAGGAGAGCGTGGCCACCCTGGCGATCGAGGCCGGGAAGCGGGCCATGGCCGACGCCGGCGTTTCCCCGGAAGAGATCGAGCTGCTGATCCTCGCCACCGCCACGGTGGAGCAACCGATCCCGTCCACGGCGACCATCATCCAGCCGGCACTCGGATTGAAGAACGCAACCTGCTTCGACATCGCCGCAGCCTGCTCGGGGTTCCTCTTTGGAATGCACATCGCCCGCCAGTTCATGGCAACGGGAGAGGTCAAGACCGCCATGGTCATAGGCGCCGAGACCCTTTCCCGGTACACGGACTACACCGACCGCGCGACTTGCATCCTCTTCGGGGACGGCGCTGGCGCAGTGATCCTCAAGGCCGCCCCGCCCGGGGAGGGGATCCTGCGCAGCGCCCTGCACACCGACGGGACGTACGCCGACTTCATCCAGATGCCGGGCGGGGGCAGCAAGTACCCGCCCAACGTCAAAGAGCACATCGATGCCCGGCTCCCCTTCATCAAGATGCGCGGGAACGAGACGTTCAAGGTAGCTGTGCGAGCGATCACCGAGGTGTGCCAGGAAGTCCTCACCAGCGCGGGCGTAGGGATCGAGGAGGTGGACCTCTTCGTGCCGCACCAGGCCAACCTGCGCATCATCAGCGCCGTCGGCGATCGGCTGGGGATTCCGGCGGAGAAGGTGTACGTCAATCTCGAGCGGGTGGGCAACACCTCTTCGGCTTCCATCCCGCTCGCGATGCAGGAGGCGATCGACCGGGGCGTTCTCAAGCGTGGCCACCTTGTTCTGATGGGTGCGTTCGGCGGCGGCCTCACCTGGGCGGCCACGCTGCTGCGCTGGTAAGACTCGACGGGTTCCGGCCCAACGGGCGCATGCCACTTCGCCCGGCCCGGCATCTAGAAGGAGGGGCGATGGACCACTTCCTCAGCGAGACCCAGAAGGAGATCGTCGCGCTCACGCGCAAGATCGCGGAGGGCGAGATCCTGCCGGCCCGAGCCAGGCTGGACCGCGAGGAGATCTTCCCGCGCGAGATCCTCGAGAAGATGGGCGCCGCGGGGTTGATGGGCGTGTTCGTGCCGGAGGAGTACGGCGGGCTGGGCGGAAGCGTGATGGACCTCTGCCTGGTCACCGAGGAGCTCTCCAAGGCGTGTCTGGGTGTCTCCACGAGCTACGGCGCGATCGCCCTCGGCACGCTGCCGGTCCTGATCGCCGGGGATGACGCGATGAAGGCTCGGGTCCTGCCCAGGGTCGCAGGCGGCGAGTGGCTGGCAGCGTTCTGTCTCACCGAGGCCGAGGCCGGGTCCGACGCGTTCTCGATGCGCACGAGGGCGGTGCGCGAAGGCTCCTCGTACGTCATCAACGGTACCAAGCAGTGGATCACAAACGGCGGCGAGGCGGACTTCTACGCGGTGATCACGTTGACCGACCCGGCGCGAGGCGCACGCGGCGCGTCGGCGTTCCTGGTCGAGAAGGACGCAAAGGGTCTCTCGTTCGGCAAGCGGGAGGACAAGCTCGGGATCCGCGCGTCCTCGACCCGGGAGGTGATCTTCGAGGACGTTCGGGTCCCGGAGGGAAACCGCATCGGGCGCGAAGGGGCGGGCTTCCTGCTCACCATGCGAACGCTGGACCGCGCTCGCGTGGCGGTGGGGGCGCAGGGCGTTGGCCTGGCAACCGCGGCGCTCGAGGCTGCGGTCGCGTACGCGCGGGAGCGCAAGCAGTTCGGCAAGCCGATCGCGGCGTTCCAGGCGGTCGGGCACATGCTGGCCGACATGGCGATGCGGGTGGAGTCGGCGCGCGCCCTCCTCTACGCGGTGGCGCGCACGATTGATGGTGGATGTGAGGACTTCGGGATGGAGTCCTCGATGGCCAAGGTCGTCGGGTCTGACGTCGCGATGTCGGTGGCGCTGGACGCGGTGCAGGTGTTCGGAGGGTACGGCTACATGCGTGACTACCCCGTCGAGAAGATGCTGCGCGACGCCAAGATCCTGCAGATCTACGAGGGCACCAACCAGATCCAGCGCAACGAGATCTCCCAGGCGCTAATCAAGCGCTCGGCGAAGCGCGGGGGCGCCTGATGGGCAAAGTGGCGTTCGTCTTTCCAGGGCAGGGGAGCCAGTTCGCAGGGATGGGGAAGGACCTCGCGGAGCGCTACCCCGAGGCTCGCGAGGTGTTCGAACGCGCGGACGCGGCGCTCGCGGAGCCGCTCGCCCGACTCTGCTTCGACGGTCCCGAGGAGGAGCTGAAGCTCACCGCCAACACCCAGCCCGCGATCCTCACGGCCTCCCTCGCGGCGTATGCGGTGTTGGCGGCGGCCGGCGCGGCCTTCGACGGCGTGGCCGGCCACTCGCTCGGCGAGTACAGCGCGATCGGCGCCGCGGGCGGCCTCGGGGTCGAGGATCTCGTCCGCACCGTGCGTCGCCGGGGCCAGCTCATGCAGGAGGCGGTACCGGTCGGTGTGGGCGCCATGTCCGCGGTGCTGGGTCCCGAGCGGAGTGCCGTGGAAGCCGCGTGCCGTGAGGCGAGCATCGTCGGAGAGGTCGCCGTGCCGGCCAACTTCAACGCCCCGGAGCAGACCGTGATCGCCGGGCACGCGGGTGCGGTCGCGCGGGCCGGGGCGCTGCTGGCGGCCCAGGGAGCCAAGCGAGTGGTGCCGCTGCCCGTCTCCGCGCCGTTCCACTCACCCCTGATGGTGCCGGCTCGCGAGGGGCTCGAGCCGGTGCTGAAGGCGCTGGACTTCAAGCCGCTCTCGAGGCCGCTCTACAACAACGTGGACGCCTCGCCCGTGCGGGAGGCTGCCGCCGTGCGGGACGGGCTCGTGCGGCAGGTAGACGCTCCGGTGCGCTGGGTCGAGCTGGTCGAGCGCATGGTCGCGGACGGTTTCGACACCTTCGTCGAGGTCGGTCCGGGCAGCGTGCTGTCCGGTCTCATCCGCCGGATCGCCCGCGGGGCTGCTACCATCCAGGCCGGTACCGCGGAACAGGTGGCGGCGTATCTGTCGCGCACGCTGTCATCCTGAGGAGCGCGAAGCGCGGCGAAGGATCCCGCGGCATTTGGACCGCCGTGGCCCATGGTGAGGAGGCAGGCATGGCTGGACAGCTCGACGGCAAGGTGGCTCTGGTCACGGGGGCGGCGACCGGAATCGGCGCCGCGTGCTCGCGGGCGCTCGCCCGCGAAGGTGCGGTGGTCGCGTGCGCGTCGCTGCCGACCGACCCGACCCAGGCGGTCGTGGACGAGATCAACGCCTCCGGCGGCAGGGCGGTCGTCAAGCCGCTCAACGTCACCGACCCCGAGTGGTGCCAGAGGGTCGTCGAGGAGGTCGCTACGGAGCTGGGCGGGCTGCACATCCTCCTCAACAACGCGGGGATCACCGACGACGGGCTGTTCATGCGCATGAAGCCGGAGTCGTGGCGCAGGGTGCTGTCGGTCAACCTCGACGGCGCCTACAACGTCACCCAGCCCGCCGTGAAGATCATGGTCAAGCAGAAGGAGGGGCGGATCATCAGCATCTCATCGGTGATCGGCCTGATGGGCAACGCGGGCCAGGCCAACTACGCCGCCTCCAAGGCGGGCGTCATCGGTCTCACTAAGTCGCTGGCACGAGAGCTCGGCAGCCGCAACATCACGGTCAACGCCATCGCCCCCGGCTACATCCAGACCCCGATGACCGAGAAGCTCACCGAAGAGCAGCGCAAGGCACTGATGGTCAACCTCGCCATCCCGCGCCTCGGCACCCCCGAGGACATCGCGAGCGTCGTGCTGTTCCTGGCAGGCCCCGCCGGTTCCTACATCAGCGGCGAGGTGATCAACGTCTCCGGCGGGCTGTACATGTGAGCGGCGCCTAGAACCTGCAGCCCACGACGAACCCAGCTGGGTAGACGGCCACGTACCACTTTCGCCCGTTGCCGGGCGCCGCGCTGACGCGGTCGAAGTCCGTCCGCCGGTCGTACTCCTGCAGATCGCGCACCGCCTTCATCGGCTGGCTGAAGATCTGCGCCTCCGAGATGGCCTGGCCGACCAGGAACATGGCCAGGCCGTCCTGCGCAGGGCGGTCGTAGTGGAGCCAGATGACGAGCCCGGCGGCGAGGTTCACGGCGGCGGTAAGTGCGTGGATCTTCCACGATCGCCCGAACGACTCCTGCGCCGCGGCCTGGCGCAGGAAGCTGTCCGCCGAAGCGAGCTTGGAGCGCCTCTGCTCGGGCGTGGTGGCCGGCATCGCCCGTAGTCGTGACGCGAAGCGCCCAGCCTCCAGCGGGAACACGATCTGGCCCGCCGCGCCGAGGGCGGTCGTCACGGATCCGACCAGCATGTTCTGCCTCTGCTTCTCGTCGTCGCTTCCCGAGTAGACGATCAACTGGCCCACCGTTGCGGCGCTGTAGCCGCCGAACCACCCGTACCACCAGAAGTCGGCGGCCTTTTTCCCACCGTCGAGAGCGTCCTGGATGAAGCTCAGGCGGTTCGTGACCTCTGTGTCGGTTGGGCTTGCGGTTTCTTGGGCGGCGGCACCGGCGGTCAGAAGAAGCAGAGACACAACAACCAGCGCGGCTCTGGCGATGCGGTTCATCGTACCTCCTCCGGCTCCCGGTCCTTGCGGACCATGTGAACGTTGTCTTTCCTTCCGCACATCATAGCCCGTCCGGCGGGCGGCGGCGTCAAAGGCGGGTGTCGAGACCAGCCCTTGGCTACGGCGTCTGCGGCGGTTTGAAGGTGAGCTGCTCAGGCGGAATCTCGACGTCGAGCTCGGGGGAGTAGGTCGTCACGCTATCCGATGTGTACGTGCTGAACGTCTTCTTGTCCTCGACCTTGCGCAGGAGGAGCGTGGCGCGATCGATCCAGAGCGTGATGCTCTCGTCCTGCACCGTGAGGGTCTGGGCCCCCTGCGTGAGCGAATACGGGGTCCGCTGGCTCTTCCCCTTGATCCGGATGCACGGCACGTCACGATCGGTCGCGTCCGGCATGCGCTCGGCGGCGACGATCATGGGCCCCCCCTCGCCGACTTCTTGAGGCAGGAGCAAGCCCGGGATGCGGACCGAGGAGCCCCCCGAAACCGCCGCGGCGACGGTGAGCCCGTCCCGCAGCGTCCCGGCATTTCGCACACCCGGTTTGGCGTCCCACCAGGAGTGCACATCCTCGCCTTCCGTCCACACCACGTAGTTGGACGAGCGCTCGCCCAGGCCCGTATCGGTGAACTGGAAGCGGAAGCGATCGGGGCGCACGAACGCAGTGCTGAAGGGCCGATCGCTTCCGGCACTGCCGCCCTCGATGTGCTGGATGGTCCTCACTTCACCGTGGTCGCGGTAGCTCCTGCAGTTGCGATACACCCTCGCCATCTTGAGCATGATGCTCTCGGGCGGGAGAGCCGCAACGTCGCCCGGAGCAGGGCTCTCCTGTGCACGCGCCGGGGCCGGCAGCGAGGTAAGGCACAGCGCAAACGTGAGCGGCAGCAATCTGTTCAGCCTGGTACGCACAGGGCAGCCCTCCTTTACAGCAGGCTCCTGCAACCGCGCCGCCGCGATGATAACGCCGCTTCGCAGCGATGGCGGGCCGGAGCGGGCCGCTCATCATCGGAAGATCTCCCTGATCCCCTTTGGGTTGTTACCGTATGAACCTCCTGGCCTGCGCTGCCTATTGCGCCACGAAAGGGCTACAATCGGGTCCAAGAAGGATCACAACAATGGAACCGGGCGCTCGCCTCGGCCCCTACGAGATCGTCGCCCCGCTGGGTGCTGGGGGAATGGGCGAGGTGTACCGGGCCAAGGACAGCCGACTGGGGCGGGACGTCGCGATCAAGGTCCTGCCGGCCGAGTTCGCAGCCGATCCCGATCGGTTACACCGCTTCGAGCAGGAGGCACGTGCTGTCGCTGCTCTCAACCACCCCAACATCGTCGCCCTTTACGACATCGGCACTCACGAGGGCGTGCCCTACATCGTCACCGAGCTGCTCGAGGGCGAAAGCCTGCGGGACAAGCTCACCGGCTCGCCGCTGCCTCCGCGCAAGGTGCTCGGCGTGGCGATCCAGGCCGCCTCCGGCCTCGCGGCCGCCCACGAGAAGGGGGTCGTCCACCGCGACGTCAAGCCGGAGAACCTGTTCGTCACGCTGGACGGGCACGTCAAGATCCTGGACTTCGGTGTGGCGAAGCTGCGTCCCGGGGCCAAGGTGACAAGCGGGGAGCCGGCGCCGACCGTGGTGGGAGGGACGGAACCCGGGCTCGTGATGGGCACAGCGGCGTACATGTCGCCGGAGCAGGCGCGAGGGCAGGCCGTGGACCACCGGTCGGACATCTTCTCCCTGGGCTGCGTGCTCTACGAGATGGTCACGGGGCGGCGGGCGTTTGCCGGTGCCACCGCTGCCGACACGATGGCCGCCATTCTCACCGAGGAGCCGCCCGAGGCGTCGAGCCTCGCAGCTGCGGTACCTCCGGCTCTCTCTCGTGTCGTCACCCATTGCCTGGAGAAGCGCCCCGAAGACAGATTCTCCTCGGCGAGCGACCTTGCCTTCGACCTGCAGGCAGTGCTGGCGGACACCGCCGGCGCGAGAGCGACACCGGGCAGATCGCGCTTGAACAAACGTCGTGTCCTCGCACTGGCACTGGCAGGGACGGCGCTGGTGGCAGCGGTCGTTGGGCTGCTGGTTGTGAAGGTCAAGCCTGCGGGCCCGAGAGCAGGCCCAGCCGCACTTACAAAGGTCGTTGTCCTTCCCTTCGAGAACCTGGGTTCGCCCGAAGATGCCTACTTTGCCGCCGGAATGGCCGAGGAGATCACCAGCCGGCTCGCCAACGTGCAGGGGTTGGGCGTGATCTCGCGCACCTCGGCCGTCGGCTACGACCGGAAGGGAAAGACGATCAAGCAGATCGGCGCGGATCTGGGCGTCGACTACGTGCTCGAGGGGAGCGTGCGCTGGGAGCACGGGCAGGGGCACGAGAGCCGGGTGCGGATCACGCCGCAGCTCATCCGGGTTACGGATGACACCCACGTCTGGTCGGATCGCTATGAACGAGTGCTCGCCGATGTGTTTGCCATCCAGTCGGAAGTGGCGGAGAGCGCCGTCAAGGCGATGGGCGTCACGCTCGTGCCGCGCGAGCAGATCGCCTTGAAGGAGGTCTCGACGAGCGACATGGAGGCGTACGACCTCTTCCTCCGCGGCCGGCAGTTCGACAGCCACGGCTATGCCAGACGTGACATCGAGGGCGCCGTGCAGATGTATCAGGCGGCGGTCGAGCGCGACCCTCGGTTTGCACAGGCGCTGGCAGGGCTCGCACAGGCCAACCTCCTGATGTACTGGGAATACTTCGACCGGACCCGGGAGCGCCTCACAAGAGCCAAGGAGGCAGCCGAACGGTCCGTCCAACTCCGCCCTGACCTCGCGGATTCACACATTGCACTCGGCTACTACTACTACCACGGAATGGTGGACTACCCACGGGCCCTCGACGAGTTCGGCGCGGCACTCGAAATCCAGCCTAACAGCATCGAGGCAACCGCGGGGGTGGCCTACGTCCTGCGCCGCCAGGGACGGTGGGCCGAGGCGGCGGTGACGCTGAGCAGAGCGGTGGAGTTGGACCCGAAGAACTCGAGCCGGCTCTTCGACGTTGCCATCGACTGCCTGACTGCCCGTCGTTACGCCGACGCGAACCGCGCCTGTGTGCGGACAATCGCCCTGAACCCGCAGTGGGCAAGGGTCTACGCAGCAAGAGCCTGGATACAGCTCGTGTGGCGCGGTGACGTGGCCGAAGCCCAGGCAGTGCTGGACGAAGCCGGACGCGTCGCCGGACTGGCAGACGACCAGGGGCACATCGTCTACTACTCCGTTGAGTTCGCTCTGGTTCGCCGTGACTACCAGGGGGCGCTGCGCAGGCTCCAGGTGGAGGCGCGTTCGGCGATCGAAAACCAGGAACGCTACGAACCCATCTCATTGCTCCGTGGCAGGGTGCAGACGCTGGCGGGTCAACACGAGCTCGCACGTCGCTCCTTCGAGGCCGCGCGGCTGGATCTCGAGCAGCGAGTCAGAACGGACCCAGACGACCACCGGTTCCACGGTTCGCTCGGGATCGCCTACGCGGGGCTCGGCCGGCCCGAAGACGCAGTGCGAGAGGCGAGAGTGGCCTGCGACCTCATGCCGACGTCGCGGGATTCCTTGAAGGCAATCGGCCCCGTGTGGGACCTTGCCACGGTCTACGCGATGGTCGGACGAGCAGCCGAAGCGATCGCCGCGTTGGATGGCTTGCTCGCGTACAGCGGCTGGTTCAGTGCTCACGTGCTCCGCTTGGAGCCCACGTGGGATCCGCTGCGGTCGGACCCGCGATTCCAGGCCCTGCTCAGGAAGCACGAGGTCAAGGAATGATCGGGGCCCGTCTTGGCCCGTACGAAATTATCGCCGCGCTGGGTGCGGGCGGGATGGGGGAGGTCTACCGGGCGAAAGACGAGCGGATCGGCCGCGATGTCACTGTCAAGGTGCTCGCGGCGGGGGCCGCGGCCCCGGAAGCATCACGATCACGCTGAACTGGCCGGCGGCGCTTGAACGCTAGCCGGCCTCGAGGCGGAACTCCATCACGTCGAACCAGGTCCCGTGCCCCGCGATTGCATCGATCTCGGCCTGAACGATCGCGAGGTGGGCGTTCTCGATCTCGAGGAAGCGCGCGAACAGCGGGCGATCAGGCGTCGGCAGCGTCTCGACGAGCTGCCTGTAGAAGGCACCAGTCTGGCGCTCGAGTTCGAGGGCGATCTTCAGCAGCTCCAGCTCGTCCTTCACCGCGATCGTGCGCTCGGGGTCGCGCTCGACCCTGGCCTTCGCCGCGTCGATCCAGTCCATCGAGGGCAGGATCGTAGCCAGCTCGGGGGTGGAGATCTTGCCGCTCTTGTGCCACTCGTCGAGGCGGCTGTTGAGGTACGCGAGGTGGCCCAGCTCCTCCTTGGCGAGGGTCGCGAAGACCTTCTTCCCCTGGGGGCTCAGGATCTCTTTCTCGCCCTTGCTGTAGTGACCGTGCACCTTCGTCTCGTAGCCGATCGCGGTGGTGAGGGCCTCCTTCAGGTCCATCCACGCCTCCTCGCCGGGACGTGCTCCCCAGGCCGCGGTGATGATACCCCGGTTCTGCACGGTCTCGGCAGCCCAATCTGCCCTTTCCTTTGTCCCTTTGGGCGCCACAAGCGCACCGCGGCGCCGCAAGTTGAGCGGCGCCGGGTGCTAAGGAAGAAGGAGGAAGGAGGATTAACTCCACCCCTGTTACGGGTGGGGACCTCCCCATGTTTAGAGGTGGCGTGTCACCGCCGAGTCATCGGGTCGCGCACGCAGAATGTGACGCCTCATCAGCTACTTCGCTTGCTGTGCCCTGGCTTTTGAGATGCCGTGTTAACGTTGCCGGCCGTGCCTGAGCTGCCCGAGGTCGAGACCGTGCGCCGGTCGCTGGCGCCTCACCTGGTCGGCCACCGGGTCGTCGGGGTCTGGGCGCGACGCATCCGGCTGCGCGAGGGGATCAACCCGCGGTCCTGGCGCGAGCGAGTGGAAGGGGCGCGGATCACCTCGCTCGAGCGGCGCGGGAAGTACCTGCTGGCCTACGCCGATGGCGCAGTGGCGCTGTTCCACCTCGGGATGTCGGGGCGAATGGTGCTGCGTCGGCCGGAGGAAGCCCACGAGCCGCATACGCATCTCGTACTGCGCATGGATCACGGGCTCGAGGTGCGCTTCATCGACCCGCGGCGGTTCGGCGTGGCCGTGGTGCTACGCGTAGAAGCGCTCGAGGCCCACCCCGGTCTCGGCCGTCTTGGGGTTGACCCCCTCAGCGAAGGGATGCACGAAGCCTTGCGCCTCGCCGCCGCCCGGTCGCGCGCGCCGATCCGCAGCGTGCTGCTCGACCAGACGGTGCTGGCCGGCCTCGGCAACATATACGCCAACGAGGCGCTGGCTCGCGCCGGGATCTCGCCGCTGCGGCGCGCTCGCTCGATCTCCAACCAGCGGATCGGCGCCCTGGCGGACTCCGTCCGCGAGGTGCTGAGCGAGGCGCTGGAGGCGCGCGGCACGACGCTGCGCGACGGCGGATTCGTGAACGCCTCCGGGAACGGCGGCTACTTTGCCGTGAGGCTCATCGTGTACGGGCGCGAGGGCGAGCCGTGCGTCACCTGCGGGGCGCCGATCAGGCGTCGCGTCCTGACGGGTCGGTCGGTTTATTACTGCCCGAAGTGCCAGCGCTGAGGACTGTCGAAGCGTGCGCATGTGGGGGCCGTCCTTGCAGCGGCGATTGCCAAGTTGGGCGGATTTCCGCGTACACCGAGATACAATCGGCACGAACCTCACGGAGGTAAACATGTCGGGCCGCCTGCGGGTCGTCGTACTCTGTGTCCTTGTCATCCTCGCGGTGTCATCCCATCTACCGGCACAAGGCTGCGACGTGTTGTTCGCCGGCGGTCGCGTGGTCGACGGCACCGGCGCACCGTGGTTCCGCGGCGACGTTTGCGTGGTGGGTGACAGGATCGCCGCGGTGGGGGATCTGCGCGCGGCAACCGCGAAGCGGCGCATCGATGCCTCACGACTCGTGGTCGCCCCGGGGTTCATCGACATGCTCGGCCAGTCGGAGTACAGCGTCCTGGTGGACAACCGGGCGGCGAGCAAGATCACGCAGGGAATCACCACCGAGATCACCGGCGAGGGCACCTCGATCGCGCCGCTCAACCAGCGCATGATCGATGAGCAGAAGGAAGTCTGGGAGCGTTACGGTGTCACGCCTAGTTGGCAGACGCTCGCGGAGTACTGGACGGCGTTCGAGAGGGCGCGCCCGACGATCAACCTGGGCACCTTCGTGGGCGCGGGCGGTGTGCGCAACCTGGTGATGGGTGAAGGCGAGCGGGCGGCGACGCCGGGGGAGTTGCAGAGGATGGAAGACGCCGTGGCGAAGGCTATGGAGGACGGCGCCTTCGGCCTGTCGACGGCCCTGCTGTACGTGCCTGACCGCTACGCCTCGACCGAGGAGATCGTCGCGCTCGCCAAGGTCGCCGCTCGCCACGGGGGGAGCTACATCACGCACCTGCGCTCACAGGGGTTCAAGGCGGACGAGGCCCTGGACGAGGCCTTCCGTGTCGGTCGGGAGGCGCAAATCCCGGTGCAGATTTACCACCTGAAGATTTCGTGCAAGTCCAACTGGGGGCGGATGCCGCACCTCCTCGAGCGGATCGAGCAGGCACGCGCCCAGGGCCTCGATGTGTCTGCCGACCAATACCCCTACATCGCTGCAGAGAACGGTCTCGACGCCAACCTCCCGCCCTGGGTGCTCGAGGGTGGCCGCGACAAGATGATCGAGCGGCTCAAGGATCCCAAGGTACGAGCGCGGGTCAAGGAGGAGCTTGCCAAGGAGGACCCGGAACGGGAGAGCCAGTACCTCTGCGCCGGCGGCCCGTCGGGCATCCTCGTTGCCAGCGTGGTCAACACCGCTCTCAAGAAGTGCGAGGGCAAGACGCTGGCGCAGATCGCGCAGGAGGAGAGGAAGGATCCGGTTGACGTCCTGATGGACCTTATAATCGCTGATCGCGGTAACTCCTACGGCATCACCTTCACCATGGGCGAGTCTGATGTCCGCACGGCGCTGCGGCACCCGCTGGTTTCTCTGTGCACCGACGCTGAGGCTCGAGCAACCGACGGCATCTTCTCCCAGGAGAAGTCGCACCCGCGGGCGTGGGGATCGGCGGCGCGCATCCTGGGCAAGTACGTGCGCGAGGAGAAACTCCTGACGCTCGAGGAAGCGGTGCGCAAGATGACTTCGCTTTCGGCCTCGCGCATGGGCCTGCAGGACCGCGGCATCGTGAGGCCCGGGATGATGGCCGACCTGGTGGCTTTCGACCCCGACACGGTGCGCGACGTCGCGACGTTCGCTGACCCGCTGCACTACAGCGAGGGGATCCCCTACGTGGCGGTGAACGGCCAACTGGTGGTGGACGGCGGCACGATCACCGGCGCTCGGCCGGGGCGATCGCTCAAGGGGCCGGGCTTTCGGCCAAGGTAGTCAGGTTCTGGAAGCAAAACAATGAAGGCCGCCCGATCTGGGCGGCCGGTTGTTTCCGAATCAGTTCTGGCGATGAGCTAGCTGTGGGGCTCGCGACGAGGGCCCCGATCGCGCGGTCCCCGGTCGCGGGAGCCGCGGTCGCGGCTGTGGCTACCGTGCCGATCGCGGTCGCTGTGGGGGCGGCGCGGGCGCTCTTCCTCGGTGCCCTCGCGCACGGTGCCCTCCGGCGGCGGCGGCAGCAGAGCCCGGTGCGACAGCTTGATCCGGTCGTTGCCGTCGATGCCGATGATCTTGACCTGGATCTTGTCCCCGAGCTTGAGCACGTCCGAGACCTCGCGGGTGCGCTCGTGGGCGATCTCGGAGACGTGCAGGAGACCGTCGCGGTTGGGCAGGATCTCGACGAACGCCCCGTACGCCTCGATGCGCTTGACCGTACCCTCGAAGACCTCACCCATCTGCGGTTGCCGGGTGAGCCCCTCGATGATCTGGACGGCACGAGCGGCGGCAGCCTCGTCGGAAGTCGCGATCTCCACGCGTCCGTCGTCCTCGATGTTGATGCGCGCCCCGGTCTCCTCGCAGATGGCACGGATGGTCTTGCCGCCGGGGCCGATGACGTCCCGGATCTTGTCTGGGTCGATCGTGATGCTGATGATGCGCGGCGCGTACGCGGAGATTTCGGGCCGCGGCTTCGCGATCGTGGCCTCCATGGTATCCAGCAACTGCAGCCGGCCGCGGCGAGCCTGCTCCAGCGCACGCTCCATCACCTCGCGCGGGAGCCCGGAGACCTTGATGTCCATCTGCAGCGCGGTCACGCCCTCGCGGGTGCCCGCCACCTTGAAGTCCATGTCGCCGTAGTGGTCCTCCTGGCCCGCGATGTCGGTGAGGACCGCGTGGCGCGTGCCGTCCGAGACCAGGCCCATCGCAACGCCGGCCACCGGGGCCGCGATCGGTACCCCGGCGTCCATCAGCGACAGCGTGCCACCGCACACGGTGGCCATCGAGGAGGAGCCGTTGGACTCGAGGATGTCGGAGACCACCCGAAGCGTGTAGGGGAACGTCTCCTTGGCGGGCATCTCGGGCGCCAGCGCGCGGCGGGCCAGGTTGCCGTGCCCGATTTCGCGCCGGCCGGGACCGCGCATGAACTTCACCTCGCCGACGGAGAACGGCGGGAAGTTGTAGTGCAGCAGGAAGCGCTGCTGGCTCTCGCCCTCCAGCGCTTCGATGATCTGGATGTCCTCGGAGGTACCCAAGGTGCATGTCACAAGGGCCTGGGTCTCGCCACGCGTGAAGAGGGCGGAGCCATGCGTACGGGGCAGCAAGCCGACCTCGCAGGTGACCTTGCGGATCTCGTCGAAGGCCCGGCCGTCCAGGCGCTCGTTCTTCCCGAGCACCGCCTGGCGGAACTGGTCCTTGACCATCTCGTGGAGGATCGAGCGCACCCAACTCTCGCGCTCTGCCTTCTCCTCCTCGGGGAGGGAGGCCACCGCCTCCTCCTCGACCTTGTCGATGGCCTCGCCCTGGGTGAGCTTGCCGCGCACGCGGAGAGCCGCATTCAGGGGTGCCGTGAAGCGAGCGCGGATCCCTGCGGCGAACTCCTCCGGCCACGCTGGCGCGGGAGGGGCCCAGACGGGCTTCGCCCTGCCCACCTGGGCCTGGAGGCGACGCTGCGCGGCGATGATGTTCTTGATCTCGCGGTGCGCCAGGTCAATGGCGTCCAGGATCACCTTCTCGGCAACGCCCTTCGCCCCCGCCTCGACCATCACCACGGCGTCCTCGGTTCCGGCCACGACGATTTCGAGCGTGGCCTGGGCGCGCTGCTCGTGGGTCGGGTTGAGGACCATGAGGTCCGCGATCATCGCCACCCGGACCGCCCCGACCGGTGTGTCGAAGGGGGCGCCGGAGACCATCAGGGCCGTCGAGGCCCCGTTGATCGCCAGCACGTCCGGGTCGTTCGCCTCGTCGGCCGAGAGCACCGTGCCGACGATCTGGGTTTCCTGCGTGTAGCCCTTGGGAAACAGCGGACGTAACGGCCGGTCGATCAGCCTGGCGGTGAGGATCTCCTTCTCGGTGGGGCGCCCCTCGCGCTTGAACCAACCCCCGGGTATGCGGCCCCCGGCGTACGTGTACTCGCGATAGTCGACGGTCAGCGGGAGGAAGTCCACGCCCTCACGGGATTCCTTGCGGAAGCACGCGGTGACCAGGACGAAGGTCTCCCCAAAACGGACCAAGCAGGCCCCATCGGCCTGCTTGGCAACCTTCCCGACTTCGAGTTCCAGTGTTCTTCCTTCGATTGCTACTCTCTCTGTGACTTCCATGGTGCTCCTTTGTGCGAGCGGGAAACGGCGCCTAGCGCCGCAGTCCGAGCCTGTCGATCAGCGCCCGGTAGCGGCTGAGGTCCTTCTGCCGCAGGTACTCCAGCAGCCTCCGCCGCTGCCCCACCAGCATCAGCAGGCCGCGGCGCGAGTGGTGGTCCTTGGCGTGCGCCTTGAAGTGCTCGGTGAGGTACTCGATGCGCTTCGTGATGAGAGCCACCTGGACCTCGGGCGAGCCGCTGTCGCGCTCGTGGCGGCGAAACTCCGAGATGATGTGCTCCTTGCTGGCAACGTATTCGCGTTCAGTCATTGTCTGCTCCACGTCTCCACGTCCTTCCTCCGGTGGCGAGGAGGGGCGGTAATGTATCACGCTTTCGAGGCGGTCTCAAGCTCCGCAAGGACCATGCGCGGGGCCACGTTGACCGTCCGGGCCCGCGCCAGGTACGCAAGCGCCACGCCGACACCGACAAGCTCGCCGCCCCGGTCACGGACCGCCACCGGGGCACCCGGCGTGAAGGCCCCCTCCGCCTCGCGCACGACCACCTCCTGCCCGTGGGCAAAGTGGTCCATGGCGGTGGGGTTCAGGACGACCTCCGGGAAGGGCAGGACCGCGGCGGACAGCGAGACGAACGCCCGGGGGTCGATCTCGTGCGGGCGGTTGGCGAGGACCTCGGCGCTGACCGCATCGTCCACGCTCCAGGGCCCGATGCGAACCCGTCGCAACGAGGCCAGGTGCCCGCCGCACCCCAGGGTTTCGCCGATGTCGTGAGCGAGGGAGCGGAGGTACGTGCCGGAGGAACAGGTCACCCTGAACCTCAGCCGGTCGGCGCCGGCCGGCTCCAGCTCCATCTTCTGCACCTGCACACGCTTCGGCTCCCGGGGGACCGGCTCCCCGGCGCGGGCGAGCTCATAGAACTTCCGGCCGCCCGTCTTCTTGGCCGAGTAGGGGGGTGGGAGCTGCTGAAGGTCGCCCGCGAAGCGCGTCGAGAGGTCCGCCAGAACGGGCGGGGCGAGCTCGGGAACGGGGCGTGGCGCCGCGAGCGGCTCGCCCTCGGCGTCGTAGGTCGTGGTTCCCCAGCCGAGGCGGATCTCGCCGTGGTAGGTCTTCTCCCAGGCCAGCAGGTACTGCTGCAGGCGCGTGGCCTTCCCGATGCACAGGAGGAGGAGGCCGGTGGCCGCGGGATCGAGGGTGCCCGTGTGGCCGATCCGACGCTCCTTGATGGCGCGGCGTGCCGCCTGCACGACGTCGTGGGACGTCGGCCCGACCGGCTTGTCCACGAGGAGGAACCCGTGCCTGAGCTGGCTCATGCGGATTCCACCACGGGGAGAAGCACCTCGAGCAGGGCCTTCCGGGCTTCGGTCAGGCTGCCCTGGATGGTGCAGCCGGCCGCGTTCTTGTGTCCGCCCCCGCCGAAGATCTTGGCCACCGACTGCACGTCCAGGTCGCCGCGGGAGCGCAGGCTGACCCGCACCGACCGATCGTGGAACGCCTTGAGGAGCAGCGCGACCCTCACCCCTTCGATGGCGCGCGGGATGTTGATCAGGTTCTCGGTGTCCTCCTGGAAGGCGCCGGCGTCCTCCAGCATGGCGCGATCGCAGGTGATGACGGCCAGACGCCCGTCGGCCATCAACTCGAGCGTGGACAGGACGGCGGCTGTGAGGCGAACGATGCGGGCCGGGTTGTTCTCCCAGAGGTGCTCGGCGATCTCGGCGGGCCGGGCGCCGGCCTCCACCAGCCGTGCCCCGGCGGAGAACGCCCTCGGCGTCGCGTTGGAATAGCGGAAGTCGCCGGTGTCGGTGACGAGCGCCGTGTACAGGTTGGTGGCCATCGCCTCCGTCACCGCGGCGTTCGCCAGCTCCGCCATCGCCAGGACCATCTCGCCGACCGCCGGCGCCTGCTCGTCGACGTAGTTCAGGATGCCGTAGCGGGCGTTCTCCAGGTGATGGTCGATGTTGAGGATGGGCAGTCGGTCCAGACCCGGGTAGCCCGGCCGGCCGAGGTCCGGGCACTCGAGGACGACCGCCAGGTCGTACTCGCGCTCAAAGCCGGCGGGCAGCTCGGGCGACACGGTTATGGTTTCGATCCCGGGGAGGAACGCGAGAGATGCTGGGTTTGGGTCGCGGTTGAAGATCGAGGTCTGCACGCCCAGCTCGCGCGCCAGCTCGGCGAAACCGAGCTCGGAGCCCACCGCATCCCCGTCGGGTGCCATGTGCGAGGTGATGAGCGCGCGCTTTGTCTTCCGGAGACGCACCACCGCCGCTGCCGGGTCGCGGGTGAACTCACTCATCGTCCGATCCCTTGCCCGGGTTCGGGGAGCCGGGACCCATGGTCTGAGAGGAACCCTCGTCCGAGCCGCCGGTATCGCCAACCTGGGCCCTGCTCTCCGAGATCTGGTCAAGCAGACGCGCGACGCGGTCCGCCCGCTCGAACCCCTTGTCGCGTCTGAACTCGAGGTCAGGGGGGTTGTGGATTCGCATCCGCCGCCCACCTTCGCGCCGCAGGAAGCCGCGCGCCTGTTGCAGGCCGTCGGCGGCCTGCCGCTCGCGCTCCGCGTCCCCGAACACCGAGAAGTAGGCGCGCGCGAGCTTGAGGTCGCCGGAAAGCTCGACCGCGGAGATGACGACGCCCGCCAGCCGCGGGTCCTTGATCTCGGTGAGGAGCAGCTCCGAGAGCACCTCCCGCATCGCCTCCGCCAGCCGCTCGCGGCGCACCCCCGGATCACGCATCGGCCACCCCCTAGCGGACCTGCACGAGCTTGACGCGCTCGTCGAGCACGACGCCCGAGAAACCCTCGTGGACCAGGTCGAGGGCGCGCGCGACCGTGGCCCGCGCCGCCTCGGCGTCGGTCGCCAGCGCGCTCACTGCCAGGGCCGCGCGCTGGTGGAGGTCCTGGTGGTCGCTCTCCACAACGAGCACGGAGAGGCGATGGCGCATCCGTTCCACCAGCGACCTGATGTCATGGCGCTTGTCCTTCAGTGACCGGGCGCCCGGGAGGTGAAGCTCCACCTCCGCAAGCGCGACGAAGAGCGGGCTTTCGACTTCCACCTATACCCCGGGGGCGACTTCCACCGTGCGGTACGCCTCGATGACGTCGCCGAGTTTGATGTCCTGGAAGCGATCGAGCCCGATGCCGCACTCGAAGCCGTTCTTGACCTCCGAAACGTCGTCCTTGAACCGCCTGAGCGAAGCCAGGCTTCCCTCCCAGACCACCACGTTGTCACGGAGCAGGCGCGCCTTCGCGGTCCTGAGGATGTTGCCCTCGACGACCAGGCACCCCGCGACCATGCCCACCTTCGAGACCTTGAACACCTCGCGCACCTCGGCGCGGCCGAGCTCCTCCTCCCGGTACGTTGGCGACAGCAGGCCCAGCATCGCCTTCTGCAGCTCGTCGGTGAGGTTGTAGATGACCGAGTAGAGGCGCATGTCCACCTTCTCGCGTTCCGCCAGCTCCTTGGCGGAGCGATCCGGGCGCACGTTGAAGCCGATCACGATGGCCTGCGAGGCTGAGGCCAGGAGGACATCGTTGGCGTTGACGGCCCCGGCGGACGCATGGATCACGTTGATCGCGACCTGCTCGGTGGAGAGCTTGGCGAGGGTGTCGCGCAAGACCTCGACCGAGCCCTGCACGTCGGCCTTGAGCACGACGTTGAGCGCCTTGACTTCCTCGGACTTGATCTTGTCCATCAGCCCTTCCAGGCTGACCTTACGGCTTCCCGCCATCTGCTCCTCGCGCTGCTTGGCCTGGCGGTAGCCGGCAACCTCGCGTGCGCGGGCCTCGTCCTCGACGACCTGGAAGGTGTCCCCGGCCTCGGGGATGTCCTCCAGGCCCATGATCTCCACGGCATCTGAGGGTTTCGCCTGGCGCACCGGCTTGCGGTTGGTGTCCAGCATCGCTCGAACCCGTCCGTACGTGGCGCCGGCGAAGAAGCAGTCGCCCTGCGCGAGAGTTCCCTGTTGCACGAGCACGCTGGCAACCACGCCGCGGCCCCGTTCCTTGCGGGCCTCCAACACGGTGCCGCGAGCCATCCCTTCGCGAGGAGCCTTGAGGTCGGCCATCTCGGCGACAAGCAGAATCACCTCGAGCAGATCTTCGATCCCCTGGCGCTTCGTGGCAGATACCTGAACGACGGGGACCTCTCCGCCCCAGCCCTCGAGCAGGACGCCCTCCTGAGCAAGCTCCTTCTTCACCCGTTCCGGGTTGGCGTTGGACTTGTCGATCTTGTTGATGGCGACGACCATCGGCACGTGCGCGGCGCGCGCGTGGTTGATCGCCTCGACGGTCTGCGGCATCACGCCGTCGTCTGCCGCCACGACCAGCACGACGAGGTCGGTGACCTTGGCGCCGCGGGCGCGCATCTGCGTGAAGGCCTCGTGTCCCGGGGTGTCGATGAAGACGATCGGCTTGTTGTTGTGCACGATTCTCGAGGCGCCGATGTGCTGGGTGATGCCTCCGGCCTCTCCGGCGGCCACTCGGGTCGAGCGTATGGCGTCGAGCAGCGAGGTCTTGCCGTGGTCGACGTGGCCCATCACGGTCACGACCGGCGGGCGCGGCTCGGGCTTCGTCCCCGCGTCGGCGGCCTCCTCCTGCTGGAGGTCGATCTCCTCCTCGAAAGTCACCACCATGGCCTCGACCCCGAGGTCCTCGCAGATCTTTTCGGCGAGCTCCTGGGGCAGCGCCTGGTTGGCGGTCACCAGGATCTTCTTGGAGATCAGATACGCCATGAGATCCTTGACCAGCACGTTGAGCTTCTCGGCCAACTCGCGGACCGTGACCGCCTCGGACAGGTAGACGGCACCCTCCGGCTTCACGCCGTCGCGGAAGGCGACAGTGACTTCGCGCACCTCGACCGGCGCCTCGCCGCGCTCGCGCCGTGGCCGGTGTGTCGGCTTCCCGCGACCGCCCATCGGGATCGGGGGCCGCGGCGCTGCGGCGGTCTCGGCCGCCCGCACCTTCGACTCCTCGAACTTGGCCAGGAGGTCGCGGATCTCGTCGGCGTCCGCCGCCGCCTTGGCCTTGCGCGAGGACTTGCCGCGCCCGGGGGCGGCCGGCTTCGCTACGGGCTTCTCGGCCGCCCGCTTGGCGGCGATCAGGCGCTGCTTCACCTCGTCGTCGGTCAGCTCGCGCAACTGGGCCTCGAGGGGCGCCTTGGCGCCCTTCTTGGCCGGCTTGGCGGTCTCACGGACCGCGACGGCTCGCGCCTTGGCCGGTGGCGGCGTCGGGGCGGCCTCCGCCGGTGGCTCGGCAGCGGCGGCCTTGGCGGCCTTGGGGGCCTTCGCGGCCTTCGCCTTGACCGGGGCCGGTTTCGGCATCTCCTCGATGACCGGTGGCGGGGCCGGAGCCTCCTCGACCGGGACTGCGGCCGCCGCGGGCTCCGCCTCGGCCTCGTCCGTGGCCCTGACCGCCGGTTTGTGGGACGCGGGGACGGCCATCGCTGCCAGGTTGGGAACCTCGTCCGGCAGCTCCTCGTCGAGGGAAACGGCCCTGCGTCCGGGGCGCCGCCGCTTCGCGCGCTCCAGCGCCGGGGCCGGTGCCTTGCGCTGCTCCTCGGCGCCAGTGCTCTGGCGAACGATGACCTCACGCGGCCGCCGCACCAGCGTCTGACCGGTGATGATGTCGCGCACCGTCGAGAGGTCGAGCGTGTGCTCCGCGCTCGTGACGTCGACACCGATGGAACGGAGCTTGAAGATAAGCTCCTCCACCGTAACGCCCATCTGCTGGGCAAGATCGCCCACACGAAACACCTGCGGCATGCTCTACTCCTCGGGGCTCGCGGCGGTTTGCGCCGCGAGCGCTGCTTTCGCCGCCGCGATCAGCTTCGCGGCGGAGTGAGGACCGATTCCGGGAATCTCCATGAGCTTGGCGGGGTCTGCGGCGGCCAGCGCGGCGGCGTGGGAGTAGCCGTGCTCGAGCAGGCGTTCCCTCATCTTGTCGCCCACGCCTGGAAGCTCGTCGAGCGGCAGGTGCGTGTCGTAGTCGATAGACGCCGCAGCGGCGGCTTCGCCCTCGCCCGGCACCTCCTCCGTCACGCCTTCGACCTGGCGCAGCATCGCCGCCAGCGCCGCCGCGACCTCATCCTTGACCGCCTCTTCGCTCTTGATCTCGATCCGGCAACCGAGCAAACGCGATGCCAGACGCACGTTCTGGCCTCGCTTTCCGATGGCGAGGGAGAGCTGTTCGTCGGACACGATGACGTCGAGCACGTTCTCGACCCTCTGGTGCATGAGCGGCTGGCCGTTCTCGTCGAGCGCCGGGTGCCCCTCGGTGTCGGTGATCGGGATCCTGATCTCCTGCTCGCGCAGCGCCACGCGGTTGATCTTCGCCGGCGCCAGCGCGTTTTGCGCAAACGTCACGATGTCCTGGTTGTAGGGGATGATGTCGACCTTCTCACCCTTCAGCTCGCGCATGATTGCCTGTACGCGCGAGCCCTTCATGCCGACGCAGGCGCCCACGGGGTCGACATCGCGGTCCTTGGAAGCCACCGCGACCTTGGCCCGCTCCCCGGGCTCCCTCACGCACCCCCTGACGATGACTGTGCCGTCGTAGATCTCCGGCACCTCCATCTCGAGGAGCTTGATGAGGAGCTGCGGAGCGGTGCGCGAGAGGACGACCTGGGGTTTGTTGGCGTCCTTGGTGACGTCAACAATCACGGCGCGGATCCGGTCTCCCTGGCTGTAGCGCTCGTGCCTGACCTGGTGCTGGCGTGTCACCACGCCCTCGGTCCGGCCGAGTTCCACAACGATGTCCCCGCGTTCGAACCGCTTCACGATGCCGTTGACCAGATCACCGAGCTTGCCGATGTACTCGTTGTAAATGTTGTCGCGCTCCGCCTCGCGGACGCGCTGGAAGAGCATCTGGCGGGCCGCCTGTGCCGCGATGCGGCCGAGCTGTGCGGTGTCGAGCTCGCCGAGCACGATCTCGGCCCCGACCTCGGCCTTGGGATCGAGCTTGAGCGCCTCCTCAAGCAGGACCTCCGCTGTCGGGTCGGTGACCTCCTCGGGCGTGGCGACCACCTTGCGAATGCGGTAGCAGGTCATCTCGCCCGACTCCGGGTCGATCTGCGTGCGCACGCCGCGCTCGTGGTAGTGCTTCCTCGCGGCCTGCGAGATGGCGTCCTCGAGCGCCGTGACCAGGCGCTCCGGCTCGATCTCGCGCTCGTGCGAAACCTGTCGGATCAACGTGCCGAGTTCCATCTTCATCACCTACATCCTTCCCCGATGCTGCGGGGATCCCTTTTCCTCGAGGTCAGGGGCGAGTCTCACGTCAAGCACGTCGCCCTTGGGCAGCTCGTGCGTCCCACCGGCGTGGTCCCACACGCGGACGAAACCGTCGCTGCGCCCCTGCAGGGTGCCCTCGATGAGGCGCGGTGGGGGCCACCCCGGCCGCATCCGCACCCGCACCTTGCAACGCTCGAATCGAACGAAGTCCTTGTCGCTGTAAAGCTTCCGATCCAGGCCCGGGGATGATACCTCGAGTGTGAACGCGCCCGGGAACGGGTCGTACGCGTCCAGGAGCGCGCTCGCCTGCCGGGAAACGGTCTCGCAGTCCGCGAGGGTTACGCCCCCGGGGTCGCGGTCGAGGACCAGGCGCACCACCCTCTTGCGGGCGGTACCCCCGACCTCGACGGCCACGAGCTCGACGCCCTCGCTCTGCGCGAGGCGGCCGAGCCTGGCCAGCAGATCCTCCGGCAAATTCGCCATCGTCAAAGTTGCCCCCGAAAAAAAAGTGGGACCAGGGTCCCACTTTCTTTCGAAAGCAGCAGCCGGCTCCTTATACACCATTTTCATCGCCCCTTGCAAGGGCGAAGCGCCGTTGTAGTCGCCCTCGCGCGGTGCTATCGTGTGGGCCGCACCGGAGGCGGTTGGCGCGCGAAAATGGGGGGAAATCATGAGAAAACCCAAGCTCACGGTGATCGGGGCCGGAAACGTTGGTGCCACGACGGCCCACAGGCTCGCCGAAGGGCACCTCGGCGATGTGGTTCTCGTGGACGTGCTGGAGGGCGTCCCGCAGGGGAAGGCACTCGACCTGTACCAGGCGGCGCCGGTGGTCCACCATGACTGTACGGTCGTGGGCGCCAACGACTACGACGCGACGGCGGATTCAGACATCATCGTGATGACCGCTGGCCTGGCCCGGAAGCCCGGGATGAGCCGCGATGATCTCCAGGACGCCAATGCCAAGGTGGTTGCCGAGTGCATCTCCCGCGCCGTCCGCAAGTCCCGCGACGCGATCATCATCATGGTCACGAACCCCCTGGACGTGATGTGCGAGGTCGGACGCCGGGTGTCGGGTTTCCCGCGCGAGCGCGTGATCGGGATGGCGGGCATTCTGGACACCGCCCGCATGCGTGCCTTCATCGCCATGGAAATGGGCGTCTCGACCGAGAGTGTGTTCGCGCTCGTGCTTGGTGGGCACGGCGACAGCATGGTGCCGCTGCCGCGCTACACCACGGTGAGCGGCGTGCCGGTGACGGAGCTGTTGTCCAAGGAGCGCCTCGACGCGATCGTCCAGCGTACCGCGCAGGGTGGGGGGGAGATCGTCAAACTCCTCAAGACCGGATCGGCCTACTACGCGCCGGCTGCCGGGGTCTTCGAGATGGTCGACTCCATCGTGAAGGACCGCAAGAAGATCCTGCCTTGCTCCGTGTTCCTCCAGGGGGAATTCGGCCTCAAGGACGTCTGGGTGGGCGTGCCGTGCAAGCTCGGCAGCAAGGCCATGGAAGGCGTCTTCCCGCTCAAGCTGACCGAAGAGGAGAAGGCGCTGCTGGCCAAGAGCGCCTCCGACGTGGCCGCGCAGATCGGCAAGTTGCCGGCCGATTTGGGGAAGTCGTGAGCGAAGAACTCCCGGAGGCGAAGTGCTGACGCGCCACCGGAGGGTGAGCGATGAGGGCCGGGGATTTTCCCGGCCCTTTGCTTTTACGGCGTCTCAGTTTCCAGGAGGTCGATCATGGCGCAGAGTCTGACGCACGATGTCCTGATCCTGGGGGCGGGCCTGGCCGGCCTGCGGGCTGCGGTGGAGATCTCCCGCCGTCTCGACGGGAAGGTGGACATCGGAATCGTTTCCAAGGTGCAGCTCATGCGGGCCCACTCGGTCTGTGCGGAGGGCGGCACCGCCGCGGTGCTGCGGCCGGAGGAGGGTGACTCGTTCGAACTCCACGCCTGGGATTCCGTGAAGGGTTCGGACTTCCTGGCGGACCAGGACGTCGTGCACCGCTTCGTGCGGGCGATGCCGGAGGAGATCAGGTTGCTCGACCACTGGGGCATCCCGTGGACGCGGGATGCCCAGGGCCGGATCGACCAGCGCCCCTTCGGCGGCCACTCCTTCCCGCGCGCCACCCTTGCGGCCGACAAGACCGGCTTCTTCGAGATGCAAACCCTGTACGACACGCTGCTGCGCTACAAGTGCTTCACCCGCTACGACGAGTTCTTCGTCACCGACATCCTGGTGGAGGGCGGCCGGTTCGCGGCCCTGGTGGGGATCCACGCCGGTAGCGGGGAGACGGTGGTGCTTCGCGGCAAGGCTTTGCTGATCGCCACCGGCGGAGGCGGGACGCTGTACGGGTTCACGACGTACTCGCAAACCGTCACGGGCGACGGCATGGCGATGGCGTACCGCGCCGGCCTGCCGCTCGAGGACATGGAGTTCCTGCAGTTCCACCCGACCGGCTTGGTGCCCTCGGGGATTCTGATGACCGAGGGGTGCAGAGGCGAGGGTGGGTACCTGAAGAACAACAAGGGCGAGCGGTTCATGGAGAGGTACGCGCCCAAGCTGATGGAGCTCGCACCGCGCGACATGGTCTCGCGTGCCGAGACGACCGAGATCCTCGAGGGCCGCGGTTTCCGGTCGGAGGAATGGGGTGGCTACCTCCACCTCGACCTCACCCACCTGGGCGCGGAGAGGATCAACACGCGGCTGCCGTTGATCCGCGAGGTGACGATCAAGTTCCTCGGAATCGACCCGATCACCACCCCGATCCCGATCCGCCCGGTTGCCCACTACTCGATGGGCGGTATCGAGACCGACATCAACGGCCTGACCCGCCTGCCGAACGTCTGGGCCGCCGGTGAGGCCGCGTGCGTCAGTCTGCACGGCGCCAACCGGCTGGGCTCCAACTCGACGGCCGAGTGCCTGGTGTGGGGCGGCATCACCGGCGAGGAGATCGTCAAGGCGCTTCCCAGGCTTCAGCTCCCCGCGGTGCCCGACGCCAAGGTGAGGGCCTCCGAGGGCCACATCGACGCGCTGCTCAAGCGCGAGGGCTCCGAGAACCTCTACGCGCTGCGCCGCGAGCTGCGCGCGGCGATGGACACGCACGTGGGGGTCTTCCGAACCGGTGAGGGCCTTGCCGCGGCGCTCGCAACCGTGCGTGATCTCCGCTCGCGATCGCAGCGCGCACCGGTCAATGACAAGGGCAAAACCTACAATTCCAATCTCTTCCACGCGTTGGAGCTGGAAAACCTGCTCGACCTCGCGGAGGTCACTGTGGCGGGGGCACTCGCGCGGCAGGAGTCGCGCGGGGCGCACGCCCGCCGTGACTTCACGACCCGTGACGACGAGAAGTGGCTCAGACACACGCTCGCTTGGTGGACCGACGGCGGGCCGCGCTTCGACCACAAGCCGGTGACCATAAATACGTGGAAGCCGGTCGAGAGAAAGTACTAGGGGGCGGACCATGATCGAGAGCAAGGGGCATCCGAACAGACTGGGCATCTGGGGTTGGCTCGGGGGTGGGCGCTGGGGCGCGGAACGCTACCTCTACACCCTGCACCGGCTCACCGGGCTCGGCCTGCTGGCGTACTTCCTCATGCATATCTTCGTGACCGCCTCACGCGCCCTCGGGCAAGCGGGGTGGGAGCGGGCCATGGGCGCGGTGACCGGGCCGCTGTTCAAGATCGGGGAGTACCTGGTGTTCGCGGCCTTCGCCTTTCACGCCATCAACGGGATCCGGCTCGGGATCATCGAGCTCGGGTTCGGCGTCGGGGGACCGATCGAGCCCGTCTACCCGTACAAGACCTCGCTTAACGTTCAGCGTCCGCTGGCGATCGGCGTGCTCGTCCTCGCCGCGGTGATCTTCGTGCTGGGCACCCTCAACTTCTGGGTGCTGGACTAGGAGGCGGCCATGATGCGCGATCAGAAGCTCTGGACCTGGCACCTGGCGGCGGGGGTCGTGATCCTCTTCCTCCTCGGGCTGCACATGACCGTGATGCACCTCAACGTGACGCTTCCGCTCAAGGGCCTCAACCCGGCGGGCGGCCACCCGGTCGACTGGGCCAACGTGGTGGCGCGCGGCAAGAGCGCACTGTTCATGGTCAGCTACGTCATCCTGCTTGGGGCCGCGCTCTTCCACGGCCTGTACGGCCTGCGCAACATCCTCTTCGAGCTCGATCCGGTGTCGTGGCTGAAGCGAACGATCAGCGTGGTCCTGCTCGCGGGCGGCATCGGTCTTTTCGTGGTGGGCACGTGGGCGGCGATCGCCGGCTTCTCGCTGGCGAGGGCCATGTAGGGGGCGGGCATGAGCGACAGGACTCTCTCCGAGGTCACCTACCGCATCAGGCGCTTCGACCCGGAGCGCGACTCGTCACCGCACTGGGAGGAGTACCGCATCCCCTGGACCCACGGAATGACCGTGCTCGACGGCCTGTGGAAGATCAAGGAGACGCTCGCGCCGACTCTCGCGTGGCGCTCCTCGTGTCGAATGGGTGTGTGCGGCTCGTGCGGGATGCTGATCAACGGCAAGGCCCGCCTGGCCTGCAACACCCAGGTCACCGACCTGGGCGGCGACACGGTAGTCGTGGCGCCTCTTCCCAACTTCGACATCGTGCGGGACCTCGTGCCCGAACTGGCGCCGATGTTCGACAACCACCGCGCGCTCATGCCCTACGTGATGCGCGAGGACGGGCAGGAGGTGGAGCACCCCACGGGCGAGTTCTGGCAGTCCGCGCACGAGCTCGAGCAGTACCTGCAGTTCAGCTACTGCATCAAGTGTGGCTGCTGCATGGCGGCGTGCCCGACCTACGCGACCGACGCGCTCTACTCCGGCCCCATGCCCCTCGGGCAGGCTCAGCGCTACAACTCGGATACGCGGGACGGCGGCTTCGCTGGGCGCAAAGAGGTCTTGGCTGGAGAGGCCGGCCCGTGGCGCTGCCACTACGCAGGTGAGTGCTCGCGCGTGTGCCCGAAGGGGGTGGACCCGGCCAAGGCCATCCAGCTCATGAAGCGTGAGCTCGTGCTCGACTACCTGAAGCTGCGCAAGCATCACCACCCTGCGCCGGTGGCAGCCAAACCGACCGAGACCAAGCGCCGCGATGGGATCCCGGAGCCGCCCGCCCCGACGGTCTGACGGCCGGCGTGCGGCTTGGGGCTTGTGGCTTGGGGAACGGAGAAAAACGATCCGTTCGTGCGAGACCATAGGAAACTGAAGGCGTTCCTGGCAGCGGACGCGCTGGTGGAAAGCGTGTACCGAGAAACGAAGGCCTTTCCGAGATCGGAAGCCTTTGGCCTGACGGCTCAGATGCGGCGCGCAGCAGTCTCGGCCGTCGCGAACATTGTCGAGGGCAGCGCCAGGGAGTCGGAGGCCGAGTACCGGCAGTTTCTGTGCATAGCCTTTGGTTCTCTGCGGGAGGTTGGATACTTCATCGACCTCGCTCACCGTTTAGATTTCCTCACCGAGACGGGAGCTTTACACCTGGTAAGGCTGCACGAAGAAGCGTCGCGGCTTCTCGGAGGCTTGGTTCGCAGGTACACAATGACGTCGAAGCGTTGACGGGAGATCCTTTCCACAGACCCCAAGCCTCGAGCCTCAAGCCGTCATCTCGATCGTACGACGCCGTTGCGGGGGCACCTCCCGGCGAGCGGGCAGGTCGAGCACCACGGCGAGACCGGCTGGCAGACGTTCTGGCCGAATGTGACCAGCAGGTCGTTGATCTCGATCCAGAGGCGTTGCGGCAAGACCTTCTCGAGGGCGTGCTCGGTCTGCTCGGGGGCCGTTGTGCGCACGAGGCCGAGCCGGTTCGAGATCCGGTGCACGTGAGTGTCCACGCAGATGGCCGGGATGCCAAAGCCGAGCCCGAGGACGAGGTTCGCGGTCTTGCGGCCGACACCGGGCAGAGCCAGGAGCGCCTCCCGGTCGGCCGGGACCCGGCCACCGTGCTCGCGAGCCACTCGCCGTGCGATCTCGCGAATCTGTCTCGCCTTGGTGTTGTAGAAGCCGGCCGGGAAGATCAGCTTTGCAATGCGGCCCTCGGTCAACCGGGAGACCGACTCCGGGGTCGCGGCGACCGCGAAAAGGCGGGCGCTCGCCTGCGCTGTCACCTCGTCCTTCGTGCGCAGCGAGATGACGCATGCCACGAGGATGCGGAACGGGTCGCGCCGCCTTTCGACCTTTGCGAGCGTGGTCGGGCGCATGCTCTCCCGCACGACCCGAAGCCGCCGGGCGAGCCAGTCGGGCTCGATTGCGCCGCGGGCGCCTCGCCTCAACGGTTCCTCCCCGAGACGACCACCAGGACGAGTGTACCCAACGCGGCGCCCGCGAGGCCGGGCTCGAGGCCGAGCGGCAGGCGACCGCGCACCGCCTCGAGGGCCAGGTCGGCGGTCGAGCCGACGGCCATCGCCCAGCCGGCACCGCGCGCGGTGGCGCGAGGCCAGGCGAGGCCGAGGGTCATGACGGGGAGAAGAGCGGCCGTGAAGAAACCCCAGCCGACGAGGCCGAGCAGCACCACCGCTCTCTCGCTCGTCACCCCGATCGCGGTGGCGGCCGCCGCGAACAGCAACGTCGCGGCCCGTGCCGCCGGGATGCCGAGCGGTGGCCTGCCCAGCGCCTCCCGCAGGTCCAGGGTCACCGCCGCCGCCGCAAGGTTGAGGAACGACGCCGAGGTGGACATCATCGCCGCGAGCACCGCGACCCCGGCGAGCAGGACCGCCCACGGCCCGAGAAGGCCCATCGTGCGCGGCGCCAGGTCATCGGGCCTGCCCACCGTCACGACGCCGCGCGCCACCAGCGCGCTCCCCGCAAGGCCCACCCCGATCCAGACCGCAAGGGTGGCCGCGAGCGCGCCGGTGAGCACGGCCGGCAGCGCTCGCAGCTGGGCGCGGGAGCGCAGGAAGAGGAACTTCTGCACATAGTGGGGCTGGGCGCAGGTTCCGACGCAGAAGAGCAGGTACCACGCCCACGCCTGTGGCGGCGCGGCACCGCCGAAACTGCCGAGCAGGTCGGGGCGCGAATGCTCAAGCGTTGCGAGCGCGCCGCCCGGGCCACCCACCGCGGCGAGCGCGGCCGCTGCCAGCACAACCGCGAGGCCGGCCATCACCGCGCCCTGCACCGCGTCCGCCACCAGGCCGGCGCGCATCCCCCCGGAAGCGGTGTACGCGGCGGTCGCGACCATTGCGGCCACCGCCGCCACGGCACCGGGGACGCGCAGGAAGTCCTCGCCGAGCACCGCGGCGGCCCGGGCCTGTACCGCCAGCGAGGCCACGCATCCAACGGCCACGACCGCCGCCGCCAGGCCCCTCACCGCGGCGCCGCCGAAGCGTACCCCCAGGAGCTCCGGAACGGTGACGACCCGGTGCCTCTCGACAAGCGCCACCACCGGCTCCCCCACCGCCCAGCACTGCAGCGCCCCGGTGAGCGGTGCGGAGAGGATGATCCAGAGCGAGCCCACGCCCACCGCGGCGAACAGGCCGGGCCCGCCGACGAATGTGAACCCCGAGACCGCGGCCGCGGTCCCGGCAACGCCGACCAGCCACGCGCCGGCCCGGCGGCCGGCTGCGAAGTAGTCGGCGGTGTCGCGCGCGCGCCGCGCGCCCCACCACGCGAGGCCCGCAGCAAGCAGCAGGAAGACGGCCAGCGCGGTCACCTATTGCGCTCCTCAAGGGTTGTCCAGTACAGCCAAGGAATGACCGGGAGGGGCAACAGGTAGAGCACCCCCAGCACCCATCCGAACCCGCCGATCGGCCGTCCGCGCAGCAGCCAGGCGCCGACGAGGCCGAGCGCGAGCCAGAGGGCAATCCCCGCCAGAGCCAGCACAAGCGGCCGCGAGGGCCTCCGCGTCAGGGCAAGGGCACAAGCGGCGATGCTTGCGCCCGCGACTACCGTGGGGAAGACAGCAGGCCAGAGGGGAGAGGCGAGGATGGCCAGCGCGATGGCCGCGGCGACTCCGGGCGCGAGTCGGACCCCGATCGGTCTCGCGGCGTGCATTGCGTGAGTCTACAATCGAGGCGGATGCCCGCAAACCTCACACCGCAGTACAGGGCGGCGGAGGCGAGATTCAAGTCCGCCCATACCTTCGAGGAGAGGCGTTCCACCCTCGAGGAGATGCTGGCCACGATCCCCAAGCACAAGGGCACCGAGAAGATGCAGGCGGATCTCAAGCGCCGCCTGGCCCGCCTGAGGCACGAGGAGGAGAGCCGCACCTCCAGGCACGGACACGCCATCAAGGTGGAGCCCGAAGGGGCGGCACAGATCATGCTGCTGGGCCCCCCCAACTGCGGCAAGTCCTCGCTGCTGGCCGCGCTCACCCATGCTGAACCCGCGATCGGCGATTACCCGTTCACCACCACCCGGCCGCAACCCGGAATGATGATCTTCGAGGATGTTCAGATCCAGCTGGTGGACCTGCCACCCGTGACGGCGGAGCACATGGACCCCTGGTTTCCTGGTCTCGTGCAGGGTGGGGACGCCGCGCTCCTGCTCGTGGACCCCACCTCCACGGACCTCCCGGAGGACGTTGAGGTCGTGCGCCAGCGGATGGCCGCATCGCACGCTCCTCTGGTGGGCGAGCTGCCGGAGAGCGTGGACCCCCGCGACAACCCGCTGCCGACGCTCATGGTCATCACCAAGGCCGACCGTGCGAGGGAGGACGACCTTCAGGTGCTGGAGGAACTGTACGGCTCCGTGTACCCGATGCTGCGCATCAGCGTGGCCACTCACGCCGGCCTGGAGGCACTCAAGGTCGCCGTGTGGCGCCGTCTCCAGATGGTGCGCGTGTACTCGAAGCGGCCTGGGAAGCCGGTGGACCGCAGCGCGCCGTTCGTTCTACCGCACGGGTACACCGTGGCCGACCTGGCCGAGCGCGTGCACCGCGAGGTGGCGGAGAAGATGCAGTTCGCCCGGGTCTGGGGCGGAAAGCTCGAGGGTCAGAGGGTCTCGCGCGACTTCGAGCTCCGCGACCGCGACGTCGTGGAGCTGCACGTCTAGGGCTTGAGGCTCGAGACCCGGGGTCCGAGGAACGCGCACAAAGGTTTCTTAAGCTCCAGGTCCCAAGCCCGTTCCGATGGGAGATCGGGAGTGCTAGCCTCAGTCATGAGGTCCGGATGATGCGACATCGCCTGTTGAGCGGGGTCGTGCGCGGTGTGGTGGCGATTCTGGCTGTCGCCGTGGTGGGCCTCAGTGTGAAACAGGCCATCGAAGCCCGCGCGCGGCACCGCGACATCGAGAAGCTCCTGGCCGAGACCGGACTGGCGACACGTCAGCCAGAGACCGCGAGATTGGCGGCGACAGACCCCGACCCGGTGAGAGCGCGGCTCGCCGTTGCGCGGGCGCTGCTGGCCGAGGCGTTCGACTACCGTTCGTTCGAGGCGCTTCCACCTCGCGATGCGGCGGAGGCGGCGGCACGAGTCAACGAGCGCCTGGAGCTCGCTCGCGAGATCGCCGCCGAGGCTCTGGCAGCGCGGCCGGGCGCATGGCAGGCCGCGATGATCCTCGGGGGCGCGACCTACCGCGTGTGGTCCTCCCGGGGCGATCGGAGGGTATTCAGCGAACGCTCAGCGTGGGAAGAACCGCTGCTGGCGGCGGCCCGCCTGGCGCCGGGCGAGGCCGAGCCCTGGCGTTTTCTGGCGGTGGCGTGGCTGGAGGTCTGGCCGACGTTGACCGGGGTGGAGAGACGCGAGGCCCTGGCCGTGCTGCCCCGGGCCTTTCAGGATCCGGAGACGTTTGCCCGCTGTGCGGAGCTGTGGCTGTCGGCGGCGCCCGACCGTGCGCAGGCGTTCTCACTCGTACCCGACCGCTCGGACACGTGGTCCCTGCTTGAGGGCCTGTATGCCGGCCGGGGAGATTGGGACGGGCTCTGCGCGGCGCGTCTGCGGAGAGACGATGCGCTGCTGAGGGAGCTGCGGCAGCGCGTTGCCGAAGCAGGGCAGCGCCTCCGGGGCGGGGACCGGTCGGGCGCCCGCTCCCTTGCTGTGAGCGTTGTCGATTCGGCGCCGATCGAGTTGCGGTTCGCGGACCCGGTCGATGGGGCGATCGGTATATGCCCCCCCGGCACCGTGGGCTCCCAGGAGACGGCCCGGCGTTGGATCGCGTGGGTGGCGGACGGATCAGTTCGGGGTCACGAGCGCCTCTCGGCCAGGGCGGTCGCGAGGCTGGCCGCGTCCGCCGGGGCGCTCCCGCCCCAGGAAGAGGCGCTCGCGGCGCTCTCCGCCGGGGACCTCGTCGAAGCGGAACGGCTCGAGCGGCGCAACGCCGCACCCGCGACTGAGGCGTGGGCACCGTACTGGATCGCCAAGGCCCGGGTCCTCGCCGGCGAGCGGCGAGTCGGCGACGCGGCCCTCGCCCTCGCGAAAGTGCAGCGGGATTCGCGCGCGAGCGTGCCGGGGGTCGAGGCGAACCTGGCGGTGACCCAGGCAGGTGGTGACGCGGCGCAAATTGCGGTGGCCCGCGGTGAGCTCGCGGCCCTTGCCGCGACTTCCTGGGCCGCCACCACTTGGCAGTGGAGGAGTTCCATGGCGCGCCTCGACGTGCTGGCTGGCACCGACGCTCCGGGCTTCGTGGTAGGTCTCGACGTCGTGCCGGCCTCGGGCGCGGTGGTGCAGGTTGCCCTCGACGGCGCGACCGCATTGGTCGCGCCCGTGCGAACCGGCGCCACCCTATCGGTTGCATCTCCGGTCAGCTCCGGGGCTCACTTGCTCGAGATCCGGACGCTGGCGGGCGGCCAGGTTGTGCCCGGGCAGGTCGAATTGATCACAACGGATAACTAAGAATTAAGGAAGTCAAGAGGCAAGGGGCGCCGACGTGGTTCCCCTGTGAATTTCTTTCGTATTCTGTCTAGACTTCCGCGTTTTGCGCTTCACCGCCTCGTCGTGCGGCCAGCGCCGCACCGACCACCACGGCGAGGGTGGCGGCGTTGGCGGGCATCGAGAGCCCGAAGTCGAGGCAGGAGTGCACGGCGACCGCAGCGAGGGCTCCGAGCGCGGCCAGGGCGGCTGCGCGGTCCTCCGTGCGCTCTCCCTCGCGCAGCCCCCTCGCGAGCCGCACCGCCGACACGCCAGCCGCAACCGCGATCAGGACCGCGCCCACGATCCCGGTGGTCACCAGAACCTCCAGGTAGTCGTTGTGGGCGTGCCAGTACGTCACCCCCGTCAGCTCCCGCGGCGCGAGGAGCGAAAACGCGTCCCGAAACGAGGAAAGACCCGCGCCGGTCCAGGGGAACCGATGCCAGAGGTCCCACGAGGTCGCGTAAACCTTGAGCCTGTCGTTCCAGGTGAGTTCGTGCTGTGAGGTGGCGAGCCAACGGCCCAGACCCTGCTGCAGGCCGACCGCCGCCACCGCGCCCACACCTACCAAACCGACGAGTACACCGGTGATCCCGCCGCGCCAGCGCCGGCGCGAGGCGGCCAGCAGGACCCCCTGGACAACGGTGCCGGTCATCGCGGCGACCAACCCGGCGCGCGAGCCGGTGAACGCGAGACCCACGAAGAGGGTGAGCCAGATGAGCACGGGCCCGGCGACGAGCGCAATGCGACGCTCGGGTGCGGTGGCCTCTCGGGCGCGGCGCACCGCCCACCAGCCCCACGCGAAGGCGACCGGGAGCGCCAGTTCCAGGTAGAACGCAAGGTGATCCGCGTTGACGAAGCTCCCGCGCAGCCGCCCCGCACCCCCCGCGACCGAACGCCCCCAGATCGTCGCACCTCGCATCGCAAGGGCGCTCGCGCCGTAGAGCACCTGCAGCATCGCGGACGCCAGCAGCGCAAAGGCAATCACACGGCGCTCGCGACGCACACGCATGGCGCAACCAGCTATCACGCACGCAGCCACAGCGGCGAACGTGAGCGCGGCGTGCCGCGACGCGGAGGGGGCGAGCGAGAGCGCCGAAGGGACCTCACCAGTGAAGCCGGCCTTTGCGAGCGTCTCGCGCGCGAGGGCCTGCAGCCTTGCGTGCTCTGGCGAGATTGTGCGTACAATGCTGACAGGGAACGTGGATGCCTGGAGGGCCCCGAGCAGCGCGACCGCCGCAATGCAGGCGGCAGGAAGCACGGCTGGGCGCAGGTCGCTGGCGTGCTTCATCGAGAGGGCAGCGAGGGCGAGGAGGAGGCACGCGGTGATTTGGAGAACGCCGTGGCTCCACGGAACAACGCTTCCGAACGGCAGCGGTAACCACAGAACCAGCGCCGCCAGCACGATCAGCGGCAGCCAGGCGACGTCACCGTGCCCACGTGAATGGCGGTGGTGTTCCACTACCCGAGATTCTACGCGAGTGGCGGTGATCGCGGCTGCGGTGATGCTCTTCGCCGGCGCTGCCCTGGGACAGTTCGAGCAGTACATCGTGCCGGGAAGCCTTGGGATCCAGGAGCTTCCCACGAAGCAGCGCCTCGAGACCGCCATGAAAGAAGCGCCGTTCAACCTCGGCCCGCTGCGTCTCGGCCTCTGGTTCGCCCTGCATGACATCAGTTGGGTCAACAACGTTTATGGGACGGCTCTGGACCCGAAGTCCGACTTCACCGCAACGGCCACTCTGGGTCTGCACGGGTACCTTCCGGTGGGGCCCAAGTTCGTCTTCGGGCTCTATGCGCTGCCCGAATACGTGTGGTGGAACGAGCTCACCTACCTCAGGGGCTGGAACGGGAAGTACGGTCTCGGCGTGTTCGGGTACTTCAACGCTGTGACGCTGGAGCTGCAGGCGGGCGACTGGCGGTCGCAGCAGTTCTACTCGACAGAGAACCCGATTCCCGTCAACGTGGAGCAGCAGCGCGGCGGGGGCACCCTCGAGGTCACCATCCTGGGGCGGCTGTCGATCTTCGGGAACGCCTGGGAGGACAGGTGGCGGTACGAGAGCCAGACCGATAGCACGGTGCCGACCGATGTTCTCCAGCTCTCGGATCGCAACGAGACTGCGGTGGGGGGCGGGCTGCGCTATCGGTTCAGCGAGTCGTTCACGCTGGCGCTCGGCTACCAGCAGCTCACGAACGACTTCCTCTCCGAAACGCAGAACCGGTCAAACTCGGGCGACGGACGGTATGTCGAGTTCGACCTCCGCGGTCATCGCCTGTGGGCCAACGCGTACGTCACGGCGCTCTCGCTGCGACCGGAGGGCGACTCCGAATTCGTGCCGCTCGACACAACGACGGGCCGGGCGCAGATCGGCGTGAAGCTCGCTGGAAAGCTGGAGTTGGAGCTCTACGGCGGCCGCAGCGTTTCGTACACTCTCCTCACCGTCAACCCGTACTACGTTGATCAACGGTGGGGACTCGGTCTCCAGTCGCCGCTGGGGTGGCGGACCACGGGTCGTGTTTTCTGGGAGCAGGGAAGCGACGACTACGCCGGCGTCCCTGGGCAGAGTGTCGAACGAACGGACGATTTCAACGGGTATGGGCTTTCCCTGCACGTCAAGCTCGGGGAGGGATCCGAGATCGGGCTGGAGGGAGCGTGGACGGACTACTCGTCGATTCTCCCTGAGTTCAATCGCAAGATCACGCGAGTACAGGTGACGCTGACCCTCGCGGGCGCCGGGGGCCAGTGGTGGTGATATGATTGAATTGCCTCGGAGCACGGGGCGAACGATGAGAGTGTATCGAGAGGACCTCCCCGCGGCTCCACACAGGCCCGCATGCACCTTCCCGGGCCCGACCTCGTGTCCCACAGCGATGCTGGCCATTCTCATCCTGAGCGCTTTCCTGGTGGTGCCGTCCGGCGCCCAGACGCAGGGTGTGTCGGGCTACCGCATCGGACCCAAGGATCTTCTCGAGATCAGGGTGTTCGAGGTTCCCGAGCTCAACATCGAGCGGCGCGTCTCCGAAGAGGGCACGCTCAACCTGCCCCTGATCGGGGACATCCCAGTGCAGGGACTGACCAACGTCGAGCTTGCCGACCGGCTCAAGGCCCTCCTCGAAGCAAAGTACGTGCAGCGGGCCTCGGTCGCTGTGCAGATTCGCGAGTTCCGCTCCAAACCCATCTCCGTCCTGGGCGCCGTCAAGCAGCCCGGAAACCTGGCCTTGTCGGGGCGCTGGACGCTGCTCGAGGCCCTTTCCGCGGCGGGCGGCCTCACAGACGACCACGGCGACAAGATCTACGTCCTGAGACGGGCTGAGAACGGGCTCTCCGATCAGATATCGGTCAACGTGGACGACCTGATGGTGCGCGCGGATCCGGACGCCAACCTCCCCATATTTGCCAACGACATCATCAACGTGCCGGCCAAAGTGGATGTGACGGTGTTCTGCCTCGGACAGGTGGCGCACCCGGGCGCGGTGGTCTTCCAGAGCACCGAGCGGATCACTCTCCTCACCGCGGTATCGCGCGCGGGCGGCCTGACCGAAAGGGCCTCGCGCACGATCCAGATCAAGAGGAAGGACCAGAGCGGTCGCGATCTGGAACTGGAGGCGAACTACAGGCGCATCGTGTCCGGCAAGGACCCCGACATCACTCTCCAGAGCGGTGACGTGATCATCGTGAAGGAGTCCTTCTTCTAATGACAGCCAAGGCCCCCACCGCAAACGACCAGATCTTCTTCTCCCCGGAGTCCGAGAGTGAATTCCACATCTCGCAGTGGCTCCAGGTGGTGCGGCGTCGGCGTGCCCTCCTGGTGGTGGTGCTCGCCGTCGCCCTGGCTCTCTCGATCATCCAGTACGCGATCAGCCCGAAGCTGTACCGCGCAACGACAGTGCTCCAGATCGAGCGCCGGCCAAGCAGTGCCGCCGCGATGCAGCAAACCGTTCAGTACGAAGACTGGTTTGACGCGCAGTATTTCTTCCCAACCCAGTACCGATTGCTGCAGAGCCGCGGGCTGGCGGAGCGCGTGGTCAAGAACCTGCGGCTCGCGGAAGACCCCGCCTTTAACCCTAGCCGAGCGCGCCTCCTCGGAGGCTCCGCGGGAACGGTGACGGCGAGTGACGACGCCGCAAACCTGGCCGGCCTGGCCTTCGGCGTGCTGGGTGGCCTGGAAGTGAACCCGGTTCGCAACACCAGTCTGGTGGAGGTTTCGTACGTCTCGACCCACCCGGAGCTTGCGGCGAGAATCGCGAACGGCGTCGCCGATGCCTACATTGACTGGGGGGTGGAGACGCGCTTTGCAACCGTTGGCAGGGCGTCCACGTTCCTGACCTCGCAGATCGAGGCTCTCAAGCAGGAGATCCAAGACAAGCAGGCCCAGCTTCAGGCGTACTCTCGCCGCAGCGACATCGTCGCGCTCGACCCCTCTTCCAACGTCACGCTTCAGAGGCTCGAAGCGCTCAACAAAGACTACGTCGGGGCGGTGTCCGAGCGGATTAGCAAGCAGGCGCATTACCAGGAGCTCGTCAACTCCCCGGATGAGGTGGTCGCGGACACGGTGTCGGGTGGGCTGGTGACGCAGCTGCGCGGCGAGCAGCTCAAGCTGGAGCGGGAGTACGCGACCAAACTGAACACCTACAAGCCCGAATGGCCGGCAATGCAGGAGCTCAGGGCGCAGATAGAGAAGGGCAGGCAGCACCTGGCCAATGTGACCAAGGAGATGGTCGGCACGGCGCGGGACTCGGCAAGAGCCGAGTACCAGGGGGCGCTGCGCCGCGAGGAAGGGCTCGCCGCGGAGCTCGGTCGGCAGAAGGGCGACGCCTTGAGGCTCAACTCGGCCGCCGTCGAGTACAACAACCTGAAGGTGGAGGTTTCCACCCGCCAAGCACTGCTCGACGAACTGGTCCGCAAGCAGTCGGAGACCGAGGTGGCCTCCCACCTCGAGGGAAACCGGGACTCCAACGTGCAGGTAGTCGACCGCGCACTGGTGCCGGGCGGCCCCTACCGGCCCTCGCTGTTTCGCAACTTGACCTTCGGACTCCTGCTGGGGCTTGCGTGTGGGCTGGGTGTGGTTTTCTTCGTGGAGTACCTCGACCGCAGCGTCAAGTCCACCGAAGACTTGGACCGCATCCTCAGGCTTCCCCTCCTGGCAGTGATCCCGGATGTCGGTCAGCATTCCGACGGGTACGGGTACAGCCGGTACTACGGGTACGGGCGCCGCCGTGGCAAGGGGAGTTCGGGTCGTCGGGGGCAAAGTGCTGCGAAGCCTGGTTCGGACGCTGGCGTCGGCCAGATCGAGCTCGTGAGCCACTTCAAGCCGCGCCTGGCGGTCTCCGAGGCGTACCGGTCGCTGCGCACGGCGCTGCTGCTCTCGACCACGAACCGGCTCAAGAGCGTCGTAGTCACCTCGGCGATCCCGGGCGAGGGCAAGACCTCGACCGCGAGCAACCTGGCGGTGGTGCTCGCGCAGCTGGGCCGGCAGGTCCTTCTGGTGGACGCGGACCTCCGCAAACCGCGGCTGCACGAGATCTTCGGCATCTCGAACCGCATCGGCTTGGTGAGCTTCCTGACGAGAGGTGTGGACGAGGAGGCAATCTTCCTCCGCACGTCGGTGCCGAACCTCACCTTGACGCCCACGGGCCCGGTGCCGCCGAACCCCTCGGAGCTCCTCTCCTCCGAGCGGATGATGGACTTCGTAGCCGTGGCCTACCAGCGCTTCGACTACGTGATCTTCGACAGCCCGCCGACACTTCCGGTCACGGACGCCATCGTGCTCGGTGCGATGTCGGACGGCGTCGTCCTGTGCGTGGGCTCGGGCGTCTTGCTTCGCGAGGACGCGCGCGCGTGCCAGCAGCGGCTCCAGCTCTCGGAAGTCCGGATCCTCGGGGCCGCGTTGAACCGGTTCCGCGAACACCATGGGCGCTACGGCAAGCGCTACCGCACCTACCAGAAGTACGTGGACGACGCGGCCGCGGGCACGGCCCCGCGCGCCTAGCGTCGGCCATGATCGACCTGCACGTCCACCTGCTCCACGGGGTCGATGACGGACCGGAGACGCTGGAGGAGGCGGTCGAGATGTGCCGCGCGGCCGCCGACGACGGCATCGAGACCCTCTTCGTGACGCCGCACCAGCGGCACGGGTTCTGGCCCAACGCGGACCGTAAGGTCCTCGAGGCCCTCTTCGAGGAGTTGCGGGAAGCCGCCGGCGACAAGCCCGCGCTTGTCCTTGGTGGGGAGATCCGGGTGGACTCGGAGCTCCTCCACGAGGTGGACAGCCTTCCGGGCGGGGGCCTGCTGCCCCTCGCGGGCTCCAGATACCTGTTGCTCGAGTTCGCGTCCGTCCCGATCGGCCTGGACCCCCGCCACATGGTCCACGAGCTGACCGTGGCAGGCTGGCACCCGATCCTGGCCCACCCCGAGCGCATACCGTGGCTCGTGGATCAGCCGGCTCTGATGGCCGAGCTTGTCGAGCGCGGCGCGCTGCTGCAGCTCACCGCTGGGAGCATCGTTGGCGAGTTCGGCCGTGGTCCGCAGGAATGCTGCTTCGTCCTTCTCGACGAGGATCTCGCCCACTTCGTGGCCTCGGACGCCCACGATGCCCACATTCGGCCGCCCCGACTCTCCGGAGCCTTCCAGGCGATTGCCGAGAGGTGGGGGGAGCGGAGGGCCAGACAGCTTATTGACCAAAACCCGAGGGCGGTACTCGAAAATCGACAATTATCCGTGCATAATGCCAGCTGAAGTGGGCACGGCCTGGAAGGTGGAACCGCGCCTTATTGGTCAAAAGCTGCTAGAATGTGCAAGGGATTGAGAAAGAGAGCGGCAGGGCCAAAGTGAGGACCGGACGGTACTCCCTCCCCCGGAGGCTGAAACCGCGTTCACGCTCCAGGCTTCTGACCTTGTCCTCGGTCCTCCTCACGCTCACCCCGCTTCTGTCCTCGGTCGTCTACGCAGCGGATCCGTTCTACTTACGCCTGTTCAGCTTGGGCACCGACGCCTTCAACCGGCGCGACTACAAGACGGCGGCCCGAGATCTGCGCGTTGCATGCTTCGGGATGCTCGACGAGCCGCCGCTGCTGGCGGATTGCCTTACAAGGCTTGCGCTGGCACAGTCGTCCTCCGGCGACGATGCGGAGTTCCGCGAGACGTTTCAGCGCCTCTCGGAGGTCGAAGAGAGATTCCAGGGCTACAGCCGCGCCGATATCCCGAGAGACGTGCGTTCGGCTTTCGAGTCCCTGGTCGTGGAGAAGATCCCCCGTGCGACGTTCTCCGCCAACCCCACGTTCGCGCGGTTCGCCCCGACGCGGCAAGACACCGTGGCCACTCTGCCGCCCGCGCAGCGACGCAAAGAACTGACGCGCCTCATCAAGTCGGAACCGACGGAACTGAGTTGGCGCCTCATGCTGGCGGAACTTGACCTGAGCGAGGGCCACTTCCGCGACGCGTACGCGACTGCCGACGGGGCTTTCAAGCTCTTCGCGGGGAACAAGGATGCGCTCAAACTGCGCGGGCTCGCCCTCGCCGCCGAAAAGAAATGGCCGCAGGCGGAAAGCGATCTCAAGGCCTGCGGTTTCGCATCCTCAGACCCCAGGGTCGCCGGCGCGCTGCTCTCCTGTCTGGTCGAGCAGCAGCGTTGGCAGGAGGCCAGCGACCTCGCCGCGCAGTTGCCACCCGAGGTCGCGAAGGACCGAACGGTCCAGCAACTGACCGTGACTGCCGCCGCGGGGCTGACGGCCGCGCGGCCAGCGGCCACCCCGACTCCGGTCATGGCGCGCGGGCCCGCACCGACCTTCACACCCTGGCTAGCCGGAAAAGCCGCTGCCACCGCCGGTGCTGGGACCCTTGGCGTGCCGCCGCAGACGCGCCCGGCCGGCACTGGCGTTCTTTCCCCCGCTGAAAAGGCGGATCTGGGCCGGGCACGCGAGCTCGCGAAGGCCGGGAGGCTCGACGATGCGTTCGCCCTTGCGCGTAAGGTCGCGGATGCTCGGCCCGATGTCGTTGAACCTCAGCTCGTTGCGGCCGAGATGGCCTACCGAAGCGCGCGCTGGGACGAGACGACCGCTTTCTTCCAACTGGCTGTGAGCGCCGCCGTGAGGCTGACGACCTCGCAGCCAGCAGTCACCCCAACTGTGGTCATGGCGCGCGGGCCCGCACCGACCTACACGCCGTGGGCAGCTGCCAGACCCACCACCATCGCCGAGAGGCCGACACCCACCGGGCGTCTGGCTCAGGTGCCCACGCCCACACCGAGGCCGACTCAAAGGCCGGCAACCGGCATCGCCGCCACCGCAGGTGCCGGAGCGCCAGCCCTCCAAGCGAAAAAGCCGGCCACCGTCCCGGGCGTTCTCTCCCCCGCCGAAAGCGCAAACCTCGATCGGGTGCGGGAGCTCGCCAACGCCGGCGACCTCGACGGGGCCTTGGCCCTCGCCAGGAAGGTCGCGGACGCTCGCCCCGATTGTGCTGAGCCTCAATTCGTTACGGCCGAGCTCGCATACCGGACGAGCCGCTGGAAGGAAGCCGTCGCATACTTCCGGCGCGGTGGTGATCCGGGCGACGGCAGGCCGCTCCTGCTCTTCTACCAGGCGGTCTCCCTTTACGAGGCGGGCGACCGGGTCGGCGCCGCGGTGCCTCTGAAGCGCTGCCTGCCCAAGATCAAGCACACGCCGTTCGTCGAGGGGTACGCGAGGGCGATCCTCGGTGAGGCGACTTCTGCAACGCAAAAACCTTGACACGTTAGACTTACGGTTGTAGGCTGATGGTAGGAGGGGGTGTGCCGGTGGCGTGCAGATGCGCTTCAGGTGGTGTCCAAAGGTGGGCCGGTTGGCTTTGCCTGACCCTGGCATTCGTCCTCTGGCCGGTGACACTCTTCGCGGCGCCCGACACCTTCACGCTGACCGTGCCGAGCTGCGCGCCCAGCGGCGGCAACAGCGTCCTCGCCCTGTCTACCACGCCGGAGAGCGGCTGGAGTTCGGTGCGCACCTACTTTCGCAGGGCCGGCTCGGCGGATTTCTACTACGTCGAAATGAGATCCGCGGGTCTCGGAAAGTACTGGGCCGCCCTGCCACGCCCCGAGGATGCCACCACGGTCGTGGAGGTGCAGATGGCCGTGAGGGACGCCGAGGGGAAGGAGACCCGCGCGCCACTCCAGAAGCTCCCCGTCACAACCTCGTGCAGCCTGATCCTGACGCCGGAGCAGGACCGCTTCGCGCAGAACCTGGTGGTGGGTGAGACGGCGCGGGGCCAGGCGGGCCAGGTCATCTCCGGGTTCCGTTGCGACGGCGTCATATCCCGCATCGAAGCGACCGGTGCCCTCAGGCCCGACGAGTCCTGTCGGAGAGTGCTTATGGAGCAGGCCGCCGCGGCCGCCGATGAGGAGAACAAACGGAAGGTCATTCCGCTGATCCTCCTCGGTGGTGGTGGTGTTGCCCTCGTGACGCACAAGGAGCCACCGGAGGCTTCGCAGGCCCGCCCGTAGTCTCAGGCCGCGCAGTCCATGGGCACGCCCTTGCGGCGTGCTTCTTCGTTTCTCAGAGTCTCTACGCGGTGTGTGGTCTGCGTTCTTCGGCCGCACGCTTTTCGAGTGCTCTTGTTTGTCGCTTGTTCTTGTGTTCTTGGTGGTGTCTTGACCCTCGTCGGCCTGTCTGCTAAGACCGAAGCCGAGGCCGCATGCTGATCGCCCTCGATGATCCACGTCTCGTCTGGCTGCTGGTGCGGACCAAGCCCAAGCAGGAGACGGCCGCGCTGCAGGCGCTGGCGGCGCGGGACGTGCCGGCGTACTGTCCCCGCATCCTCGAGCCGCGCTGGCACCTGCGCGCTCCACGCGGCCCGGTGCCGCTCTTCCCCTCCTACGTCTTCGCGCAGTGCGTCGTGAGGGACCGCTACGCGGCGGTGCGCTACTGCTCGGGCGTCTCCGGGATCGTGCGCTTCGGCGAGTCTCTCGCGGCCCTGGAGGAAGATCTCATCTCCTCGCTGCGTGAGCGGGAAGGAGAGCGGGGCTACGTGGTGATCGCCGAGGCGCGCCGCGCACCCAGGAAGGGCACGCGGGTTCGCGTGGTCAAGGGTCCGCTCCACGGCCTGGAGGGGATCGTGACGCAGTACCTCCCGGCGAAGGATCGCGTCCGTTTGCTGCTCACGATGGTCTGCGGCGTGCGCAACGTCGAGGTGGATGCCCGCCACATCCGCTGCGCGTAGGGCTCGTCCCGGTTACGGGAAGAGTTTCGTCGAGGTGCCAATTGGCAGAAGCAGGATTCATGCATGACCTCGGCTCGGTGGCGCCTGTCCGAAACGTTGCGAATCACCCCTTTGGCTCTAGAATTGATTAGATTCTGCGACGTGCCGCGGCCGGCTTGAATTCGGGAGGCACGGCACGCGCGCGGGACCGGTCGAGTTGCGGTGGGTTTTCGAAAGCCACGATTCGTCAGTGGTTTGCAGCGCAAACCACCGGCGGCAGCGCGCGCTGGACGCCGAGCACAGAGGGATCACGTGATGCAAGACCTCCGCAAGGACGCGAGGATCTACATCGCCGGCCACACGGGCCTGGTCGGCTCGGCCATCACGCGCCGCCTGCGGGCCGGGGGGTTCACCAACATCCTCGCCGCCGAGCGCGAGGAGCTCGACCTGCGCCACCAGGCGGCGGTCAACCGCTGGTTCGCGGCCAAGCGGCCCGAGTACGTGTTCCTGGCGGCCGGCACAGTTGGCGGCATCCTCGCAAACTCCACACGCCCGGCCGAATTCATCTACGACAACATGATGATCCATGCCACCGTCGTGGACGCGGCGTACCGCGAGGGCGTGACCAAGCTGCTCTACCTCGGAAGCTCGTGCATCTACCCGCGGGAGTGTCCGCAGCCGATGAAGGAGGAGTACCTCCTCACAGGGCCGCTGGAGCCGACGAACGAGCCCTACGCGGTGGCCAAGATCGCCGGCATCAAGCTCTGCCAGGCTTACCGCCGCCAGTACGGGTGCGACTTCATCTCGGCGATGCCGACCAACCTGTACGGTCCGAACGACAACTTCGACCTCACCAGCTCACACGTGGGGCCCGCGCTCATCCGGCGGTTCCACGACGCCAAGGTGGAGGGCCGGAACCAGGTGGTGATCTGGGGGACCGGCGCACCCAGGCGTGAGTTCCTGCACGTGGACGACCTCGCCGACGCCTGCGTGTTCATCATGGAGCACTACGACGGTGACATGCAGATCAACGTGGGGACCGGAGAGGATCTGTCCATCCGGGAGCTCGCGGAGATGGTCCGCGAGATCGTCTACCCGCAGGCCAAGTTGACGTTCGACGCGACCAAGCCGGACGGCACCCCGCGCAAGCTCCTCGACGTCTCGCGCCTGCACGCGCTGGGCTGGCGACACCGCGTCCGGCTCCGGCAAGGCATCGAGTCAACGTACGAATGGTTCCTGGCGAACCGGGAGCACCTCCGGGAGAACCGATGAAGAAATGGCCACGAAAGATCGGCAGGCGTGCGCTCGTCACCGGCGTCACCGGCCAGGACGGCTCGTACCTAGCCGAGTTGCTGCTCGGCAAAGGGTACGAGGTGTGGGGCATGGTTCGGCGCAGCTCCACCTTCAACACAGCGCGGATCGACCACATCTACCAGGATCCCCATGAGCCGGACGTGCGGCTGAACCTCGTGTACGGCGACCTCAACGACGCGTCGTCGCTCAACAAGCTCTTAAAGGTCGTGCGCCCGGATGAGATCTACAACCTGGGCGCACAGTCCCACGTCAAGGTCTCGTTCGACGTTCCCGAGTACACCGCCGAGGTCACCGGCGTCGGCGCCGTGCGCCTGCTGGAGGCGATGCGGGAGCTCGGCCTCGAGGCGCGCTTCTACCAGGCCTCCTCCTCGGAGCTGTTCGGCAAAGCCATCGAGGCTCCGCAGACCGAGACCACGCCGTTCTACCCGCGCAGCCCGTACGCTGCGGCCAAGGCCTATGCATTCTTTATCACACGTAACTACCGTGAGGCCTACGGGATGTTCGCGGTGAACGGCATCCTCTTCAACCACGAGTCTCCGCGGCGGGGCGAGACATTCGTGACCCGCAAGATCACGCGGGCCGCCGCGCGCATCAAGCATGGCCTGGAGGACAAGCTCTACCTGGGCAACCTCGACGCAAAGCGTGACTGGGGATTCGCCGGCGACTTTGTCGAGGCGATGTGGCTGATGCTGCAGGCCGAGACGCCGGACGACTACGTCGTGGCGACCGGCGAAACCCACTCCGTGCGGGAGTTCTGCGACGCGGCGTTTGCCTGCGTCAGCATCCCGCTCACCTGGAAGGGCAAGGGGCTCGAGGAGAAGGGGATCGGCAAGGAAGGCCGTGTCCTCGTCGAGCTCGACCCACGATACCTGCGCCCCACCGAGGTCGAGCACCTGATAGGGGATCCCTCCAAAGCGGAGGCAAAACTCGGCTGGAAGCCCCGGGTTGGCTTCGAGCGCCTGGTCGAGATGATGGTGGAGAGCGACCTCGCCCTCGCTTCCCGCGAGGCGGGGCAGAATGGCTAGGGCCGAAGCCTGTCCGCACCCGAATATCAGAGGATGGCTGTCATCCTGAGGAGCGCAGCGACGAAGGATCCCACGCAACTCGCGTGCGGTTGTCTCTGTGGGGCACGCGCTCCGCGCGTGCCCTTGCCGTCATTCCCGCCCCGGATCGGAGTCCGGGGCAGGCTCCAGCGGGAATCCAGCCATCGCGCTGCAGCCTTTGTGGGGCAAGCCCGGAGCGTGTGCCTTTGATGTGTCATTCCCGCGAATGCGGGAATCCAGAATGTTTCAAGCAACTCAGAGGCCAGTTCTCACGATTGTCCTTGTGTCTGTTGATCGCATCCACTGCCTAACCCCGTGAGCAAGATCTCCGTCATCTTCGGAACGCGCCCTGAAGCCATCAAGCTCGCCCCGGTCATCCTTGCGCTGAGGGACGACCCGCGCTTTTCCTGTGAGGTCTGTGTCACGGCCCAGCATCGCGAGATGCTCGACCAGGTCCTCAACGCCTTTGACATCAAGCCGGATGTGGACCTGCACCTGATGGAGCCGAACCAGACGCTGGCGAGCCTGACCGCGCGGGCCGTGGAGGCTGTTGACCGCTACCTCACCAAGGCCAGGCCCGACCTCGTGCTGGTGCAGGGCGACACAACCACGACCTTCTGCTCAGCGTTGGTAGGATTCTACAACCACATCCCAGTCGGCCACGTGGAGGCCGGCCTGCGGACGGGCAACCTCGACTCGCCCTGGCCGGAGGAGGCCAACCGGGTCTTGGCGACGCGCCTGACCACCCTCCATTTCTCGCCCACCGAACTGAACAAGCAGAACCTGCTGAAGGAACGGGTCGCCCCCGAGCGGATATTCGTCACCGGAAACACCGTCATCGATGCTCTCTTCCTCGCGCGCGACATCATCAAAGCCAAACCGCCGGCGATCCCAGGGCTGCCGGACACACTGGTCACGAACGGCGGTCCGCGCCTGGTGCTGATCACCGGCCACCGGCGCGAGAGCTTCGGCCCAGGGTTCGAGTCCATCTGCAGAGCGATCGTCGAGCTGGCGCGCCGATTCCCGGAAGCCGCCTTCGTCTACCCGGTGCACCTCAACCCCAACGTGAGAAAGCCCGTGAACCAGATCCTGCGGGGCGCCGGCGCCGGCAATATCCACCTCATCGAGCCGCTGCCGTACCTTCCGTTCGTGGCGATGATGAACCGCGCGGCCGTGATCCTCACCGACTCCGGCGGCGTCCAGGAGGAGGCCCCGAGCCTGGGCAAACCCGTGCTCGTCATGCGCGATACCACCGAGCGTCCCGAGGCCGTCCTCGCCGGGACCGTCAAGCTGGTCGGAACGCACGAAGGAAAGATCGTGGAGGAGACGAGCAAACTGCTCACCGACAAGGCGGCCTACGACGAGATGGCCCGCGCCCACAACCCATACGGCGATGGCAAGTCCACCGGCCGCATTCTATCTGCCTGCGCGGATTTCTTGCATGCCACGTAGCCCTGAACATCCACCTGCACTCCTGTCATCCTGAGGAGCGCAGCGACGAAGGATCCCACGCAACTCGCGCGCGGTTGTTCCTGTGGGGCAGCGGCTCCACGCGTACCCGTCCCCGGCCTGCTGTAGTGTAACGGCGGTGCTTGCCCCCCGCCCCATTCCCTTCCCTTGAGCCTCAAGTCTTCTCTCTACTCGGTATTGCCAGACTTTGCCCTGGGCTACGCGGAGCGCATCGAGGCCTCCCCGATCGGGTACCGCCTCGCTCGCGGCGCGTTCTGGTCCCTTGCGGGAGCAGTGATCTCCCGCGGCCTGACGCTGCTGGCCTCGATCCTCGTGGCCCGAATCCTGGGGAAGGTTGGTTTTGGCGAGCTGGGCATCATCCAGAGCACCGTCGGGATGTTTGCCACCTTTGCTGGCTTCGGGCTCGGACTGACGGCCACAAAATACCTGGCCGAGTTCAAGCAGAAAGATCCCCCGAGGGCTGGGCGGATTCTGGCGCTGTCCACCTCGGTTACAGTCGCCACCGGCGCAATCGCGGCCTTAGTGTTCCTGGCATTGGCGCCTTGGCTCGCGTCGCGAACCCTTGCTGCGCCACAGTTGACTGGCCTACTTAGGATCAGTTCGATCATGCTCTTCCTGGGGGCTGTGACCGGAGCACAGGGTGGCGCACTCGCCGGTTTTGAGGCATTCAGGCGGATTGCATCGGTAAACCTGGCATCAGGTCTGGCGGCGTTCCCGCTCATGGTTGGAGGGGCCTACATCAGTGGCCTAAATGGCGCTTTGTGGGGCCTCGTCGCCAGTTACGGAGTCAACTGTGTGTTGAACCAATGGGCCGTGCGCAGCGAGGCGGCTCGTGCGGGTGTGCCGATCGCGCTCGCGGGCGCGCACCAGGAACTCGCCCTGCTCTGGGCCTTTTCGTTCCCGGCCCTTCTAGCAAGCATGATGGTTGGCCCGGTCAACTGGGTCTGCAGCGCTATTCTCGTGAATCAACCCAATGGCTACGCCGAAATGGGGATCTTAAGCGCTGCAAACCAATGGTTCGGCGCACTGTTGTTCCTCCCCGGTGTATTGGGTCAAGTCGTGCTGCCCGCGTTGGCTGAGCGTGTCGGGTCTAGCGACGCCGTGAACTCCACACGGCTAATCAAGCTGTCGATCATGGTCAACCTCGCCGTCGTGTTGCCTCTCGTCGTGGCTTTCTCTCTTGCGAGCGTCTGGGTCATGGGTCTCTATGGTCAATCCTTCAAGGCAGGATGGCCTGCGCTAGTGCTGGTGTTGGTGACAGCCGGTTTGCTCGCCGTTCAGCAACCTGTTGGCCAGATGATCACGGCGTTTGGCAGAATGTGGCTTGGTTTCACCATGAACATGGGATGGGCACTCATCTTCGTCCTGTTGACGTTCACCTGGGCGAGCCGGGGCGCAGCGGGACTAGCTGCAGCGCGGCTCTTTGCATATGGCGCACACGCGGTTTGGACCTTTGCATGGGCCGGCCAGGCGTTCCGGCAGGCCGCTTTGGATGGTTCATTGCAGCGATGACTGCCACGTGTGGCGCATTCCAGACCCTTTGGGGCTCATGTACTCCGGCTCCAGCACGCAAGCTTCTCGGATGATGGAACTGACTCCGTCCCGTTGCCTCAGACCCCTCCCGCCAGAGGTCGATGCGGGAGCTCTCCCTGCCTGGGATCTCACAAAGCTCAGGCATCGAGGCTGTCCGGTTTGCTGGGAAGATTGCCCCGAGGCGATGTGCACCCGACCCGACCGGCTTTCGGTGGTGCGGTGCGCAACGTGCGGGATGATCTACGTGCCTGACGTGCCGGTGGCTGCAGATGTCAATCGCTTCTACAGGTCCTACGCGAGGTTCAAGGGAATCCAGCCGTCGAGGATCTCCCGGTTCGGAGCGTGGTTTCGCTGGTGGAAGGATCCGTACATCGTGATTCTCGAGAACAGCGGTGGGCTTGCAGGCCAGAATCTATGCGAGTTGGGATGTTCGTACGGGCGGTTCCTGCAGCTAGCAAGATCGCGAGGGGCCAATGTCTCCGGGGTGGAGTTAGATGGGGATGCTTTGCGGTTTCTGCAAAGCCTCGGCATCCCGGCATCGCAGCAACTTGGCCGGGAGCGCCAGTTCGACGTGATCTGTGCGTTTCAGTTAATTGAGCATTTGGATCAACCTTCCGACCTGATCAAACAAGCGTCGGCTTGCCTCGTCAGTGACGGACGGTTGCTTCTTGCCGTGCCGAACGGAGGCGAAATAGAGCGGGTTGGGCCAGCATGGGTTGGTTTTAGGGTTGATCTAGAGCATTTGAACTACTTCAGCCTGGGACCTCTAAGCAGGCTCTTGCTGCAGCATGGCCTCTACCTTGAGCACTTCTGGGAACACAGTCAACCGATCATCCCTAGGACACAAGAGTCACCAGCTCGCTACGGCCTGAAGCTGAACCAGCGCTTGGAGCGACCTTTGCGGTTTCTTTCCAGGTTGCTTGTCAGGCCGTTCTGGTTCGACGGTACGTTTGTCCTGACGGTCCTCGCACGAAAAGTTGGACCCTAGTGGGTGGGCCTTTGAGAAGGTGTGTTTTTGACCGGTCGGGACTCGCAGCGCTTTCCGATCTGGACAGCCCCGAATGGCTCAAGCTGTTCGGATTTCTCGAAAAGGAGCAGGACGATTTCCTCACGAAGGAGGGCCAGTTCCGAAGCCCTGGCTACACGTGGTCCCGGGATCCCTTGCACACCTGGAGTCGCGTGTGGGAGTACCCTTTCGTCTTCTACCATCTCAAGCACTCTCGTCAGTCACTACCTGATGATCGGCGAGCCCGGGGGGAATGTGGGAAGGCTTGACACTAAAAGCGTTCTGGGTGGTAGTGTTGCTGGTTTCCCCGAAACTACTTGTGAGTTCAAGGGCAAAGGGTTTGGCTCTCGCCACACTCTTCAGCTACTGCGCAAATTCTCTTTCGGTTTGTATCTTTCCGCTTGTCATCCTGCGGCTTGGGCTCAGAGCCTCCGATGAATGACCAGCCACACACAATTGCCTTCGCGCGAGAATCAACAGCGCCGGCGAACAGCGCACAGTGGTGGGATGAATATTTTGCCCCCGGGGGTGCGTGGGAGATGAACGGAGGTCGACAGCAGACGCGCATTTTTGCGGAGGCTGTTTGCAGGCATATTCGTTTGCCAAAACGCGGGCCGTTCACTCTGTGCGACTTTGGTTGCGCCCTTGGGGATGGCTTGCGTGTCTTTAGGAAGGAACATCCGCAGGCGGTCCTTTGGGGCACTGACTTTTCGAACGTCGCAATCTCTCGCTGTCAGGCTGAAAACCCTGGGCTTGCAGCCTTTGTGGTCGGCGATTTTGACAATTTGAGAGGGCGATTCGATGTAATTTTCGCATCGGCCATCCTTGAGCATTTCGCGGACTATGAGGAAAAGACGCGAATTCTCCTGCGCCATTGCCAGCGCTTGCTCGCCGTGGTGCCCTATAAAGAGATGAATGCGGGGAAACCGATCGAACCGTCTCCACGAAACATCCACCAGCGTTCGTTCACTGAGGGATCCTTTGATTTCCTCCTCGCTGAGGGACGTGCGCTCTCTATTGAGAAGATCGTAGTCTCTTGTCCGCCAGCCTGGGGCTGGACTTGGCGAGAAAGACTTAAACAGGGCGTCAAGAACCTGATCCGTCCCCTAATTGACAAGCCCAGGGTGGACGAGCCGTTTCTAATCATCTTCGACATAGCACGGAAAGTGGCCACCTAGTGGATGACCCCCTGGCAGGGCGTGTCTTTGACCGATCCGGTTTGGCAGCGCTTTCCGACATGGACAGCCCCGAATGGCTCGAGGTGTTCGGAACTCTCGAAAAGGAGCAGAATGACTTCCTCGCCAAGGAGAGCCAGTTTCGAAGCCCAGACTACACGTGGCCCAGGGATCCCCTGCACACGTGGAGCCGTCTGTGGGAGTACCCGTACGCTTTCTACCATCTCAAACGTCTCCGCCAGTCGCTGCCTGACCGGGCGAGGGTCGTGGACTTCGGCAGCGGTCTGACTTTCCTTCCGTTCTCTGTGGGGCGTCTAGGTTTTCATGTGACGTGCGTCGATGTAGACCCCGCTGCGGTGCGGTCTGTCGAGAGCGCGGCTCGGTGCATTGACGCAGCACCGGGCAAGGTGGATGCCGTGCTGGCTGGTCCTGAGGGTGCGCCTCTCGATGACGGCATTGCGGAACTCGTCTACTGCATCAGCGTCCTCGAGCACGCCGGCAATCCGGTGAGAGAATTGGCCGAAATCGCTCGCATCCTGCGACCCGGCGGAACGCTGATCCTCACGATTGACCTGGACCTGCAGGGGAACCTTGCCCTTGGCGTCGAGGCGCGGGCGAACCTCTTGAGGGCTGTCAACGCGATGTTCGAGTGGAGTATGCCCTGCTCGACGGTTCACCCCGCAGACCTGCTGACGTCGAATACTGGCCGGTTCCCCTGCCACGACCCGCGAGGTCTTGCCGGTGCTCGCTTCAAGTTGAGGCAACTCCCAAAACCCATGCTGGGCAAGAGACGCCTTGCAAGGCCAGTGTGGCTTGTGGTGGAGGGTTTCGTCCTGCGTAGGCTGCCGTCGAACTAGCGTAACGGCGCCCGCGATCCTGACCGTCGACGAGAATTGGAGGCGTTGCCCACGATGTCTTGAGACCAAGCGGAACGTTTCTTATCGGGGACACCTGCCCGCCTTTCTTGCTACATGCGCCTCCAATGGCGGGTCCCCATGAGCGTGCGCCCAAGATGATTGAGAGAATCCTCCTCGTGACCAGAATCTTCCCCCCCTCGGCGAATCCGGAGGCCCTTTGCACCGGCAAACTGGCGTTTGCCCTGGCGGAGGCTGGTGTCAAGGTAACGGTTGTGACGCTCGAAGGGAATGAGCCAAAGCGGCCGGTTGACGCGGCCTATCTGGCGCACCAAAGAGTTTCAGTCGTTCGCATTCCCGGCTGTACCGTACGCGGGGCTCTGAAGGTCGCTTCCTACCTCCGTTCATGGTGGGCGGTGCGCACCTCGTTGTCCGATGCCTTCTCGGTTGAGGCCCTGGCTGAGGGCGCGAGAGCGCGCCTTAAGGAAGAGCGTTTTGATCTGATCTATGCGCGAGGGCTGCCAGCTGCAGGGTTCCTAGCGGGGTGCCTCGCCGCCGAGACAAGTGGTGTCCCGTGGATGTGTCACTTGAGTGATCCGTGGCCGAGATTCCTGCTGCCAGAGCCATACAGGCGGCAGTTCTTCCGTGTCAGGAACCTGTGGGAAGAGCGCCGATGGCTACGCCGCGTTGCGCGCACTGCGATGGGTATCTCCGTGCCGAGCCAAAAGATGGCCGGTTACCTCAGGGGTCGCTCTGCCGAATACACCAGATCCAAATTCATCGTGGTCCCCCACGTCTCACTCCAGCCTACTAATGGGTCATCTGCGGAAGGGAAGCCAAAACCGGCTCCAAGGACCACCTTGAGGATTGTCTATACCGGCAATATCGATTCGAGCCGGGACGTACGGCCCCTTTTTCGTGCGGTCAAACAGGTGTTGCATGACAGTCCAAACGGAATTGAGCTGACCTTCATGGTTTTCGACGCCAGGCCGATTCTCTCGCTGAGCCAGCAGTACGGCCTCGGTTCCGCTGTGCGGTGCATTGACCCTAGTTCCTACCAGGACGCTCAGCGCCTTGCAGCAGAAGCCGATGCGCTGCTCCTGATTGAGGCAAACACTGCCGAGGGGGTATTCCTGCCCAGCAAGTTCGTCGACTACTGCAGCACTGGTAGACCGATTCTTGCCCTCACGCCCGATGATAGCGAGGTTAGCCGCTACCTGAATGAGGGCGGTGGAGTTGGGGTGCCACCTAATGATGTAGGCAAGATAGCAGACGCCCTCGCGCGCCTGTGCGGCGACCTTTGCGTTGGGCGCATCAATGATCTGAGTTCGGACCGCCTCCTAGAGCGCTTCGCGCCCGCTCGGGTAGTCACCGGTTTCATTCGGGCCGTCGAAGAGCTGCTTGAGAGCCGTCAGACAGCTGCTTGATGGCAGGCCGCGCGGACTTTGCGTGGGCGACGTCATGTCCTACGAGAGGACAATTCTAGGTAATTAGAGACGATGAGAGTTCTCGTCCCGTCCCTCGTCAGCACAGCGTCAGTTGGCGGCGTCGCGACGTACCTTGCAAACCTTGAGAGCGGTCTTCGGACGTCTGGAATCGACTGCGAGATAGCGGACAGGCTGACTCCGGACCTGGAACCGTCACCCATAAGGTTCCTCTGGGAGTTTGCCCTTGCTCGGAGGGAGTACTTCACGACTCGAGCGTGGGCGCTGTACCGGACAATCGAAGATAGGATCCAACACGTAGACTTGGTGCATACTCAAGATGCCTTCGTGTCACTGGTTGTAAGGCGGATGTTCCCGAAAACTGTGGTGGTGGAGACCGTTCACGGCACGAACTACGAGCACGCGCTTGAGGTCATCACAAGCTCGCGCCGGCCCTCAGACCATTTCAAAACGGTTTTGGGCTATCACCGGCTCAGGCTTGGCCGCCTCATGAGGTTCGAAACGGCCGGCCTGAAAGCGGCTGATGAGGTGATTGCTGTGGATTCCCACCAGGCAGAGTCGGTGCGCGCGCACGGCGTCCAGCCTGACAGGGTAAGTGTGATCCACAACGCGGTTGACGTTGGCGAGTTGGGGCGGCTTGCTCAGAATGTCCCTCAATACGCATGCGATACGCCTTGTTTCGTGGTTGTGCGGCGTCTGTGGCCCAAGAACGGCGTGGTGTTTGCTGTGCGCGCGTTCCTGGAGTGGGTGGGGACCAGGAACGTGAAGCTCTTGATCGCAGGCACAGGCCCTCAACTTGACGAAATCCAGGAGATTTGCGCTTCAAGCGCGAGGGGCGCCAAGATTCACCTTCTGGGCGATGTGCCGTCAGGAGAGGTTCCCTCACTGATGAGCAGGGCGTTGGCTACCTTGGTTCCCTCGGTTCCGATCGGCGGCGTGGTGGAGGCAACGTCGTTCTCCGCTCTCGAATCTCTGGCTGTGGGCGTCCCGGTGATCGCGTCGAACCTTGGCGGTCTTGCCGAGATAGACGGCGGAACCGGTGTCATTGATCTGGTTGAACCCGGTTCCGTTCCAGCCCTCGTGTCTGCCTTGGACCGGGTTTGGAGCTGCCGCGAAAAACTGAAGGGCACGAGCGCAGCAAGAAAGATGCACGTGCTTGAGCGCTTCGACCTCGCGGGGTGGACCGAAAAGGTCGTCGCCGTCTACGATAAGGCGCTCCACCGGTGCGCAGCGTGACAGAGCTTGGAAATTGGGGGAAACGGCTGGAAGCAATTTCGAGCAACGCGTTGCTTGGGGGCGTTGTAGCTGCTCGCTAATGTGTGAGCCAATACCTCGGCCCAAGTCGTGCTGATCGCATCTTTGTGCATCCCTCACGTCGGCGGTACCTACACGGTGGCCCGCAACTTACGCAACGGTCTGAAGCAGCATGGAATCTCAGTGCGGTGGATCGGCGTTGGCCGACCCGGCTCAGAGGCGATGAGCGACCCCACGATGGCGTCCGAGCGTGAGTTCGGTGAGGTGGTCGCGCCAGCCGAGGAAGACATGGCGGTCCAGGCTAGAGCCCTGGTCGCGCATCTCGAAGCGCAGCGCTACGACGGCGTGATTATCGATGTGCTTGGTGGGGTCTTGCAGGCAAACATCGCAAGATACCTTCCTCAACATTTGCTGCGGGTGCTTGTCGTGCACAACATCACGCCCGGGACCTATGCCTTTGCCCGTGCCGTCCGAGACCACGTGCACCTAACGATTGGGGTGTCGAACAGGATCCGCGACGATTTGGTGCGGCACCACAAATTCCGCCCAGACGCTATTGTAGCGATCCCAAACTCTGTGGACCTGACCCGCTTCGATGGGTTGCAGCGACCCAGGGACACCGTACTACGCGTCGTATTCCTCGGACGCGTGGAGGATAGCGCAAAAGGGGTATTCTGGCTGCCTAAGATACTGAGCCACCTCAATCGCGTATCAGTGCGGATGACCATTGCGGGCGACGGGCCCGATCTGACGGCGTTAAAGTCGCGCTTCAATGAGCGTGCTCTTCCTGCGACGTTTGCAGGTGCTGTTGCCTACGATGTGGTGCCTGAAATCCTAGTGGCGAACGACGTACTTCTCATGCCATCTCGACACGAGGGCTTCGGCGTCACGGTCGTGGAGGCGATGGCCGCGGGATGCGTACCCGTAGCCTCGTTCATCCGGGGCGTAACGGACAGCATCGTCGAGCACGGCAAGACCGGATTTTTGTTTCCAATTGCAGGGTCCACTTCGGCCGCGCGAGCCATTATGCGGCTCGCTGAGGATCGCAGCCTTCTGCAACAGATGTCTGCCAGCTGCCGAGAGGCCGCAAGAGCCAAGTTCTCTGTTGATTCTATTGCAGGAGCTTATGCTGACCATGTCTGGCGCATCGACGCGACCCGTCCCACGGTGGCCTCACCATTGGACCTGAATGGCTGGCGCGTTCCGCAAGAAATGACGCGAAGGCTGCGGTCCCGCATGCCCACTTGGCTGAAGAATTTCGGCCGGATGTGGCTTGGCAGGTTTCCGTGATGTCGTAACTGGTTAGAAGAGTGCGAGAGAGATCACGCGAACACCCTCTCTATCCGAGAAGACCAGGCTGGGTTCAACTAGTCTGTCCGGCGCCAAAGCGCTATCTGCAGGAACTGATCAGGACGAATGACCTACGCACTGGGCTCGACATCGGGTGCGGGGAAGGCAGTCCGTTGGCGGCCCTACGCGCACGCGGATTTCGATCCACGGGTATTGACATCTACTCCGAGAACATCGCCTCTGCCCGTGCCCGCAGCACGCACGACGAGTACCTCCTCGGAGACTTCAGGACCGCAGCGTTCCCAGGAAGATTCGACGTGGTGGTGCTGTCCCACGTAATCGAGCATTTCACGCGCGACGAAGGCGAGGAAGTCCTTCGGCAAGCGGAATCGTTGGCGACGCGGCTCGTCTATGTCGAGACGCCGAACGGCTTCCTTGAACAACTGCGGACCGATCGGAACCCGTTCGAGCGGCATCTCTCGGGCTGGTTTCCCCATGATTTCGAAGCCCGTGGATACACCGTGTTTGGGAGCGGTCCGCGGTTTCTCCGATCCGCACTCCTTTCCGGCGGCCCGGTTTCCGGTCCCCTCTCGGGCGTGATCGGGCGCGCACTCCAGCGATGGTATTTCAGGCGCCCGGTACATGCCGCGATCATTGCTGCGATCAGATTGGTGGACGAGGGAGGAAACGTCCGCAGGTGCTGATGCAGGGAATGCCAGTCGGGGAGAAGGCGAGGATACCTTGCCGAAGAATCTAGTGCTTGGCTCTGATGGGTTCGTTGGGGTCCCCCTTTGTCGGTACCTTGAGCGACACGGCGAAAGGGTTGTCCGCTTTGACCTAAAACGGTCACCGAATGAGGATGCCAGGTTTGCCACTCTCGAATTGGAGGGTGTCGACGGCGTGTATTTCCTTGCGTGGGACGTAGGTGGCGCCAAGTACCTTTATCGGGAGGACAGCCAGTTCAAGCAGATGGACTGGAACCTGAAACTCATGCTGAACGTCTTGCCGCAACTGCAAGCGTCTCGGATCCCTTTTCTCTTCGTTTCCAGCCAATTGGCGGAGGAATACGACACAGCCTACGGCGTGACCAAGAGGCTTGGTGAGGTGTGGACCAGATTGATAGGCGGCGTCCGCGTGCGCCTCTGGAACGTCTATGGTTCAGTCGAGAAACCGTCCGAGCGAAGCCACGTCATCGGCGACTTCGTCTTCCAGGCCCTTACCACGGGCAGGATCGAAATGATGACGACGGGAGAAGAGAGGCGCCAGTTTATCCATATCGACGACGTGTGCCGTGCCCTCCACACCGCGCTCGGCAACAAGCTCGGTGGCGTCTACGACGTTTCGAGCTTCGAGTGGGTGACGGTGCGGTACGTTGCGGAGACCATCGCCGAGCTCTGCGACGCGGACCTGGTCCCGGGTGAAAGGGTCGGCAGCACGCCAATAACGCCGATGCTGGGCAAGATTCCGAGTTGGGCTCCCGAGATCGGCCTACGAGAGGGGTTGCGCCGCCTCGTTGATGAAACGCGCGCCACGCTCGCCCCCGAAGGCAGAGTTGCCAAGACATGAAAACGAGGCGACGCCTCTTTTTCATCACTTTGTCTGACGTTGAGCAGTCGCCATATGCAGAAATCGCTCTGCCAGCGTTAGCCGCCGACGGCTGGGCAATTACGGTTGCTGCGCCGAACGCTGGGCGATCGTTGCTACGGAGCGTGCGGCCCTTTCAGTGCCGCGAGATCGAACTGGCGAGTTCGGGCTCGGGTCGGCAACAGGTGGGTCTTCTTCCGGCGCTAAAAGCCCTTCTCGTGGCTCGCTTTGGCCCCTACGACGTCATCTACATCAACTCACTGCCTGCTGGGGTTCGCGCTGCTGTGATGCTTGCTGGGCCGCTATTGGGCAAGAAGATCGTCTACCACAGCCCCGACTACTTCGATCCGCTCACGCATCCGATCTATTTCCGGCTTGAAGGCCGGCTGTGCCGCAATGCCGATCTCTACGTGAACAACGAATTTCACAGGGGATACATTACACAGGCCCTGCACCGCATGAGATGCCCCGTCATTACGGCGCCTCCGAACCTCCCGTTGAGTTGGCCGTGCCTGGATCCCTCCCCGGCTAAGCGAAGGGAGATGGCCGGCGAGGGCGAGGAAGCAGCATTCGTGCTGATGCTCCACGGCGGGTACAGTGAGCTACGGATGGTTCCGCAGCTGCTTAAGGCGCTCGCCCTGCTGCCCCAACACGTCAGGCTCGTCATGACCGGTTCGGGGAAACGGGAGCCCGAGGTGGACGGGATGCTGTATGAGTTGGGCCTCGCTGGGCGGGTTTTTAGGCTGCCACGCCTAGGATTTCGCGATTTGCTCGCATATACCGTGAATGCCGACTGCGGAGTGCTTTTCTACCAGAACAACGATCTTGGAAACTTCTTCACGGCTCCAGGCCGGATTACCGAGTACCTTGCCTGTGGCCTGCCCGTATTAGCTAGCAACCATACGGGCCTCGAGGACCTCGTGCTGAAACTCGAGCTAGGTGAAACGGTGCTTTCAACTGAGCCCGAGAGCATTGCAGCCGGGGTTATGCGGCTTGCAGCCGCGGTCAGTCATGGGCGATTCCAACGCCAGACAATGCGCGAGAAATTTCTCGGCCGGCTCGCCTTCGACTACTGGGAGCCTCTGATTGTCGACGCATTTAGACAGTTGACAACCGGACCCAAGAAATCTGCTCTGATGCGCCCACCTTTTCCATGGCTGCTCAAGCCGTAGGCTCACCTAGCACCGTCCTCGTTGCACAAATGGGTGCACGGATGCACTATGCAGTCCCTCGCATCCTAGAGGCAGCAGGTTTGTTGGATCACTTCTATACCGACATTTGTGCGAGCAAAGGCTGGCCGCGGTTGCTTCGGCTGCTGCCGCGATCGGTGCTGCCCGGATCGCTGCAGAGGCTCGCCGAGCGCCTGCCGGAGGGCGTACCGGGCCTGCGCATCCGTGCTTTTAACTCGTTCGGAATCGAGTACGCGCGGCGGCGAAGCAGGGCGTTCTCCTCGTCGGAGATCACGGCGACCCACCTGTGGGCCGGGCGAAGGTTCTGCCGCCTGGTGCTAGAAACCGGGCTCGAGGGAGCAGACGGCGTGTACGTCTTCAACAGTGCCGGCCTTGAGATCCTGCAGGAGGCCCGGAAGCGAGGGGTCGCCGCGGTCGTGGAGCAGGCGATTGCGCCGCGCGCGTTCGAAGAGAAAATCCTCACGGAGGAGCATCTCCGCTTCCCGGACTGGGAGCCCTCCCCCGAGAGGGACCTGCACGCGGCTGAGTTCTGCACCCGGGAGGCAGAGGAGTGGGACGCGGCCGACGTCATCATCTGCGGCTCGCAGTTCGTCCGCGACGGCGTCGCTGCGTGCGGAGGACCGGCAGAACGGTGCCGGGTCGTGCCGTACGGTTTTGACCCAGGTGGCAACCAACCGAAGCGCGAGCGCCGATCTGCCGGCGAGCCGTTGCATGTCTTGACGGTCGGCGCGGTCACGCTCCGTAAGGGTTCGCCCTACGTCCTAGAGGCCGCAAGGCTGCTCGGACACGAAGCACACTTTCGGATGGTTGGAACGAAAGCGCTCTCTTCTAAAGCGGCCGCAGCGCTTGGCCAGCGTGTCGAGTTGGTGGGCGCCGTGTCCAGATTCCGCATGGCCGAGCACTACGGGTGGGCCGATGTTTTGGTGCTCCCTTCGTTATGCGAGGGCTCGGCCACGGCGACGTACGAGGCGATCGCTTGGGGCCTACCCGTCATCTGTACGCCAAACGCGGGCTCCGTCATCCGAGACGGTGTGGAGGGTTTCATCGTTCCCATCCGCGACGGGAGTACAATCGCCGAGAGGCTGACGCGGCTGCACACGGATCGCGGCCTGCTTGACACTCTGTCGTTCAATGCGCGGGCGCGTTCCCGTTCCTTCACCACCTGGGCGTACGGCGAGCGGCTGCTCGGCGTGCTCCGGGGGTCCTTGCGGGCGGCATGACGTGGCCACCTTCCTGTTCGTTCTCCTCGTAGCCGTCTCTGTTGCAATGGTCGCGTGGGGGCTGTCGCGGAGGGAGAGGATCCTTCAGTACCCAACTCTGGCCGGCGCCACATGGCTCCTCTACATGGCACCCCAGGCCCTGGGTATTCTGCGGAATCCACAGTCGGTTCCGGCCATGGCGCTCGAAGACGGTGGTCTGGAAATGGCCCTTGGGATGTGCGTTCTTTGCGCCCTTGCCGGCTGGCTCGGGTACATGCACCCGTGGAGAAGCAAGCCAGCGGGGCCCGCCAAGGCCGGTCAGTACTCCAGAAACAGGATTTTGCATGCCGGTCTGGCCCTCCTGGGCGTGGGCATGCTTGCCTTTTACAAGCTTGCGAGCCTCAGCGGTGGTTGGGTCGCCTTCTTCTCAACCGAGGGGTCCTACGCGCTCGAGTGGAGGGGCCTTCCGGTGGCATACGTATTCTTCGCGGGGGCGCTCTTTCCTGCGTTGTTCTTGCTGCTTGTGTCTGCACTGGCTGGACGCAACACGGTCGGATGGATTGGGGCGGTCGCTGGGGCGCTGCCCTTGCTAGCGAGCGCAGTTTTCCTTGGGCGGCGCACTCAAACGGTATTCATGATTATGATCGTTTTGCTTGCAGTGCTGTTCGTGCGAGGTTGGGCACCGCCTCGACCGGCCGCCATCGTTGTCATGCTAGTCACGGCCGTTGCAGTCGTCGCCGCCGGTGAGTACCGCAAGTACAGCCCGATCGGGGGCGATTGGGGCGAGGTAAGGCATCTCGACCCCCAAGTGATGGTTCAGTCAATTGTCAGTGGCGAAGGGTATTCGGAATTTCAGTTCGCACTCGTGCAAATATCAGCGACGAACCGTTTCAAGGAGTTTGGCTTGGGCCGTGGTTTCTACAACACACTCGTCGCGAACTGGATACCGCGTCTCCTCGTTGGCGACGCTGTGAAGGAATCGTTCTTCATCGAAGGGCCAGATTATGGCCAGCAAACGTACGCGGCTTACCAGTGGTCTCCCGGTTACGGTTCCAACCCTACGGGCATCAACAACGCCTTCTGTGAGTTTTGGTTCTTCGGTGCACTGCTGTACTTTGGGCTGGGCAAGGGCTTTCGGTACCTGTGGGACAGAGCATTCATCACGAGGGACTTCGCAGCAATGCTCTTCTACGCCTGCCTCTCGCCCCTTGCGATGACGACCATTCTTGGAAATCTGTCAGGAGTGCCCTCCGACCTACTCTACGTCTCGCTTTTCGTTGTGCCTGCAATCGTTTTTGCCCGTCTGCCGAAAAGCGCCACTGCACGTAGCCAGTCTGCACCATTGAAACGAATAGGCGCCCGGGGCAATAACGACGGCTTGCCGGCCGGGAGGATAACGAGCTGATCGTTGGTCTCAAGGCATGATGGCTGACAACAGAAACGTGGGCCGGGTAGTGGTTGTCTTCTCAAGCATCGGACCCGGTCACCATGCGCGGCTGGCAGCAGCAGGGGAGCTCGGCGATGTCTATGGCCTCGAGGTGACCTCGGTCGAGAGAAGCCGACACCCCGGGGTCCCCTTCAACGCCACACAGTACCAGCGTGTGACCCTTTTGCATGGTCATCCTGGGGATCGTCATCGTGGCCTATGGTGGCCAGTGCGCGAGGCGCTGAACAAGATTGAACCACGCGTCGTCGCCATCCCAGGATGGTCGAACCAGGCTGGCTTTGCCGCAATGAAATGGTGCCTCCAAAGCGGTGCCGCAGTTGTCTTGATGGGGGACACTCACGTCGGAGCTGAGCAGAGGGCTGGCATTTGGCGAAGCGTCAAGAGACGCATCGTACGGATGTGTGGCGGTGGCTTGGTGGCGGGCTCCCCACAGGCTCGGTACCTCAACGACCTTGGCATGCCCCGGGCGCGAATCTTCACGGGCTACGACGTCGTTGACAACGACCACTTTTCACGGGGTGCGGTGCAGGCTCGAGCGAACGCGGCGGCGATTCGAACGCAGCTTGCGCTGCCTCCAAAGTACTTTCTTTGCGTCAGCCGGCTCGCTGCCGAGAAGAACCTAGCCTTCGTGATCCGGGCATTCCGCGAATACCGGAATCTGGCCGGCGATGACGCATGGTCGCTCGTCATTGTCGGAGAGGGGCCGGAAGAAACGGCGATTAGGTCCGTCGCCGAAGCCCCTGTTTTTCAGGGCAACGTCCTACTGGCCGGGTATAGGGAATACGGCATATTGCCCAACTACTACGGCCTGGCAGGCGCCTTCATCCTTGCTAGCGTCTCGGAGACTTGGGGCCTCGCCGTGAACGAGGCAATGGCTGCAGGCCTGCCCGTCCTGGTGTCCCGGTGCTGCGGGTGTGCCGAGGACCTAGTGCAGGACGGCGTGAACGGATTTACCTTTGACCCCCGTGACGAAAAGGCGCTCACCGGGCTGATGCTTGCGCTTTCGGCCGGCGACCTGGAGGCAATGGGCAAGGCAGGCCAGGAAATCATAAGGCAGTGGCCGCTGCGGAGATTTGCGGAAGGCCTGTGGACAGCGGCGCTGGTGGCGAGCCAGGGAACAAGTCGCGGTGCCGGGCTTCTGGACCGCGTCCTTCTCGAGGGGCTCGAATGGTTGTGATCCGGTCAGGCTGCTTGGTCGCTTCCAGTTCGAGGGCTGCTGGCGGACTTTTCGATGCCGTGCGCTGGTTGGAGCAGGGGCTCGTGACCTCGTGCGATGTGGCAGTAGATGTCTTCTCACTCGAGGATAAATTCACCGCGGCGGATGCTGCGGCCTGGGAGCCTCTACGAGTCAGGTCATTCCCGGTTGTTGGGCCCAGGGCATTTGGATACTCTCCAGCACTTGCAAAGGCGGTCATGGCGGCGGATTTCGAGGTGCTTCACGTTCACGGTCTGTGGATGTATCCGTCGGTGGTGAGTCGCCGCTGGGGTCGCTCGACGCGAAAGCCCTACCTGGTGTCTGTCCACGGGATGCTGGAGCCTTGGGCGCTGGACAACGCGAGAGGCAAAAAGCGGCTCGCCAGGTTGATCTACGAAGGCCGAAATCTTGGCGACGCTAGTTGCCTTCACTCCCTGTGCGCGGCCGAGACGATGGCGATCCGCAAACTGGGGCTCCCAAACCCTATCTGTGAGATCCCAAACTGTGTTCGTCTTCCTGTTTCAGGGTCAGCTGGACCACCGCCATGGGCGGGAGTCATCCCGGAGGGGATGGCGGTGCTCCTTTATTTTGGGCGGTTGCATCCGAAGAAACAACTTCCGGCGCTCCTCCGCGGCTGGCAGACAGCAAAGCGGATTGGCTCCGGGAGGGCAAAGGAGTGGGCTCTCGCTGTGATTGGCTGGGATGAAGGCAACTACAGGAAGGGGTTGGAGGGTTTGGCCTCCCAGTTGGCGCTCTCGGACGTTTTCTTTGCCGGGCCGCAGTATGGACGTGACAAGCACAACACGCTGAGCGGCGCCGATGCATTCATTCTTCCCTCGATCAGCGAGGGCCTTCCCTTGAGTGTGCTGGAGGCTTGGTCGTATAGCCTGCCGGTTTTGATGACGAGACAGTGCAACCTTCCGGAGGGCTTCGTAGCCGGGGCCGCCATCGAAATCTCATTAGAACCCAATAACATGGCGCGCTGGCTGTCGATGCTCTTCGAGATGGGGAGCACCGAACGCAATCGAATCGGGGTGCGCGGGCTGGGGCTGGTACGGGAGCGCTTTAATTGCCGGGGAGTCGCGGAGCAGATGCGCGATGTGTATTCGTGGGTTTTGGGTGGCGGTCCGCGACCTGCGTCCGTTATGACGTAGGTCGGGCACTGGGGCCGATGATTGAAGCAGGAGGATGCCCTTACGTTCTGGCGGTGGAGTCAGTGGATGGTGGTTGACATGCGAGGAACCGTGCACACCGAGGGGGAGTCAATAGAACGAGGCGTCTAACTCTTGTGGCCCTACACATGATTCTTCGGCTGAGCACGCAGTTTTGTGGCTTGGTTTAGTCGTCGCCCGTAAAACGGCTCTGGACCAGAATGTTCAACTCTGATGTTCAAGGAGACTCAAGGTGAGGGTCACGGTCGTGACCGGGCCGTTCCTCCCTGTTCCACCGGCGCCTTGCGGCGCGGCTGAGAGAATCTGGCACGGTCTTGCGGAAGCATTCGCCACGCGTGGCCATCACGTGACATTTTTGTGCCGTCGGCATCAAGGACAGGGGAGTGATGAGGTAATCAAGGACGTGCGGTTCCTGCGCATCCGGGGCCCTCGCCGCACCCGGTTTCTTTCTGCAAATTTGCTGGCAGACCTTGGGTACTCGCTCCGCGTGCTTCGGCTCTTGCCGCCAGCGGACGTGTTGGTGCTGAACGTCTTTTGGCTACCGACGATCGCAACGTGGCGCAGAACCGCAGGCAAAGTTGTCGTAAACGTGGGCCGCATGCCCAAAGGGCAGATGGTCCTCTACCGGCGGGCCAGTCGATTGGCCGCTGTGTCGGTGGCCGTGGCGCAGCGGATAGCCCAGCAATGCCCCAGTGTGATGCCGCTGGTGAAGGTCTTTGCCAACCCGGTCAACGCAGACATCTTTAGGCCACCCCCCGTTCCTCGCTCTTGGAAGGGGACAAAAGTGATTATTTATGCGGGCCGAATCCACCCGGAGAAGGGACTCCGAGTGCTTCTGGAGGCCTTCCGTGAGCTCGCCCTGCACCGAAGAGACGTGACGCTCAAGTTGGTGGGCCCTCATCAGGTTGCAGCGGGTGGTGGTGGTGATCGTTTCCTTGCGTCACTTAAAGACCTGGCCAGGGGCCTACCAGTGGACTTCCTGGGGGAGATAACGAGCAGCGGCGGGCTTGCATCGATCCTCCAGACGGGCCACATCTTCGTCTATCCGTCGGTCGCTGAGAACGGGGAGAGCTTTGGGCTGGCGGTCCTGGAAGCCATGGCAACTGGTCTCGTGCCCGTCGTTTCAGCCCTTGATTGCTTCAAGGAATTCGTTACGGCGGGGCAGACGGGCTTGGCATTTGATCATCATGATCCTGGAGCCGGTAGTCGTCTTGCCTGCACTTTTAGCACGCTGCTGGGCAATACAGAATGGGCTGCATCACTTGGTTCCCAGGCTGTCCAAGCGACGAAAGGTTTCAGCGTCGATGAGATTGCTGAGCGATACCTGGCGGACTTTGAGGAACTTCTGACACAGTCAAACCCTCCCATGACCCTCTCCATCGGGGTGCCACCATGACTGACGTGCGTCTGCAAAGATTGCAGCAGCAAGGGGCCTACACATCTCCCTGGAGCGCAGCCACCCGTTTCAGGGGTCTGCTCTGGCGGGTCGTGTGGACCTGCCTCTTCCGCCCCACGCCGAAGCCTTTCTACTCCTGGCGCGTCCTGCTGCTGCGCCTCTTTGGTGCTCAGGTGAGCGGTAAGCCCTTTGTGGCCGCCTCGGCCATCGTCAGGATGCCTTGGCAATTGGTTCTCGAGGATCGCGCTTGCCTCGGCGAGCACTGTGAGGTGTACAACCTGGCCAGGGTTATCCTTCGGGCACGATGCACCATCGCCCAAAAGGCCTATCTTTGCACGGGCACGCATGACTTCTCCGATCCCGCGTTGCCCCTCGTTGTCGGGGAAATCGAGGTGGGTGAGGACGCCTTCGTGGGTGCCCGCGGTTTTGTACTCCCGGGTGTAGTGGTGGGTTCGGGCGCCGTAGTTGGCGCCTGTGCGGTTGTGACCCGCGATGTTCCCCCATGGACGGTGGTTGCCGGCAATCCCGCGAGAATCCTGAAGCAACGAGCCACACAAAGCAGTCCATGAAAGGGCTGGACCCGGTTTGAACGAGAAGCTCCCCATCACAGTCCTGGTTGCTACCAAGAACGAGGAGCCGAACATCCGGAAGTGTCTCGGGGCTCTCGGCTATGCCAGTCGTATCGTGGTTGTCGACTCGAATAGTACCGACCGTACGCCCGACATCGCGCGCGAGATGCACGCGGAGGTGGTTCAGTTTAGCTATCGGGGCGGCTATCCGAAGAAGCGTCAGTGGGCGCTAGCCACTCTGAGCCTTGCAACACCTTGGGTAATGCTGCTTGATGCCGACGAGGTTGTGCCCGAGGCCCTTTGGGGGGAAATTGGCCTTGCGGTCGAGGACCCGCAGCCCTATTCAGGCTATCTCGTCACGAAGGGTTTTCATTTCCTTGGGAGGCGTTTCAGGTACGGGGGTTTTTCGCACTCGGCAGTCCTGTTTTTCCGCACCGGCTCCGCACGGTTTGAGCACATTCTCGATGAGCCGGCGGACGCGCCCGATATGGAGGTGCATGAGAGGTTGATCGTCAGTGGTCCTATCGGGCGCCTGCGAACCCAGTTGATTCACGAGGACCTGAAAGGCCTTGGGGCGTACGTCGTGCGGCACAACAGCTATTCTTCGTGGGAGGCTCGTGTCCGGAGTCAGTATCTCGCGACAGGAAGCTTCGGGCAGGACACGATCACGCCGAGACTTTTTGGAAATCGTCAGGAACGCCGGCGCTTCCTCAAAGCCGTTGTATTGAGGTTACCTTGTGAGCCACAACTCTGGTTCCTCTATCACTACGTGGCTCGACTGGGCTTTCTCGAGGGTCGTGCAGGCCTGATCGCGTGTCAGCTTCGCTCCCAGTACATCAGCCAGGTGCGTGCCAAGATGTATGAGCTCTCGCGCATAAGGTCGAGGAGCCGGTGAGAAAGCGCGCCGTTTCGGTGCTCCTGATCAACCAGTATTTCTGGCCGGATGTGGCGGCCACGGCGCAGCTCCTTGCTGAACTCGCGGAGGACCTTGCCGCCGGCGGAGCCAGGGTGACCGTGCTGGCAGGGCGCGGTTCGTATCTAGCCGACAAGGCGGGGAAGCTCCCGCGACGGGAGCAGTGGCGCGGCGTCGAGGTTAGGCGGCTGCGGTGCACGAGCTTTGGAAGAGGGAGCTTGATCGGCAGGCTCACCGACTACCTGACCTTTCTCGTAACCGCAAAGGTCGCTGTTCTTTTCGGTCCGCGGCACGATGTCGTGATCTGCCTGTCCACGCCGCCACTGGTCGCTGGTCTTGGCCTGGTCGCGCGCCTACGCGGGGCAGGGTTTGTTTACAAGGTGGAGGATCTCTACCCCGATGTCGCGATCATGCTCGGCGCGCTGCGAGCAGGGTCGGCGGTATCTCGCATGGTGGCCTGGTTCTCTCGTTTTCTGCTTCGCCGAGCAAACACGGTGGTCGCCCTCGACGAGGCAATGGCCGATACGCTGGAGAGACGAGGAGCGAAAACAGTCGAGGTGATCCCCAACTGGGCCGACGGGCGTGCGATCCGCCCCGATGCCGAGGCGGGCTCGAGGTTCCGCCGAGAGCACGACCTAGAGGGGCGTTTCGTGGTGCTGTACTCGGGCAACCTCGGCCTCGCGCACACCTTTACCGCTGTGACCGAGGCGGCCCGGAACCTGGCCACTCTGGAGCCTCAACTGCTATTCCTTTTCGTGGGTGGCGGCCCGCGCCTGCATGAGGTTCGGACGGCCACAGACGGGCTGGAGAACGTGCGTTTCATGCCGTACCAGCCGCGCGAGCTACTTCGAGGGCTCTTCAACGCGGCCGACGTGCACCTGGTAACGTTGCGGGACGAGGTGGCGGGGATGGTCGTCCCGTCCAAGTACCCGGCGGCCCTCGCCGCAGGCAAGCCCGTGCTTCTCGTGGGCGGGCGCGGGACCGAAATGCGGACGGAGATCGAGCGCGAGGGCATCGGATGGAACTGCGACCAGGATGCTGGCAGAGTGCGGGCGGTTCTGCTCCACGCGTGCCGGCACCCCGAAGTGCTTGTTGAAATGCGGGGAAGAGCACGCTACCTCCTTGAGAGGAAGTACGAGCGCAGGCTCTGCACACGCAAATGGGCCGATCTGCTCTCGCAGGTGCTAAATTCAGGGCAGGGGACCGACCTAGCTCATGCTTGACGTCACCCTGTATGCCGGCTTCGCTGCCATCATCGCTGGGGTGGTCACCGGTTTCATGGTGCCATTTGTGACAAAAGCTGCTTTTGCTGTGCGAGCGGTGGACTACCCTGGTGGGCGCAAGTTCCACGGTGGCGCCATACCAAGGCTCGGTGGCGTTGCGATAGTCTTTGGAATCGCCTTCGGTGCTGGCTCCGTGGCATTGGCGAGATGGTCAACGTGGGGGGGCCGCATCTCCAAAGCTGAGTTGGTGGCATTTGCCATCGCAACTGGGATGGTCTTCACTGTGGGCCTTGTCGACGATATCGTCGGCGTCTCGGTAGCCAAGAAGTTCCTGGTTGAACTGGTTGCTGCGATACTCATCGTCTATGTCGGGTGGTGGTTCTCTGGCCTGGGGTTGCCCGGCGGTGTGGCTCTTGAGTTGGGCGTGGCGGGCGGCGTGGTGACGGTGCTGTGGATTGTGGGTGTGGCAAACGCGATCAACCTCTTCGATGGCCTCGACGGTCTCGCGGGTGGCGTGGTGGCGATCGTGGCAGGCAGCGTGCTTATTTACTCGGTGATACAGGGCAACCTATTGACCGTGATCCTGATGGGTGCGGTCGTTGGGGCGTGCCTTGGCTTCCTCCCACACAATCGACTGCCCGCCAAAATTTTCATGGGCGATGCAGGGGCTCTGACCCTCGGTTTTCTCTTGGGGGCGATCAGTGTGCACTCGTCGCTGAAGTCACCAATGGCCATTGCCATCCTGATCCCGGTCCTCGCCCTCGGCGTGCCGGTGATGGACACCTTGGTCGTGATGGCGGTGCGTTTCCTCGAACGACCCAAGGGCCACGCTGTCGAGCGCCTTTTGCGCGTGTTTCGCGCCGACCGCAACCACGTGCACCAGCTGATGCAGCGGCACGGTGCGAGCCGACCTCTTGTGGTGCGCACCCTCTATCTTCTGGTGCTGCTCTCCTGCGCAATGGCGGCGGTTGTCGCACTTACAAAGAGCCCTGGGTTGGGAATCTCGCTGGTGATCGTGGAGATTGGGGCGATCCTGCTGATCCGCACGTTGGGTTTTGCGCGGTCTACGCGCGCGCTTGCCGACGAACAACGTGAGGAGTTGCGCGAGAAGTGGTTCGCTCCCGCCCGCCCGCAGGCTGAGAAATGAGCCGGCGACCTATCTGGGTCCCCGCTTCAGCGGGGATGACAGCAAATGTAGAGCACGCGCTCCGCGCGTGCTCGTCTGTTGTTTCCTGGATAGGCGTGGCCCTTGCGGTCACCCGGGCGGCGGCAGACCCTGCCCCTGCGTAAGGCAGGCCTTCTAGGAGATTCGCCCTCACCCGACCCTCTCCCGCAAGCGGGGGAGGGGAAAGAATGAGCGCGCCCGGAGCGCGCGCTCCACAGAGACACTGTGCGCAGACCGGTGCCTGAGAAGCTGGTGTCAGAGACATCATCTTGGCGAGAGACGTTCCTGCCGGAGCATGAGCTGCTGCTGTGCCTGGCGCGGACGCGGGGGGCGCAGGCGCAGGCGGACCGGGCGCAGGAGCTCCTGCGGGGTGGGATCGACTGGCCGGCTCTTTTGATGACTGCGCTCGATCACGGCGTGATGCCGCTGGTGTACAAGAACTTCCCCATCCTCGGCCCGGAGGCGGCACCCGACTCGTTCCTGAGCGACCTTCGCGCCCTGTACCTTGCCAATACGTACCGAAACCTCTCGTTAACCAGGGAGCTCCTCAACGTGCTCGCGACCCTCGAGTCCGTCGGCGTGCCGGTCGTGGCCTACAAGGGCCCGGTGCTGGCGATTGTGGCCTACGGCGACACGTCGCTGCGGCAGTTCTCGGACCTGGACCTGCTGGTGAGCAGGCTCGATGTCGGGAAGGTCAAGGTGCTGCTGAAGTCCGAGGGGTGGGCAGCCTCGCACACGCTCACGCCGCGCCAGGAGCGTGCCCACCTGGCGCGCACCTGCGAGCTTGGCTTCAACCTTCCAGACCCGCGTGTCTACCTGGACGTGCACTGGCGGTTCGCGGCGGATTACCTCGGCGGCGGTCCGGACGCCGGGCTGGCGCTCGCCCGCAGGCGGCGCGTCAACATGGGCAACGCGACGGCGCCGTCGCTCGATCCCGAGGACATGCTGCTGGTGTTGTGCGTGAACGGCGCGTTCCACCTGTGGTCCAGGCTCCTGATGGTCTGCGACGTGGCCGAGCTGATCCAGACGCACCGGGGCTGGGACTGGCCCTCGATCGTCGAGAGGGCGCGTGCGCAGGGGTTGCTGCGGATGCTGCTGCTCGGGCTGTCCCTGGCGGTGGAACTGCTCGAGGCGCCGGTCCCGCGGGAGGTCAGTGCGCTGGGCGCGCGCGACCCGGGCGTAAGCACCCTGCGCGCCTCCGTGATGCGCGGGTTGTTTCTGCCCAAGAGCGTGGAGCTCTCGCTCCTGGAGACCAGCCGGTTCCAGCTCCGAGCCCTGGATGGACGGAGGGCGAGGCTGAACTACTGCTGGATCCGCAGCGTTGCGCCGACGGTGCAGGACTGGCAGTGGGTTCGCTTGCCGGACTCTCTCTACTTCCTCTATTACCTGCTACGGCCGGTGCGCCTGGTGGTGCAGGGGGTGGGCAAGCCGCTTCTGCGGAGGCTGGGCCTGGCAAGCGCGGCTTAGACCCGACAACAGTGTTGCGGAAGGTAGGGGCGGCCCTCGGGGCCGCCCTCTTTGCATGTGCAGCCCGCTCTGCGGACGACAGAACACGACTGGATCCCCGCTTTCGCGGGGATGACGGCGAAGAGCAGGCTGGGGCAAGGCCCGCCCTTACGAACAGACGATACGAAGGAGGTTACCCCTCGTCTTCGTCGAGGAGGTGGAGGATCTCGACGGGATTTCGGAATGGTGCGATGAGATAGACGCCGGATGCGTAGCGCGGGGCAGCCTGTAGAAGCTCACGCGCGCGCTCGGTCCCAACCTTCGAGGCCTCGGATCCCGAGGCCTCGAGCTTTTTCAGCAGCTCGTCAGGCACGAAGATGCCGGGGACTTCGTTGTGCAGGCGCAGTGCGAGCTTGAGCGACGGCAGCGGCCAGACCGCGACGAGCGCGGGAAGCGGCAGCTTCCCACCGAAGCGGTCGAGCAGTCGCTCCCACGGCTCCCAGGCGAAGAAGACCTGGCTCATGAGGAAGTGCGCTCCGGCGTCCGCCTTGCGGCGCAGGCGCTCGACCTCGTGATCGAGATCGTCGGCGCCGGGGTTGACCGCCACGCCCAGGTGGAACGCCGGTGGATCGCCGATGGGGTTCCCGGCACAGTCGAACCCCTCAGCCATCCGCGAGACCGAGCGCACCAGTTCGAAGATGTCCACGTGATAGACGTCGTGTGCCCCCGGGTAGTCGCCGAGCTGCGACGGGTCACCGGAGATTGCGAGCAGGTTTCGCAGGCCCGCGCGCCAGGCACCCAGGAGCTGCGCCTGCAGGCCCATGAGGCTGGCGTCGCGCGGGGTGATGTGGGGGATCGTCTCGAGCCCGGTCTCGCGCTGCACCTCAGCGGACAGCCACAGCGAGTCCATGCGCAGCCGCGCGAGCGGGTTGGAGTTGACGTCTACCGCGTCCACCCGGCCGGCGGCGGCCATCGCCCTGGTCGCCTCCACAATGCGCTCGGGGTTGGTGCCCTTCGGCGGGTCGAGTTGCACGATGTGGACGAACTTCCCGGTGGCCAGCTTTGTCGCCAGGGTGGACTGGAGGCGAGGCTGCGGAAGCTCGGGCTGCCGCACCTGCTCGACAGTTACCCCGGCCCGGCGCGGGTGCACGGCGTGCAGGCCACGGACCGCGGAGGCGATGGCGCGGATGTGGTCCGGGCCGGTGCCGCAGCAGCCACCGATGAGCCCCGCGCCCAGCTCTGCGGCGCGGCGGGCGAACTGCGCGAGATAACTGGGTGTCGCGGGAGGGAGAAGGATGCGGCCCCCGCGCCGGACCAGCGAGCCCGCGTTCGGCATCACGGCGATCGGTCCAGGCGGCGCCCCGAGGCTTTCCAGCACGTCCAGGGTGCCCTGCGGACCCGGCGCACAGTTGATGCCTGCCGCGAGCGGGTCGTGGCCGAAAAGCTCGCGAACCTGGTCAGCGAACTCGGGGTGGCTCTCCGGGATCTTCTCGAACGGGAAGGAGAGGCATGTCACGAGCGGCAGGTCGGTCACGTCGCGCACCGCCTCGATTGCGAGACGCAGCTCGTCGAGGCGGAAGAACGTCTCCAGGATCAGCAGGTCGGCGCCGCGCCCGGCCAGTATCGCCGCCTGCTCCGCATGGGCGACCGCGATCAGGCCCGGCCCGCCCGGTTCGTCGATGTCGATGACGCCGGCGAGCGGGCCGATCGAGCCCGCGACCAGGCAGTCCACACCCGAGATCTCGCGCGCCTCGCGAGCCAACTTGACCCCGGCGGAGTTGACCGCCTCCACGACCTCCGAGGCATGCAGCCGGTCGAGCTTGGGCCGCGATGCTGCGAAAGTAGCGGTCTCGATCAGCTCCGCGCCCGCCTCAAGGTAGGCGAGGTGGATGGCGAGCACATCCTCCGGATGTTCGAGTGGCGCGAGGTCGAGGTGTGCTCCCGCCGACAGCCGCGCCAGCAGCTCCGACCCCATCGCGCCGTCCCCGACGACGATGTGGTTGGCAAATCTGTCCGCGACGCGTCCGAAGGTCACTCGTGGATTGTAGCTGCAGAGAGCTGGGTTTCTGTGGGGCGCGCTCCACAGAGACTAAAGACCACATCGCTCAATTACGCGATGTACTTGGCGTCAGGGTGGTGGAAGACAACGGCGGAAACGCTGGCCTCGGGGTCCATCATGAACCCTTCGGTGAGGCGGATGTCGATCTCCTGCGGGTTGAGCAGGCCGAACACGTCCACCTGCGGCTTGAGGTCCGGGCAAGCGGGGTAGCCGAACGAGAGCCGGATGCCGCGGTAGCGCGCACGCAGGCGCTCCTCCATGGTCATCTCGGGTGGGTCCGGGAACCCCCACAGCTCGCGCAGCTTGCGGTGGAGCCACTCGGCTGTGGCCTCGGCGGTCTCGAGTGCCAGCGCCTGGAGCGCGATCGAATCCAGCAGCTTTCCCTCGGCGCGCAGGTCAAGGGCGCGCCCCCGCACGCCGATGCCTGCGGTGACGACGAAGATCGCGACTGTGTCCTTGGCCTCCGGGTCCGGGTGCACCCAGTCGGCGGCGCACGCGTGCGGCGCCCGAGCCTGCCGCATGAAAGGCAGGGTGGCGAGCTCGCGTCCGCTGGGGTCCTGGATCACCACGTTGTCGCCCCGCCCGTAGGCCCTGAAGAAACGGTAGACACCCGCGAGCCGGAGCCACTTGCGGGTCACCGCGGCGTCCTGGAGCGCCTCCACGCGCCGCTTCAGCTCGACAACCTTCTCGTCGCCGGCCTCGAGCAGCCGCCGCACGGAGCCTCGCACCCCCAGGTGCTTTCCGAAGAGCATCTGCGGGTTCAAGTACGAGAAGATCTCGTCCATGGGGAGGTCGTGCAGGACGTGACGCTTCAGGTCCGGGGGCTTCGGCAGCTCGGAAACCGGGAGCGGCTCGCGTTCCCATATGGCGGCCACGGCGGAGACGGTACCCGTGCTCTTCTGAGGGAGTGCAGCGGCCGAGGAATCGCGGGCCGGGCCGGACACGGCCGGATCGGATGGTCCCGGGATCCCTCGCTCGTCGAGCCTGCGGCTGGACTCGCTCAGGATGACCTCTCCCGCCGCCGGCGGTGCGGGTGAGGTCAGCTCGTTCGCGATTGCGAGGCCAGCCATGGCGTCGGAGGCGTAACGCACAGTGCCGCCGTACGCGGGCGCAATGCGGTCGCGGGTAAACGAGTCGGACAGCGCCGCGCCGCCCACGAGGAGCGGAACCTGGATGCCCGCGGCGTGCAGGTCCTCCGCGGTGGCCACCATCTGGTGAGCCGAGCGGACGAGCAGGCCCGACAGGCCGATCAGCGCGGTGCGATCCCGGCGCCAGGCCTCGATGAGCTTGTCCGAAGGGCACTGCACGCCGAGGTCCACGACCTTGTAGCCGTTGGTGGAGAAGATGATCCCAACGAGGTTCTTGCCGATGTCGTGAACGTCGCCGCGCACGGTCGCGATCAGGAGCGACCCCCGGGAGGCAGACTCGTCGCCGACCATGTAAGGCTTGAGGTAATCCACCCCGGCCTGCATCACCTCGGCGGATACCAGGACCTCGGCCACGATGAGCTTGCCGGCGGCGAACAGGCGGCCCACCTCGGCCATCCCCGCCATCATGGGCCCGTTGATGATGTCGAGCGGCGTGGAGCGCGTGCGCAGCTCCTCGATGGTCTGGTCGAGGCCGATGCGCGCCCCCTCGACCACCATCCGGCGCAGGCGCTTTGCCGCGGGCATGTGGCGGTCGACGAACGGGACGCGTGGGCGCGCCTGGCGGTAGCGGGCGACGAACGCGTCCACCGCCGTCTTCTCGCCGGAGAACAGCACGTCCTCGGCGAGCTTCACCTCCTCGCGCTCGATGGTGTTGAAGCGCACGAGCTGCTCGCTGTTGACGATTGCGGCGTCGAGCCCGGCCTCGACGCAGTTGTGCAGGAACACCGCGTTGAGCACCTCGCGTCCGGAGGGTGGCACGCCGAACGAGACGTTTGAGATCCCGAGCACGGTGAGGGCGCCCGGCAGCTTCTCCTTGATCAGCTTGACGCCGCGCACGGTCTCGGCGGCCACCCCTCGGAACTTGGGGTCGCCGGTGGCGGCGGGGAACACGAGCGCGTCGAGGAGCACTTCCCGGCGGCGCAGGCCGGATCCCTCGAGGCGCTCGAGCAGGCGACCCGCCACCTCGAGCTTGCGCTCCGCGGTGCGGGCCATGCCCTCGGTGGGGTGCTCGTCGATGCACCCTGCAACCACCGCCGCGCCGAACCTCGCCGCCAGTGCCGCCACCTGATCCAGGCGGGTACCGCCGTCCTCCAGGTTGACCGAGTTGAGCACCGGCCGCCCCGGGATCAACTCCAGCGCCGCAGCCATCACCTCGGGGTCGGTGGAGTCCACCATGACAGGCACGCGCACCGCGCGCCGCAGCTGGGTGAGCGTCGCGACCATCGAGGCCTTCTCGTCCCTCTCGGGGTCGGCGAGGCAGACGTCGAGCACGCCGGCGCGTCCGCGCACCTGGCGCCGCCCGATCTCCGCCGCCTCCGCGAACCGCCCCTCCCGCACGAGGTTCTTGAACTTGCGCGAGCCGAGCACGTTGGTGCGCTCGCCGACGAGGAGCGGGGGCGGCTCCTGCACCAGCTCCACGACCTCGCCGCCCGCCAGCCTTGCGGGGTCGTAGTTGGGCGGCTCCCGCCGCGTGTGCCGGTCGGCCACCGCGCGGAGCAGCCGGATGTGCTCCGCCGTTGTGCCGCAGCACCCCCCGATCAGGTTGACCCAGCCCGAGGCCGCGAAGCGCTCGATCGTGCCGGCCAGCTCCTCGGGGCTCTCGCGGTAGCGACCCTCACCGTCGGGGATCCCCGCGTTGGGGACGACCGAGACGTAGCTGGGAGTGAGCGCAGCCAGGGCGCGCACAGGCTCGGTCATCGGGCCGGGGCCGGTGGAGCAGTTGACTCCCACCCAGAGGGGGTGCCACGGCTCGACCATCACCGCGACGGCCTCGATGGTCTGCCCGCCGAGCGTCGTGCCGGCGGGTTCGAGAGTGGCTGAAACGGCCACCGGCAACTCCGGCGCGGCGTCGCGGCAGGCGATCAGAGCCGCCTTGAGGTTGAGGGGGTCCTGACTGGTCTCGATCAGCAGCACGTCGGCGCCGCCCTGTGCCAGCCCCTCGACCTGAATTGTGTAACTCTTCACAAGCTCGGGGAAGCTGATCCCCCCCGTCAGGGTGAGGGATTTCGTGGTGGGGCCGATCGAACCTGCAACGAAGCGCGAGTGCCTCTTCCCCTTGCCCTCGAACTCGGCGCACACCTTGCGCGCAAGCTCGGCCGCCCTGCGGTTGATCTCCTTGCACCGCCTCGCCAGGCCGTACTCGACGAGGACCACCGGGGTGGCGCCGAAGGTGTTGGTCTCGACGATGTCGGCGCCGGCTCGAAGGTAGGAGCGGTGCAGCTCCGTGACCGCGTCCGGCCGGTGCAGGACCAGCGCCTCGTGGCAGCCGAACCGCGCCTCGCCACCGTGGTCGTTGGCGGTGAGGCCGAGCGCGGCGAGAGCCGTGCCGGTGGCCCCGTCCAGCACCAGGATGCGCTGGCGCAGAAGGTCCGACAGGGCAGCACTTCGACTCGGGGCCCGCATCCGTCAATTCTAGTACCGGTGCCACGAAATGCAGTCTTTTGCGGTGTTTGCGGCGCCACCCCGCCAGGTGCCGGTTGAGCTCTGACACGTGCAGGTGAAGAGCGACAGCAGCGCGCGGGGCTTGGCAGGGCGCGGCTTGGTCAGTAGTTGAAGCCGCATCACCCGTGCCCCAAGACCCTCCGCTGCTCACTCCCGGCTTTTCCCTTTGTTCCGCGGCGTGCGATCATGACGAGCCTTGAACCCACAGGAGCGATCCCGGAGGTAGTCATGAGTCATTTCACGCGTGAAGAGAAGCTGATCCTGATCTGGGCGGTGGTGCTCGCGGCGGCCGCGGGCGTGTTCGCCTGGACCAACTTCAAGCGTGCCTTCCCCGAGGCGCATCTCACCTTCACGGTGAACCGGACGTCCTCCAAGCCGGTGGCAGAGAAGTTCCTGCGGGAGAATGCGCCGGCGGCCGCTGCTGCGCTCGCCGGGCGGAGGCACGCGGCTATCTTCCAGGTGGACGACAGGGCCAAGGTCTACCTGGAGCGCGAGGTCGGGCTCGAGAAGCTTGGGGAGCTCACCCGTGAGCGCCAGGTGCGGCTGTGGGAGTGGCAGCACCGGTGGTTCCGCCCCCTCGCAAAGGAAGAGGTAAGCGTCGCGGTGACCCCCGAGGGCGAGGTGATGGGTTTCGACCACCTCATCCCGGAGGAGGCGACCGGGGCCTTGCTGGAGGAGGCCGCCGCGAGGGCGGTCGCGGAGAAGCTGCTGCAGAGCGCCTTCAACCTGGAGCCCGCTGGGCTCACCTTCATCGAGTCGAAGCGCGAGGACCGCCCGCACCGGCGCGACTGGACGTTCACGTTCGAGCGCACCGAGTGGAAGGCCAGGGAGGCCACCTACCGCATGCAGGTGGAGGTGCACGGTGACGAGGCGGCGGCGTATCGCGAGTTCCTCAAAGTTCCCGACGCCTGGACCCAGTCGTACCAACGGCTGCGCTCCGCCAACAACACCACCGCGACCATCGCGGTCTTCGGCCTCGTGCTGACCGTGCTGGCCGCGGTCGTGGTCCTCTTCCGCGAGGGCAGGCGCAGCAACGTGCGCTGGCGCCTGGTGCTGCTCCTCACTGCGGTCTCCTTCTCGCTGTTCTTTCTGCTCTCGCTCAATGACCTGCCCGTGGCCACCTACGGCTTCGACACGACCGGCACCTATGGGGCGTTCCTGGCCCAAAGGGTCCTCGCGGGGATTGCCGCGGCGGGCGTCCAGTCGCTGTTCATCTTCATCGTGGTCGCGGCCGGCGAGCCCCTGTACCGGGCGCGCTTCCCGGAGCAACTGCGCATCAGCGCGCTGTTCGAGCGCGTCGGCTGGAGGAGCCGGAAGTTCGCCTTCGGCCTGATCCTCGGCTACTGCCTGGCGGCGCTCTTCATCGCGTACCAGGTGGCGTTCTACCTGGTCGGGTCGCGCTTCGGTGCCTGGAACCCGGCCGAGGTCCCGTTCGACAACCTGCTCAACACCTCGTTCCCATGGCTCGCGGTCCTGTTCATCGGTTTCTACCCGGCCGTGAACGAGGAGTTCATGTCGCGCGTGTTCTCCATCCCGCTGGTAGAGAAGATCGCGCACTCGAAGGTGGCGGCGGTAGTCATCCCGGCGATGATCTGGGGGTTCGCCCACGCCAACTACCCGGCGCAGCCGTTCTACATCCGTGGCGTCGAGGTCTCGGTCGCCGGGCTGTTCGTCGGGATCATCCTCTACCGGTTCGGGGTGATCCCATGCCTGGTCTGGCACTACGTCGTGGATGCGGGCTATACCTCGATGCTGCTCGTGCGCTCCGGAAACCTCTACTTCATGGTTACGGCGATCGTCGCTACGGGCGCGCTGCTGATTCCGCTCGCGGCGACGCTGGTGGCGGCGTGGCGGCGCGGCGGGTTCGTGGAGGACCCGGCGGCGCTCAACGCTGCGGAGCCGGCCCCGCCGGAGCCCGAGGTCGCAGCGACGGCGCAGCCGGGCGCGATCGCGGCCGCACCGCTGCGAGTGGTGCTTCCGGTGGGCCTGGTGCTCGCGGTCGCCGGTCTTCTGCTGTTGTGGCGTGCGCCGAACCCGGGCCGGGACGTGGGCGTGAGCCTGCGGCCCGTGGCGGTTCGAGCGGCCGCGGAGGGATTCCTCGCGGGGCGCGGCGTGGACCCATCGAAGTGGCGGTTCGTGGCTACGGCGCGCCCGGACATCCTGGGCAGCAGCGCGAGGCGCTTCCTGCTCGAGAACGGCGGCGTTGCACAGGTGGCGCGCTTCGCCCGTGAGGTGCCGGCGTGGCAGGTGCGTGCCTTCCGGCCCGAGGAGCGCGAGGGGTGGCAGTTCTCGGTGGACGACCCGGCGGGTAGGGTGGTCCGCTTCGAGCACTCGCTGCGGGAGGAGGCGCCAGGGGCGAGCCTTACCGTGGACGAGGCCCGCCGGAAGGCGGAGGCGGCGCTCGCGCCGGCGGGGTTCGACCTGACCACGCTCGTCTTCAAGGAAGCCAAGACCGAGAAGCGGCCGGCGCGCCTCGACCACACCTTCACGTGGAAGGACCCGAGCCGCAGCATCGCCGACGCGGAGTACCTGCTCGACGTCACCGTGCAGGGGGATGCGGTGGACGGGATGTCTCGGCGGATCAAGCTCCCGGAGGCGTGGGAGCGGGCGAGGGAGAAGGAGACCGTGGCGTACTACGCGCGCCTCGCGCTGGTGCTCGGCCTCGTGGCCCTGGTGATCACTCACGGCCTGCTGGCGTTCTACCGCGGCGTGCGCGGCGGCCTGGTGCCATGGAGGCCGGTCATCGGACTGGGCAGCGGCCTGGTGGCGCTCTTCGTCGCGGCGAACGCGGTCTCCTACCCGCTCGTGTGGTCGAGGTACGAGGTCTCGTTCCCCGAGGCGACGTTCCGCGTCGCCACGCTGGTCGGCATGGCGATCCTGACGCTCCTGTTCGCGGCGCTCGCGGTCCTCGTGTTGGGGACGCTCGCATCCTGCTTCCCGAACGCACGTGCGGTCGGCAGCCCCGCGTCCCGCCGCCCGGTGGCCGGTTCCACGGCGGCTTCAGTCCTGGCCGTCGTCGGCGCGTACCTGACCCTGCGCGGACTCGTGGCAATCGTCCGCGCGGTGCTGCCACGGGCGTTCTCCGACGCCCCGGTCGGGGTTCCCGAATCGGTGGCCACCGCGTTCCCGGCTCTCAGCACCCTCGACGGGCCGCTGATGGCCTTTCTCCTCGCCCTAGGGTTCGTTGGTTTGGCCCTCCACCTCTGGAGA
>DATKMD010000071.1:0-26172 GCA_035542075.1 Thermoanaerobaculaceae bacterium
CCTCGAAGTCGCGCCGGGGTTCCTCGTCCAACGGTTCCATCTTCTGGCCCTCGACCTCGCTTGCGCCGGGGCGGTCCGAGCCCCGGCCATGCTCGTTACTCAAAGTCCCTGGTTCAGCCGTCCCATCCCGACGGACTCGAGCCTGTTTCAAGTGTATTGCAAAGTCGTGCCCCGAGCGAGAGCAGCCTCTAGCGCCCGAGGTTCACTGGCGCTTCCCCCCTTCGGCGCAAAACGGTCCGCCGAGAGCACCCGAGGTGACTCGCGGGGCCGCTGGCGACAGAAGGGTCAGGCCGGACTGATTCGGCACCGCTCCCCGGGGAATAGACGCTTACCTCAACTGCCTTCACCGGATTGCGTGATGTCGGTGGTCTGGTGGAGCAGGCCTCAGCCGTGAGAATAGGGGTGCCGAAAGAGATCCGGCCGGGCGAAAGTCGCGTCGCCCTCGTGCCCGAGTCGTGCCGGAAGCTGGTAGCCGCAGGCATCGAGGTAAACGTGGAGACGGGTGCGGGGGAGCGGGCTTTCTTCTCGGACGCCGCTTTTCGCGAGGCCGGTGCGGGGGTCCTCTCCGGCCCAGAACCCCTGCTCGGCACTGCGGATCTCGTCCTGAAGGTTCAGCCGCCGTCGCACAACGACGCCCTCGCGAAGCACGAGGTGGACCTGATGCGTGAAGGGGCAATGGTTCTCGGCACGCTCGTGCCCAGCCGGCATCCGGAAGTGGTTGAGAAGATGGCGCAACGGCGTCTGACTGCGTTTGCCACCGACCTGATCCCTCGAATCACGCGGGCGCAGGCTAGGGACACGCTCTCCTCGATGGCAAACATCGCCGGCTACAAGGCGGTGCTGATCGCTGCCAACCATCTCCCGAGATACTTTCCCATGCTCATGACCGCCGCCGGCACGGTGTTTCCGGCAAAGGTGTTTGTCATCGGCGCGGGCGTCGCGGGGCTGCAGGCGATCGCCACGGCGCACCGGCTGGGCGCCGCGGTGGAGGGCACCGACACGCGACCCGTCGTGAAGGAGCAGGTGGAGAGTGTGGGCGCCAGGTTCGTCGGTGTGGAGGTCGGGGAGGATGCCCAGGACGCCTCCGGATACGCGAAGGAGCTCTCCGCCGATTTCTACCGCAAGCAGGCGGAGCTGATCGGGGAACGCTGCGCTTCCGCCGACGTGGTGATCACAACCGCCCTGATCGGCGGTGTTAAGGCGCCAAAGCTCATCACGAGCGAGATGGTCGAGGCGATGAAACCCGGCTCCGTGATCGTGGACCTGGCTGCCGAGGCCGGCGGCAACTGTGAGCTGACCCAACCAGGCCGGACGATCGTTGCCCACGGGGTGACAATCGTCGGACCGGAAAACCTGCCCGCTGAGGTCCCGTGGCACGGAAGCACGCTGTACTCCCGCAACCTGACGTCGTTCATCCTCGCGTTCTGGAAGAACGGGGTGTTCACGCTCGACCTCGAGGACGAGATCATCAAGGGGTGCATCGTCACCCACGCCGGCGAAGTCTTCTTCGGCAATTCCCCAACGCGCGCTTGAACGGGTCGAGACTGGTGCTACCGGAACGGAGACGAAATGGCCGCTGACTTCGAGTTGAGCCTCTTCGTGTTCGTACTCGCGACGTTCCTGGGCCTCGAGGTGATCCGGCGGGTCTCGCCGCTCCTGCACACACCGTTGATGTCGCTCACGAACGCGATCTCCGCGATCGCCGTCGTTGGCTCGATCCTGGTGGCGGGCCAGCAGAAGACAACGCTCTCGACGGTGCTGGGAACGGTCGCGGTGACCTGCTCGATGATCAACATCGTCGGCGGCTACCTGATCACCTACCGCATGCTGAGGCTGTTCAAGAAGAGGGGGAAGGACGGGCGATGATCGACAAGTTCATCCCCCTGATCTACGTCGCGGCCGCGACCTCGTTCATCCTTGCCCTTAAGTGGCTGTCCGCGGTCTCCACGGCCCGGCGCGGCGTGATGGTCGGGGTCATCGGCATGGCGCTCGCGGTGGGCGGGACGCTGCTCAAGCCCGAGATCGTCAGTTACAGATGGATCGCAGTCGCTTTCGTGCTGGGGGCGATCATCGGCGTTCCGATGGCAATGATGCCGATGACGGCCGTGCCTCAGCGGACGGCCCTCTCACACGCCTTCGGAGCCCTGGCCGCGGCCCTCGTGGGCACCGCCGAGTACTACCTGAGGGCGCCGCGGATCGACCGCTTCACCATGGCGGCGCTGGCGCTGGAGGTACTGTTGGGCTTCCTGACCTTTACCGCCAGCCTGATGGCGTTCGGCAAGCTGCAGGAGATCTTGCCCACGCGGCCCATCACCTACCGCAATCAGAACCTCGTCAACCTATCGCTGCTCAGCCTTGCCGTCATCGCCGGGGTCGCTCTCGTGGCGAGCCCGGGGACGAGCTGGCTGTTCCCTGCGCTGGGAGGCCTCTCCCTGATCTTCGGAGTGCTGCTCATCGTCCCGATTGGCGGCGCCGACATGCCGACGGTGATCTCGCTCCTGAACTCCTACGCCGGGCTCTCGGCCTGTGCCATGGGGTTCGTGCTGGACAACCACCTCCTGATCATCGCGGGCGCGCTCGACGGATCCTCGGGGTTCATCCTCTCGGTGATCATGTGCCGCGCGATGAACCGCTCGTTCACCAACGTCCTTTTCGGCGCGTTCGGTCAGGTGCAGGCCTCGGCCACGCCGGCCGGCGAGGAGAAGATCGTGCGGAGCGCCACGCCAGAGGAGGCTGCGTCGATCCTCGGGGCCGCCGGATCCGTGATCGTGGTCCCGGGGTACGGCATGGCTGTGGCGCAGGCGCAGCACAAGGTCCGGGAACTGTTCGACACGCTCACGAAGCTTGGTATCGACGTCAAGTTTGCCATCCACCCGGTGGCCGGACGCATGCCCGGCCACATGAACGTCCTGCTGGCGGAGGCCGACATCCCCTACGACACGATGGTCGCGATGGACGAGATCAACTCTGAGTTCGCACAGACCGACGTGGCACTCGTGATCGGTGCCAACGACGTGACCAACCCCGCTGCGCGCAGCGACCGGTCCAGCCCGATCTACGGCATGCCCATCCTGGACGTCGACAGGGCGCGCACCGTGATGGTGATCAAGCGCGGCATGAGCCCGGGCTTCGCGGGGATCGACAACGCGCTTTACTACCTGGATCGGACCCTGATGGTGTTCGGGGACGCCAAGGCGGTCGTCGGCAACCTCGTCAAGGAGCTCGCCGCCGCCAACGGCCTCCACTAGGCCCCGGCGGGAGGGCATCCCTCCCGATGCCCAGTTTCACGGGTTTTTCCGGGTAAACTGACGCCATGCAAAGGGTGTCCTGGGACCGCTACTTCATGAATCTTGCCGTGCAGGCTGCGGCACGCTCGACGTGCCCGCGCAAGAGCGTCGGCGCGGTGGTGGTGCGCGACAAGGCCGTGCTCGCGACCGGCTACAACGGCTCCATCCGCGGGCTGCCCCACTGCAGCGAGGTCGGGTGCCTGATGGACAACGACCACTGCGTCCGCACCGTACACGCCGAGGCCAACGCCATCCTTCAGGCGGCGCGCCACGGCGTGCGCATCGACCAGGCCAGCATCTACGTCACTTCATCGCCGTGCTGGGACTGTTTCAAGCTGATCGCCAACGCGGGCATCATCCGCGTGCTCTATGGAGAGTTCTACCGCGACGACCGCATCGCCGAGTACGCCCGTGAGGCCGGGATCGAGCTGGTCCGCCTCGGGCTGGAGGACGCACCATGAGCGCAGTCAAGCGGGTTGGGGTACTGACCGGAGGGGGTGACGCCCCCGGGCTGAACGCGGTCATCCGCGCGGTCGTTCGGGCCTGCAGGGTGGCCCACGGCGTCGCCGTGGTCGGGATCTCGGAGGGGTTCACGGGCTTGGTGGAGATGAGGGCCCGAGAGCTGGACCTCGACGACATCTCGGGGCTGCTCGTGCGCGGCGGCACCATCCTCGGCACAACCAACCGGGGCAACCCGTTTCGCTACGCCTACCGCCGGCCCGACGGCGTGGAGGAGCTTGTCGACGCATCCGGGACCGCGAAGAAGAACGTGGCAAGGCTCGGCCTCGACTGCCTGGTCGTCATCGGAGGCGACGGCTCGCTCTCGATCGGCGAGCGCTTCTGGCGGGAGCTCGGCATCCCGGTGGTCGGGGTGCCGAAGACAATCGACAACGATCTCTCGGCCACGGACTACACGTTCGGTTTTGCGACCGCCGTCCAGTCCGCGACGTGGGCGCTCGACTGCCTGCACACGACCGCCGAGAGCCACCACAGGGTCATGCTTCTGGAGGTGATGGGGCGCGATGCAGGCTGGATCGCCTTGCACGCCGGCCTCGCAGGCGGCGGGGACGTCGTGCTGATCCCCGAGATCCCCTTCCGGTTCGAGCCGTTGATCGCTAAGTTCCATGCCCGGGAGCGCCGCGGGAGGCCTTTCTCCCTGGTGGTCGTGGCCGAGGGTGCCGCGCCGGCGGGCGGGAATCAGGTGTTCGCGGGGGAGGACGCGGTCACGGGCTGGAAGAGGCTGGGCGGCATCTCGGCCTCGATCGCCCGCGAGATCGAGGCTCGCGGGGGCTACGAGGTCCGCGCCACGGTGCTGGGCCACATCCAGCGCGGGGGCTCGCCGGTGCCGAACGATCGGATCCTCGCGACCCGCTTCGGCATCGAGGCTGCGCGGCTCGCGGTCGAGGGGAAGTTCGGCAGCATGGTGGCGCTGCGCGGCGACGAGATCGTCGCGGTGCCGCTCGCCGATGCGATCGGGCGTATTAAGAAGGTGGACCCGGGCTGCCAGCTCATGCAGGCCGCCCGCGCCATCGGCATCGTGTTCGGCGACGAGAGCCCTGAGGACGCCTCGGACACCGAGGGCTGACCGCGACCGTGGAGCCAGCGGGGATCGTCCTCGACCTCGGCAGCGTGAAGCTGCCGCTCGCAGGTCGCGAGGTGTTCGGCTCGGCCGTGCCACTCGAGGTCGAACTGGGCGTCGGAAAGGGACAGTTCATGCTTGCCTGGGCGGCCGAGCACCCCGGCAGGGGGCTGGTCGGCGTCGAGCGTGTGCGCAAGTACCTACAGCTCGCGGCGGTGCGGGCGGCCCGGAGAGGCCTCTCAAACGTGAGGCTCGCGCACACGACCGCGGAGGACCTCCTCTTCCGGTGTCTGGGGGAGGGCAGCGTCGCGGCGGTGCACATCTACTTCCCCGACCCGTGGCCGAAGAAGCGCCACAACAAGCGACGGTTCTTTCGCCCCTCAAACGTCGCACGACTGGCCGATGTCCTGGCACCGGAGGGATTGCTGCGAGTCAAGACCGACCACGAGGGCTACGCAACGGTGATCGGCGCGGTGCTCGCGGGCGAGCCGCGCCTCGCCTCGGTGCCGGTCGCGGACGCCTTCGAGGGAGTTCCGCCGTCCAACTTCGAGGTCAAGTATGCTCGGGAGGCGCGTCCGGTGCATCGCTTCGCCTGCCGCCGGGTTTGACTTTGATGCCGCGATGAAGCGACGCTGAGACATGGCAAAGACCCTTTACATCGATCCGTTCGGGGGCGCCGCCGGCGACATGCTGCTCGGGGCCCTCGTGGACCTCGGCGCCCCGCGGGAGCGCCTCGAGGAGGTGCTCGGCGGGCTCAACCTGCCGGGGTGGCGGCTCGAGGCGACCCGGGACCGGCACCAGAGTCTGGCCGGCACGCGGGTCTCGGTGCGCGTCGAGGAGGGCGGGCACCCCGCCCGCCACCTCCTGGACGTGGAAAGGCTGCTGCGGGAGGCATCGCTGTCGGAGACGGTCCGGGAGCGCGCCCTTGCCGCTTTCCGGCGGCTGTTCGAGGCCGAGGCGGAGGTGCACGGCGTGCCGCTCGAGAAGGCTCACCTCCACGAGCTTTCCGCCGTGGATGCGGTCGTGGACATCGTCGGCGTCTGTGCCGCACTCGAGCTGCTCGGTGTGGGCGCGATCTCCTGCGCCCCCGTCCCCGTGGGCTCCGGCACGGTGCAGACGGCCCACGGGCTGCTTCCGGTGCCGCCGCCGGCGGTCGCTCGATTGCTTCGGGGGGTGCCGCTCGCGTCCCACGCCGCCGAGGGCGAGATGACAACGCCGACCGGGGCGGTGCTCCTCGTCACGTTGGCGGACCGCTTCGGGCCCTTGCCGGCGGGCAGGATCCTGGCGGTCGGGGTAGGGCTCGGGGTGAGGGAGTTCGCGGGGCTGCCCAACGTGTTGCGGACTTTCCTCATCGAGGAGGAGGAACGTGCTGCGGGGCGCCCGATGGTGATCCTGGAGACGACCGTGGATGACGTCACCGGGGAGACGATCGGGGCACTGCTGGAGCGGGTGCGCGAGGCTGGTGCTGTAGATGCATGGTGCCTGCAGGGGACGGGGCGCAAGGGACGGCCCGTGGTGGAGCTGCGGGCGGTGGTCGAGCCATCGGACGCGGCGGCGGTCACCGCGGCCGTGTTCGCGGAAGGGGCCACCCTCGGTGTTCGCCTCCTGGAGTGCACGCGTCCCGAGCTCGAGCGTCACATGGTAGATGTCCTGACCCCCTTCGGTCCGATCCCCGTGAAGGTCGGCGTGTTCGCGGGCCGTGTGGTCTCGGCCAAGCCGGAGCACGACGCGGTTCTCGCCGCGGCGCGCCAGAGCGGGGCTGCCGCGGCAGTCGTGGCGGACGCGGCGCGGGCTGCGGCGCCGCGCCTCGGCACGGCGTGGGAGGGTTGAACATGGAAACTCAGTACGGGTACGCGGTGCAGGCGATCCAGGCCATCCTCGCCCCGGCGATCATGGTCTCCGCCTGCGGCCTGCTACTGCTCGCGCTGCTCAACCGTTACACCGTGATCATGAGCCGGATCCGCGTGCTCAGCGAGGAGCGGCGCCGACTGGTGCGCGGCACGACGCCTCCCGCCGAAGCCACGCCGCTTGAGGTCGCTCGTCTTGCCAGCGTCCTGCGCCAGCTCGAGGACCTCCTGGATCGCGTCCGCCTGCTGCGCAACGCGGTGATGTGCCAGGTCGTGGCAGTCGGGTGTTTCGTGCTGACGTCGCTGCTCCTGGGTCTCCGTGTCGCCGGTCCAGAGTGGATCGCCCTCGCGCACCCGCTCCCGGTGTTCGTGACCGGGATGGCAGTCCTCTTCGCTGGCGTCGTGTTCGAGGGCACCGACGTCGTCCGGGCCTACCGGACGATCCGCCTCGAGGTGGGGGAGCTCAGACCGCAGGCACGAGCCAAGAGTTGAGATTGTAGAGTGCAGAATGAAGAGTTTCCTGTCCCAGTTTCGTCGAGTAGCCCGTTTGTCCTCGTGAGGTAGTTAACTCTTCACTCTGCACTCTGAACTCTTCACTGTCCTTTCCGGCTGAGCCAGGTCGGGCCCTGGAAACGGGAGACCGGGATGCCGAAGGTGAGCGACGCCGAGCTGGTGTCGCACGTGGATCCCTCCAGGAGCATGTTCAGCTGGTCGCGCGTGATCGGAGCGCCCGGCAGGTGCTGGATCAGCGAGACCGCCGGCTTCACCAGCCCGAGCGGGAGGTGGACAAACGCCCGTCGCAGGCCGAGAGCCTGGGCGATCCGGCGCAGCACCTCGTTGTAGGTGAGCGCCTCGGGTCCAGCCAACTCGTAGGTCTCGCCGATCGTGACCGGCCGGTCGAGGGCGGTCACGAAGCAGTGTGCGACCTCTTCCACCGCGATGGGCTGGACTCTGTAGCTGCCGTCGCCGAAGACCGGAAAGACCGGGGAACGGCGCAGGGCATGGGCGATGGTGGTGGCAAATCCGTCGCCGGGGCCGAAGAGGGGCGCCGGCCTGAAGATCGTCCAGTCGAGGTCTGAGGCCCGCACCGCTTCCTCCGCCTGCCACTTGGTGCGGTGGTAGGCGGTTGCCGCCTCGGCCCGTGCGCCCAGGGCCGACATGTGGACCAGACGCTTGATGCCCAGGGAGCGGCAGACTGCAATCACGCGTCGGGTGGCTACGACGTGGGCGCGCTCGAACGTGACGCCGGCGCGCGGGGCCTGGCGGATGATTCCGACGAGATGGATCGCCGCGCCACACCCCTCGCACCAGCGCTGCCACCCATCGCTGGTGATGTCGGCAGCCACCTGGATGACCCCGTGGGGCACGTTCGTCGCCCGAAGGTGACGCGAGACCGCCACGACCTCGTGGCCGGAGGCGAGGAGCTGACGCAGCACCTCGCTGCCGACGAACCCTCTGGCGCCGGTGAGCAGCACGCGTCGCGGGTCGGGCGTGGCTGCGCTGCGGGCGGGGTTTCCCTGCGACGAGTTGGGTTCTGGCACCTTCCACCCCTGAACGTGCGAATGCTAGCATGGCTCGTGAACCGAGCGGTGCTGGCTGATCTCCACGTCGGGCAGGGGAGGGACGACCTCGAGAAGTTCCTCACCGCGATGGCCGAGGTGCGACGGCATGGCCCGCAGGAGGTCGTGTTCCTGGGTGACCTTTTCCGCGCTCTCGTCGGGTACTCCCGGTTCTGGGATGCGACCGTCCGCCGGGGTCTCGAGGAGCTGGCCTCCCTGCGCCGCGCGGGCGTGCGGGTCGTTCTGGTGGAGGGGAACAGGGACTTCTTCCTCGACGCGGCCGAGCTCGACCCGTACCGAGACGCCGCGGGCCCAGTCCACTCCTTCGTGGCGGGGAGGCGACGTTTCCTCCTGGAGCACGGCGACCTCATCAACCGAAGCGACCGCTCGTATCGCTTCTGGCGTGCAGTGTCGAAAAGTGGACCGGCACGGGTCTGGGCGCGTCTCCTTCCGAGGCGCCTGGCGCAACGGATAGTCCTCGGGACCGAGTCGCGGCTGGCGCAGACGAATTTCACCTACCGTGTTGATCTTCCGAAGGAGGACCTCGAGGCAGCCGCGCGTCGGCACTTTGCCGCCGGAGTGGACGTCGTGCTGTGGGGTCACTTCCATCGCCCGTGGAGCCTCGTGGAGGGTGGGAGGCAGGCACACGTCGTCCCCGGGTGGATGGAGACCGGTGCCGTGGTGTGGATCGGCGACGACGGGTCGCTGCATTCCGACCCGGGGGAGCACGGCCAAGTCATTGACAGTGCACCCAGTTCGTGGTACCAAGGATGGGAGAGCCTCAGCGAGACGAGGTGAACATGGGCGGAATGGTCCTGCTTGCCGACGACAGCATCACGATCCAGAAGGTCGTTGAGCTCACCTTCGCCGAGACCGAGCACAAGGTGGTTGCGGTCGGCAGCGGTCGCGACCTCTTCAAGCGTCTGCCGGAAGTCAAACCGGACGTCGTCCTGTGCGACGTCGTGATGCCGGACATGAACGGCTACGAGGTGTGCCAGGCGCTGAAGAGCGATCCGGCAACGCTGCACATTCCCGTGGTGCTCCTCACCGGGACGTTTGAACCGTTCGACCGCGACCGCGCCCTCGCGGCAGGGTGCGACGGCATCGTCACCAAGCCGTTTGAGGCACGAGAGCTCATCAACACCGTCGAGGACCTCATCAAGCGCGCGCAGTCGCTCGCCGCAGTGCCCGCCGAGGCCGGGGCGGTGGATCACGGGATCCCGGAGGGCGTGCCTGCCCTGGATTTCACCGGACCGGGGTTCGAGAACCTCAAGCCGCCACCGCCGGCGCCCGTGCCCGCGCCGGAGGACGGCATCGACCTGACTGCAAGCTCACTGGGGAAATCAAACCCGCCGACGCCGCGGGCAGTGCCGCCCGAGTTGCAGGAGCCCGCAGCGCCCCAGGCGCCACCGGCCTTCGCACTCGGTGGAGAGCAGCCGCCCGCTTTCGGCGAGCCGGAAAGCGCGGGCGTGACGCCTCGCGAGACCTTTGTGCCGCCGGCGGCGGCTGAGCCGGGACCTGGTTTCAGCGCCCGTGAGTCGTCGGAGCCACCGCCGCCCCCGGTACCGCCCGCTGTCGAGAGGCCCGCGCCGCTGGAGTCCGCGGCGCTGTTCACGCCTCCGCAGCTGGCGTCGCCGCTGCCCCCCGAGCGGGCCATGGAGGAAGGGCCCACCCAAAGGTTCCCCGTCGAGCCCATGCCACCGGCTCCTGCGGTGGCCCCGCCAGGAGGCGACGTCACGATGGATGAGATGGTGGAGCGCATCGCCCGCCGCGCCATGGAGCTGCTGCCGCAACCGCCGGCGGCGACCGTCGCGCCTGCGCATGCGGATTCGCTGAGTGACGAGCAGGTGGACCGCATCGCCAAGCGGGTCGTGGAGCTCGCGATGCCTCAGCTCGAGCGCATCGCCTGGGAGGTCATCCCGGACATGGCCGAGATGGTGGTGCGCAAGCGCATCGCCGAGCTCGAGGCCGCCGCCGAAGAAGAAAGTTAAGAGTTCAAAGTTCAAAGTGCAGAGTGCAAAGTGGACAACGACGAGGCGCGAGTCTTCGTCCGTCGTGTCTGCATCGCGTGGTTTCTCGACTTCGCACTTTTGACTCTTCACTCTGAACTGTCTCTGCTTCAGCCGGCCACCGGCATCGAGACCTTGCTGTGGCGCCCTGGAACGATCCCGTGTCCCATCGTGCGCCGCGGGAGGGGCTTCCCTGTGGCGCAGCGAGCGGTCAGCAGCTCGTGGAGGGGCACCACGTGAATCCCCGCCTCGGCGGCCTGCTCCAGGAACCACCGCAGGTCGGCGGCGTAAGGGCCACCCTCGAGCTCGGCGTGCACGGTGAGTACCGGCCATGGCGCGTGCCCGCTCGTCACGAGGACCGAGGTGAAGAACGCGCGAGCCAGGGAGTGCGTCTCGCCGAGCGCCTCGTCGAGCGTCGGCAGCGTGGTGGGAACCTGGGGGGTGACGAGCGCCGCACCCCCGACCACCGGGATGAAGGGCTCCTCGCCCCTGCAGTCGCTGGCATACTGCAGGCCGAGGTTCTCCTGGAAGCTCAAGCTGGCGTCGTTGGCGAGCCACGCGGGCGCCGCGAAGGTCTGCGGCGGGGTGCCGAAGACCTCCACGAAGGCCTCGAAGGCCTGGGCGAGCTCCCGCGCCACCTCTGCCTCGGAGTAGCTCTCCAGCCCATCCTGCCACCGCCTGTGGTCCCACGCGTGCACCCCGACCTCGTGGCCCTCGGCGACGATTCGGCGCGCGATCTCCGGAAGCGCCGTCGCGATCATCCGTGCCGGCAAGAGCGTTCCCGAGAGCACAGTGCGCAGGCCGTACACGCGGGCCGCCCCGGTCCGCCGCATCTTCGCGAGGAACCCGGGCCGGAAGACGTTCAGAGCCGCGAGCCCGGCGCGGTCGGGGCCCATCGAGAGGTAGAAGGTCCCCTTGACGCCGTACGCGGAGAGGACGTCCAGCAGCGCGGGCACACCGCTCTTCATCCCTTCGTGGGTATCAACATCGATGCGCAGGCCGAGAACCTTGACGGCAGAGGAGTGGGGAGAGGGGAGGGAAGAAAGCGGTGTTTGCGGGGTCATTTCATCTTTCCGCTTTCTGGGGCTGTGCTCTGCCCTCTGCCCTCGTCCCTCTGCCCTTCTTCATTGTGCCAGCCAGTCCGCGAGGAACGCGTCGAAAGTGAGGCGTAGTGCATCGTCGAGCGGCACCTTGGGCTCCCAGCCGAGGAGTTTACGCGCCTTTGCGATCGAGGGTTTGCGCGTGAGGATGTCCTGGTAACCCTTGCCGTAGTACTCGGCGGACGTGACCTCCTCGATTCGAGGCGGCGTGTGGTTGGGGATCTCCTTGCGGCGCTCTTCGTAGAGACGTGCGAGCTTGTGCGCCAGTTCCTTGACCGAGCACTCGCTCGCGGGGTTGCCGATGTTGAAGATCTGCCCGTCGGTCACGCGCCGCTCATCCGCGATGATCGCGGTCAGCGCTTCGATCCCGTCATCCACCCACGTGAAGCAGCGCTTCTGCTCGCCCCCGTCCACAAGGCGGATCGGCTCGCCCCGGAAGAGGTTGATCACGAACTGCGTGACAACCCTCGAGGACCCCTCCTTGGCGGCGTCGATGTCGTCGAGTTTGGGGCCGATCCAGTTGAACGGGCGGAAGAGCGTGTACCTGAGCCCCTCCTGCTGGCCGTAGGCGGCGATGACCCGGTCGAGCAGCTGCTTGGAGCAGGAGTAGATCCAGCGCGGCTTGTTGATCGGCCCGAGCACGAGGGGACTCGAGTCCTCGTCGAACTCGGGGTCTGCCGACATGCCGTAGACCTCGGAGGTCGAGGGGAACACCACGCGCCGCCGGTACCTGACGCACTGCCTGATCACCCTCAGGTTCTCCTCGAAGTCGAGCTCGAACACCCGGAGGGGCTCCTTGACGTAGGTGGCCGGGGTGGCGATCGCGACCAGCGGCAAGACCACGTCGCACTTCTTGACGTGGTACTCGATCCACTCCTTGTTGATCGTGATGTCGCCCTCGAGGAAGTGGAAGCGATCGTGGTTGATGGAGTGCTCGAGCTTGCTGGCGGAGAGGTCCATGCCGTAGACCTCCCAGGCCGTGCTCGAGAGGATCTTGCGGGTGAGCGCGTTGCCGATGAAGCCGTTTACGCCGAGGATAAGGATCTTCATTGTCTTTCTCCCGCCTCATCCAAGCGAGAACCGCACGCGATCCGGTGCGTCCCGGAGAACGCCGGCGCGTCCATCTCCTCCCCGCCCTCGAGCTGGCACCTCGACACGAGCAGAACCCCGTCGCCGGTAGCCACCTCGATGCCCTCCGGGGTGACGCCGACCACCGTGCCGGGCGCAGCCTCGACGCGGCGGGCGTGCGGGAGCGCCCACCACACGAAGAGCTTCCTCCCGGCCCAGGTCGTGAACGCACCCGGGTAGGGGTGGGTGACCGCCCGGATGAGGTTGTAGATTCGCAGCGCCGGCCACGTCCAGTCGAACCGCCCATCCTCGGGCGTGCGGCGCCCGAAGTACGAGCCCTCGGTGAGGTTCATCGCCACCGAGGGCGCACTCCCTTCCCTGAGCAGCGGGAGGGTACGGTCGAGCAGCCTCTCCGCGGCCTTCTCAAGCTTGCCGTAAAGCGTGCGTGCGGTGTCCTCGAAGGCGATCTCGACGCGCTCCTGCCCGACCAGGTCGCCGGCGTCGGGCCTCGCGACCATGTAGTGCAGCGACACGCCGGTCTCGGTCTCGCCGTTGACGAGCACCCAGTTGACTGGCGCCCTTCCCCGGTAGCGGGGGAGCAGGGAGCCGTGCAGGTTGAGGGCGCCGCGCGGGGCGAGGCGCAGCACAGCCTCCGGCAGCATGTACCGGAAGTAGAAGGAGAAGATGAAGTCCGGCCGGTAGCTCCCGACCTGCTCGGCAAACGCGGGCGTCTTGGGGTCGGATCTGGCTGCGAAGTGTACGGGGATGGCGCGGGAGCGGGCGCGCTCCACCACCGATTGCCACCAGACCTCCTCGTCAGGGTCGTCGCGGTGGGTGACGACCGCGGCGACCTCGAAGCCATGACGGTGCAACGCCTCGAGGCCCACGCAGCCCATGGTGTGATAGCCGAGCACCAGACAGCGGGTTCCGGCGTTTGGGGCTCGGGAATCAACGGACACGATCACCGGGAATCCTGTCCGGAGCGGATGACCTGTCGGATCACGTAGCGCGGGCGGTGGCGGACCTCCATGTAGATGCGCCCCACGTACTCGCCCAGCAGCCCGAGGGCAAAGAACATAGCCCCCACGAAGAAGAAGAGAACCGCGAATAGAGTGAAGACGCCGCTCACGGCCCAGTGTGGGCCCTCGATCAGACGGCCCGCGATCAGCACCAGGGCCACGATCATCGAGGCCGCGGCCATCAGCACACCCATCAACATCGTGGAGCGCAGCGGCCACAGCGAGAAGCTCGTCATGAGGTCGAACTGGAGGCGAACGAGCTTCCAAAGGCTGTACTTGCTCTGTCCCTTGAGCCGCTCCGCGTGGGCCACCGGCACCTCGGTCACGCGGCCCGCGAACATGTCGGCCAGGACCGGGATGAACGTCGAGATCTCCTTGGACTGGCAGAGCGTCTTGACGACTCCGCGGCGGTAGGCGCGGAGCATGCAGCCGTAGTCGGAGAGGTCCACGCCGGTGGCCATCGAGGTCACGCGGTTGACCAGGCGGGAGGCGAGACGCCGAAAGAAGGGGTCCTGGCGCTTGATCCGTACCGACCCCACCACGTCGAACCCCTCCTCCATCTTGGCGACCAGCTTGCCTATCTCCTCCGGCGGGTTCTGAAGGTCCGCGTCCAGCGTGACGATGATCTCGCCGCGGGCCGCCTCGAACCCGGCGAAGATCGCCGAGTGCTGCCCGTAGTTGCGGTTGAAGTCGATCACCGTGAGGTGAGGGTCCCTGGCGGCGGCCTCGCGCAGCAGCGCGAGCGAGCCGTCGCGGCTGCCGTCGTTGACGAGGAAGACCTCGTAGCTCCTCGTGAGGGCCTGGAGGGCGGGGGAAAGACGCGAGAGCAGCTCGGGGAGGCTCTCTTCCTCGTTGAAGACCGGCACGACGACGGAGAGGTAGGGCTCGCTCATACGGCCCCTTCGCTGCGGGCAGGGGCGCCCGCACCACCGGCGTGCGCGAGGCCATCCTTGATGGCGGCCACGACATAGCGGACGTCGTCCTCGCTCATCAGCGGGAAGAGGGGGAGCGAGCAGAGACGGTCCGAGACCCACTCTGCGACCGGGAGCGCGCCGACCCAGCGCGGGTACTTGGCCGCGTAGTACGGCTGCGTGTGAACGGCCCGAAAGTGGATGCCGGTCCCGACATTGCGCGCCTTCAGTTCGGCGATGAACCGGTCGCGGGTAAGACCCGCGCGCTCCAGCACCTTGACCACGTACAGGTGGCGGGTGTGGAAGTGGTCGTAGTCGGGGACGGCGAGCGGCTCGATCTCGGGCACATCCGCGAGGAGCCGGTCGTACAGGTCGGCGAGCTGCCGGCGACGGGCGTTGAACTCGTCGATGGATGCGAGCTGGTGGATGCCGAGCGCCGCCTGCATGTCCGTGAAGTTGTACTTGAACCCCGGCAGCACGATCTCGACCTGTGGGGAACCGCCCTCCGCGTAGCGATCCCACGCCTGCTTCTCGAGACCGTGGAAGCGCAAAGTCCGCAGCTTTGCCGCCAGCCCGTCGTCGCGGGTCACCAGCATGCCGCCCTCGGCGGTGGTCATGTTCTTGATCGGGTGGAAGGAGAATACCCCGAGACGGTCGAAGCAACCGACGTGGGTTCCCCTGTAATGGCAGCCGACGCCGTGTGCCGCGTCCTCGAAAACCCACAGGCCGTGCCTGGCCGCCACCTGGAGGATCGGCTGCATGTCGGCCGGCGCGCCCGCGTAGTGCACCGGGATGATCCCAACCGTCCGCGGCGTGACCGCGGCCGCAAGCCCGGCCTCATCGATCTGGAGCGTCGAGCGGTGGATGTCCACGAACACCGGCGTCGCACCGGCCACCTCGATCATGTTGACTGTCGAGGCCCAGGTCATCGGTGTGGTGATCACCTCGTCGCCCGGCTTGACCCCGAGCGCGATCAGGCCGATGTGCTGGCCGGCGGTGGCTGAGGAGAGCGCCAGCGCGTGCGGAAACCCGGTGTAGGCAGCGAATTGCTTCTCGAACCGTTCGGCCTTCGGGCCGGTGGTGATCCAGCCGGAGCGGAGCGTGTCCACGACCTCGTCGATCTCGGCCTGGCGGATGGTCGGCCGGGAGAAGGGGAGGAAGTCGCCTCGTCTGGAGAATCCGGTCTTCATCGCAGCGTGCTCTCCACGGCCTTGACGGCGCACCGGGCCAGGCAGGCGGCGGCGTCACCCGCGGGGCGGCGTTCGCCGTTCGCGGGCCGCCTGAGAATCTGTCCTCGCATCGCGAAATGTTAGCACGCAACTGAATAGTTGAGAGTCCAGATTCGAGAGGCCAAGCCCTTCCGAATGAAAGCCGACTAGCTACCTCGGACGGTCTGCTGCCTCCTGCTATCCGACCGTGGGCGAGAAGTCGGAGACCAGGGCCTCCATCGCCTCCCAGAGGTGGGAGACGTCGTTGGAGGCGATCAGCAGGTCGCGCTTGATCCCGTGGATGTCCTTGACGTGCGCTCGGAGCACCGCTTCCTGGCGGAAGCCCAGTTTTTCGAAGAGGCGCCGTGCGGACTTCTGGCTCTCCACCATCTGGACGATCATCTTCTCGACCCCGAGACCGACGGCGACCTTGACGAGGTCCCTCGCGAGCGCAGTTCCCAGCCCGCTGCGCCGAAGCCGGGGCTGAACCGTGATCCGGATCTCGCCGACGTGAGCGGTCCAACCGTGCAGCGCTCGGTACAGGCTCGCCTCGCCGACAACCGTCTTCCCGTGCAGGGCGATCAGGGAGACCACCTCGTTGTGTTCGACGTGGGAAACGAAGCGCTCCAGCCACTCCGGTTTGGTGACGTCGTCGCGCAGGTACAGGCGGTCCTCCTCGGGAATCGCGCGGTAGAACTCGAGGAGCGCCGGCGCGTCCTTGGCCTCCAGCGGTTTGACGACGATCTCGGTTCCGTCCTTGAGCGTCAGGTTCTGGGGAAACCCTTCGAGCTTCACCGTCCCCTCCCTAACCGGCGTTCGTGACCGCTTCGCGGCCGTACTCGTAGCCCTTGCGGAAGGCGCGCAGGTTGAGGTCCTCGGTGCCGCGGGGGACCGAGGACTTGACCGCCTTCTCCACGGCCTCGGAAGAGACCAGCCCGGTGACGCCGGTGAAGAAGCCGGTCATCACGATGTTGAGCACCAGCCGCCTGCCCAGCTCCTCGGCGAGGCGAGTGGCCGGGATGCCGAACGCCTTCACGCCTGCGGGGAGCCTGTCGTCGACCTTGATCAGCTCGTTCTCGTAAAGGAGCACCCCGCCCGACTTGAGCTGCGGCGCGAACTGGGTGTAGGCATCGGGGGACATCACGATGAGCACGTCGGGGTGCTTCACGTAGGGGTAGCCGATCGCCTCATCGGCCACCGAGACCTGGGCGCTGCACGCACTGCCGCGCGCCTCGGGGCCGAACGCCTGGATGAGCGTCGCGTGCTTGCCGTCGAAGATCGAGGCGGCCTTGCCGATGATCATCCCGCAGAGGATGACGCCCTGGCCGCCGAGGCCCCCCACCCGGATCTCAGTCTTGACCATGCGACACCCCATACGGGACGTACTTCTCGCCGAAGTGCTGCGTGTAGTGCTCGTTCATTGCGTCGAGCCAGGTCGGGCGCTCACGGTCCACGAACTTGCCCACGACGATCTCGCCCTGGAACGAGAGCCCCACATCCTTGGTATCGGCGCCGTTGACGATCTTGCTCTTCTCCTTGTAGTACTTGAGCTGATCCACGCCGTCGCCGAGGCGGTTCCGGCGTGAGTACAGCGTCGGGCACGGCGCGAGGGCCTCGATGAACACGAACCCTTTCTTTCTGAGCCCCTCGAGCATCGCCTTTGCCAGCTGCTTGACGTGGTAGACGGTCCAGCGCGCGACGTACACCGCGCCGCAGGCGTCAGCGAGAAACGGGAGGTTGAACGGGTTCTCGAAGTTCCCGTACGGCATCGTGGTCTGCGTGGCGCCGAGCGGCGTCGTCGGGGCGACCTGGCCGCCGGTCATGCCGTAGGTGAAGTTGTTCACGCAGACGATCATCAGGTCCATATTGCGGCGGGCCGCGTGCACGAGGTGGTTGCCACCGATGGCCGAGAGGTCGCCGTCCCCGGAGTAGACCACGACCTTGAGGTCGGGGTTTGCGAGCTTGAGGCCCGTGGCGAACGGGATCGCGCGGCCGTGGGTCGTGTGGAACGAGTCGAGGTTGAGGTAGCCAGCCACGCGGCCGGTGCAGCCGATGCCCGACACGATCGCGACCTTGTCGAGGTCCATCGCCGACTCTGTGAGGGCGCGGGCGAAGCAGTTGACCGTCGTGCCGATGCCGCAGCCGGGGCACCAGATGTGCGGCAGGCGCTCCTGCCGCAGGTACGGCGCCACCGGGTTCTCGATCTCGAGCTCGAGGACGTCGCTGTCGCTCATTGCGCGGCCTCCGTGATCTTCACCAGGATCGTTTCCGGCTCGTGCACGGTGCCGCCGGCGTGGGGGACGGAGATCACCGCCGCCCTGCCGGCGACGGCCCGCTCCACCTCGAGCACCATCTGGCCCATGTTCAGCTCCGGGACGACGAACGCTTTCGCGCTCTCGGCGAGCTCCCGGATGCGTTTCGCCGGGAACGGCCACGCGATGACGAGGCGCAGGTGGCCGACCTTGACTCCCCTGCGGCGCGCGGTCTCGATCGCGGCAGCCGCTACGCGGGAGGTGATGCCGAACGAGACCACCACCACGTCGGCGCCCTCGACGCCGTCCTCCCTCACGTCCACGAGCTTGTCGCGGTTCGCGCGGATCTTGCTGACGAGGCGCGTGACGAGCTTGTCCTGCGCCTGCGGGTTCATCGCGGGGTAGCCGCGGTCGTCGTGCGTGAGGCCGGTGACGTGAATCCGGTAGCCGTCGCCCGCCTTGACCATCTCGGGGACCATGTCGCCGTCGGTCTCGTAGGCACGGTAGTCGCCGGGCTTCCTCGAGGTCCACCTGCGCTCGACGATCTCGATCGCTTCGGGGGCCGGGATGACCACGCGCTCGGTCATGTGGCCGACCACCTCGTCCATCATGAAGAAGACGGGCACACGGTACGTCTCGGCGAGGTTGAAAGCCTTGATCATGAGGTCGAAGCACTCCTGGGGCGAGTTGGGCGAGAGCGCGATGATCTCGTAGTCCCCGTGCGAGCCCCACTTCGCCTGCATCATGTCGGCCTGCGCGGGGAGCGTCGGCAGGCCGGTGGAGGGGCCGCCCCGCTGCACGTCCACGATCACACAGGGCGTCTCGGTGATCGCGGCCAGGCCGACGTGCTCCATCATCAGCGACAGGCCGGGCCCCGAGGTCACGGTCATCACCTTCTTGCCAGCCCACGCGCCGCCGAGGATGGCGATCGAGGACGCAATCTCGTCCTCCATCTGGATGAAGACCCCCCCGACCAGTGGGATGCGGGCGGCGAAGCGCTCGACCACCTCGGTGGACGGCGTGATCGGGTAGCCAGCGACGAAGCGGCAGCCGGCCGCGAGGGCCCCCTCACAGGCGGCGTGGTCGCCGTCGATGAAGTGGATCCCTGTCAGTACTCCCTTCGGATCGGCGTGCAAAATTCCCTCCGTTCCCCCGGGATCGCGCCCTGGGGATCTCCGGTGGCGTCAACCGCCGAGGGGGACCAACGGCTCCGCTGCAGCCTGCCTGCGCTTCTCGAGGTCCTTGAAGCGAACCCCGAAGATCGCGAAGTCGGGGCAGTAGAGGCCGCAGAGGTCGCAACCCGTGCAGTCCTCGGGTCTCCCCAGCACCGGGAAGTGGTAGCCCTTGCGGTTGAAGTCGCGGGAGAACTCCAGGCAGTGGGCCGGGCAGAAGTCGATGCAGTACGAGCACCCCTTGCAGACCTCGTTCTGAACGAAGACCGTGCCCTTCCCCTTCTTGACCTGCTCGCCCTCGCTCATGACCGGGGCCCCCTCCCCAAAGCCGTGTGATGCTACGCCACTAACCCCCGTCTTTTCAAGCGCGGCGGCTCAACGCCTCTATTCACGCCTGAGACGTCTTCTCGTGATTGGCGGATGCGTTGCGGCGGCAACGGCCGGACGAGCGTGCGTTGCGGCAGGGGCCGCGCTACCATGCTGGCCTGTCGGGCGCGCCTCGGCTGGCCGACGGTGGTCGGACGGCCCGAACGCGACCGCAGAAGGGCCGCGGCGGATGTTCGCGCCGCGAGCAGACGACAAAGGAGGTTCCCCCTGTGTTGACACGCGAACAGTGGACAGAGAAGTTCGTCGAGCTCATCGCGCACGCCTCCTCGCAGCTCCCGCCCGACGTGCTGGAGGCGCTGAAACAAGGGCGCGACGCCGAGCAGCCGGGCTCGCTCGCGGCCAAGGCGCTCGACTCCATCCTCACCAACGTCGAGATGTCTAAGGGGAACTGGCAGCCGATCTGCCAGGACACCGGAACGCCACTGGTTTGGATTCACCACCCCGTGGGCATGTCCACCCGCATGTTGACGGGCGCCTTCGAGGAGGCGGTCAGGCAGGCGACCGGGAAGCAGCTGCTGCGCCCCAACGCCGTGGACACACTGACCGAGAAGAACACCGGTCACGGCCAGGGCCCGGGCATCCCGACCGTGCACTGCGAGGAGTGGGACTCACCAGACCTCGAGGTGCGGGTCATCCTCAAGGGCGGCGGGTGCGAGAACTGCGGCGCGCAGTACTCGCTGCCCAACGCCAAGCTCAAGGCTGACCGCACCCTCGACGGCGTGCGCCGCTGCATCCTGGATGCGATCGCCCAGGCCCAGGGCAAGGGGTGCGCCCCCGGTATCATCGGGGCGTGCTTCGGAGGCGATCGCGGCTCGGGCTACGTGGAGTCCAAGCGACAGCTCCTGCGCCGGCTCGACGACCACAACCAGGTTCCGGAGCTCGACGCGATGGAACTCAACCTCCTCGAGCAGGGGAACCAGCTCGGCATCGGCCCGATGGGGTTCGGAGGCAAGACCACGGTGCTCGGGGTCAAGGTAGGGAACCTCGCGCGCCTGCCGGCCTCGTACTTCGTGAGCGTCAGCTACATGTGCTGGGCGAACCGTCGTGCCGGCGCCCGCATCACCCCGAAGGGAGAGGTGACATGGCTCAACTGACCTTGCCCTGTGATGAAGCGACGATCCGCAAGCTGAAGGTCGGGGACTTCCTCGAGCTTTCCGGGCGCGTGGTCACGGGCCGCGACTCCGCCCACACCTGGTTGCTCCACGGCCTCCGGGAAGAGGTCGCGCCGTTCCTCAAGGACTCGGTGATCTATCACGTCGGCCCGGTGGTCAAGAAGCACGAGGACGGGCACTACACGTTCGTGGCGGCCGGGCCGACCACGAGCGCCCGCGAGGAGCCGTACCAGGCCGACGTGATCGGCAAGTACGGACTGCGCGGCGTGATCGGCAAGGGCGGGATGGGGCCGAAGACGCTCAAGGGGTTGCAGGAACACGGGGCGGTGTACCTCCACGCCGTCGGCGGCACCGCGCAGGTGCTGGCGGAGGCCGTAAAGGAAGTCGAGCAGGTTTTCCAGCTCAAGGAGTTTGGGGTCCCCGAGGCGCTCTGGGTGATCCGGGTGGAGAACTTCCCCGTGGTCGTGACGATGGACTCCCACGGCAACTCCCTGCACGCCGAGGTGGAGAAGGCTTCGAAGGCCAAGCTCGAGCAGTTGCTGGGTTTGACCTCGTAGCCCGGCGTCGGGCCCGGCAACCACCTTGAGGGGCGGCTGTCCAACCGCCTACGCCCGTCCTAGCGGGTCGACGCAAACCATGCCGCAACCTCAGCAGGCAGGGAGGAGCGGTTGAGGCGCGTGACCTCCCGGATGACCCCGCCGGGGTGGGCCTTGACCTCGGCGATCAAGCCGCCGCCTCGCGCGGCGACGGTCGCCACGAGGCGAACCGGAGAGATCAGCAATTCTCGCATCGCGGCGACGAACGCCTTCGAGAGGCACTCCATCTTCCCGACCTCGTCCACGAGGTAGGCGTCCACTTCGAGCCCCGGGTAGAGGGCACGGGTGAGCTGGTCGATGGCCCCGATGTTCACGCCGTACCTCCCGACCCGTGCCGGACCCGGGAAGGCGACGTGGGCGATGACGGTCTCGTGGCCGTCGAGGCTCGTGCCACGGAACCCCAGCCGGCGTCCTGCTTCACGGATCTCCTCGGTGGTGAAGCCGGAGAAGCGCGTGCCTGGCAGCAGCGCGGGCACGGCACGGACCACCGTGGTCTTGCCGACGCCGGGAAGCCCGGTGAGCAGCAGCACCCTCGCGCGGGTGGTCGGATCCTTCATGCCAGGCGATGCTCCCGGAGACGTGGTACCAGAACCGCGAGCCAGGGTCCAGTGCCCTCCCGATCGAACCGCTGGCAACGCGCGTCTGCCTGGACTACGATGGCGTCCTGTACCCAGGATGCGGCAGATGGCGAGGAGGTTCCTCACGCTCGCGCTGATCTCGGTGGTTGCCGGCGCCGTGAGCGTCGTCGTCCACAACTGCCTCGCCGGCCTCCTGCACGTCGAAGGGAGGCTCTTCCTCCTGATCGCCGTCGCCGTGGCACCGCTGGGGCTGGTCGTCGGGCTCGTCGGTGCGGCCGTCTGCGGGCTCGTGAGCTGGAGGCGCCGGACACACGAGGCGGCGGAGCGGCACCCCTAGTCGTTCTGGGGCAGGTACCGCTCGTCGGCGAAGACCGTCAGCACCTCGCCCAGGAAAACGCGGTGGTAATCCTTCTTCGGGTACAAGTCCTGGATCGCGGGCTCGAGGAAGCGCTTCGGGTCGATGTCGAGCGTGGCGAGCACGCGGCACTCCAGAACCAGCTCGGCCTCGGCGACGTGCGGGACGGGGACGTTCATGCCTGGCACCCTCGAAAGGCTGGTGGCGCGCCACTTGTCGGTGTCACGCCCGGAGGTGGAGCCGCACAGGTCGAGCGCCGAGCGATACGGCTCGGAGAGGAAGTTGAGGGTGAAGAACGGCTCGCCCTCCAGCAGCGAGAACGTGAACCGGCTCGGCCGAACGTAGACCGTCGCCACCGGCCGGTCCCAGAGCGTGCCCAGCCCTCCCCACGAGACGGTCATCGGATTTGGGTGCTCGCTTCCCGCCACGAGCAGCGCCCACTGCTGGTCGAGGACGGTGAACGGTCTCACGATCAGATCCTGGGGGGTGGTCTTCCGCACCGTGCGCCTCCCGTCGTGTCAGGGTTCGCGATCCATCGCAGCGGTGGCGATTCTAAGCCATCGCTGGGCGCTCGTCCTGGACCTCAAAGCCTGCCGAGACCCACGCCTGGAAACCGCCAGCCAGCGGCCGGATGCGCTGAAACCCTCTCTCCTTGAGCTTGGCAGCCACCCGGGCCGCCGTGGCCTCGTTGGGTCACGTGCAGTAGAGGATGATCTCCTGGTCTCTGGGTATGCCCGCCAGCTTCTCGTCGAGCTCCTCGACTTGGAAGCGGATGGCCCCCGGGATCGTGCGCGGGTCATAGCGGTAGGCGAGACGCGTCCGAACATCCAGGACCAATGGGTTGTGCCCCTCCGAAAGGAGGCGCCTGAGCTCCTCGACCGAGATGCGGGCCATTCGCAAAACCCGCTGGAACTGCACCAGGCGCGCCCAGCGCATGAGCAGGTAGAGGACCAGGCCGAGGGCCAGCAGGGCGATGCCCCAGAAGCCGAGGCCGTCGATCGCGGCGACCAACCGGTCCACCTGGTGGTGGAAGAGGACGCCGGCTGCGACCGCGCTTCCGGCCCACACCGCCGCCCCCGCCGTGTTGTAGAGCAGGAACGAGAGCGGGCGCGTGCCGAGGATCCCGGCGAGCGGAGGCGCCACCGTGGAGTAGCCGGGGATGAACTTCGCGACCATCAGCGAGAGGAGCCCCCAGCGCTCAAACACGCCCTCCGTCTGGCGGACGCACGACTCGGGCGACAGGGACAGGCGGCACACCAGGCGCAGCGCCCGATACCCGATACGTCGCCCGGCAAGGTACCAGGGGTAGTCCGCGATCACCGACGCCGCCACGGCGACCGCAAGCACCAGGGAAGGCGACAGTTTGCCGTCGGCGGCCAGCGCTCCGGCGAAGACCAGCGTCGGGAGCGCCGGGATCGGCAGCCCCGCCTGCTCCAGGAGGACGTTGCCGAACACGAACACGAGACCGTAGCGGCTGATCAGGTCGACGAGCTGATGCATGCACACCCCTTTTCCACGGTTCCACCGAAACACTGCCCCGGGGCTGGTTAACGTTGCAGCGCCCCGAGATCATCCGGGTGCGGTCGGGCGCGGCGAGGGATTGGTGGAGGAGCCGCCCGTGTCTGATATCTTTTCGCCATGGAGAAGACGCAGAGGCGGTGCTGGCTTGGCGCCCCCGACCCGCTGATGGAAGCCTACCACGACACGGAGTGGGGTGTCCCGGCTCACGACGATGGTCGCCACTTTGAGTTTCTGATCCTGGAGGGGGCACAGGCGGGGCTCTCGTGGCGGACCGTGCTGCAGCGACGCGACGGGTACCGGCGCGCGTTCGCGGGGTTCGACCCGGAGAAGGTGGCGCGGTTCACACCGGCGCGAGTGGAGAAGCTGCTCGCCTACACAGGCATCATTCGCAACCGGGCCAAGGTCACCTCGGCCGTCGGCAACGCCCGGGCCTTCCTCGAGGTGCAGAGGGAGTTCGGCTCGTTCGATGCGTTCATCTGGAAATTCGTTGGCGGCAAGGTCCGCGTGAACGCCTGGAAGTCGCTGCGGGAGATCCCGGCCCAGACGCCCGAGTCGGAGGCGCTCTCGAAGGAGCTAGTCAGGCGGGGGTTCCGCTTCGTGGGCCCGACGATCGTCTACTCCCACATGCAGGCGTGTGGCCTGGTCAACGATCACCTGGTGAGCTGCTCGCGGCACCGTGAGCTCGCGGCTCTCGCGCGACACGGGGGCGGGCGCGCCCCGGCCAGGGGACGACGCCCGTGATCGGGGCCACGGAGATCAAGCGCGGCGAGATCCTGGACCTCGACGGAGCGCCTTGGGAGGTCACGGAAGTCGCGGTGCAGACCCCCAGCGCGAGGGGCGCGAGCATGCTCGTGAAAGTCAAAGCTCGCAACCTGCGTACCGGCCAGACCATGGCGAGGACGTTCAGGGGCAATGAAACCCTCGCGACCGCCGACTGCGAGAAGCGCGCAATCCAGTTTCTCTACCGCCAGGATGAGGAGTTCGTCTTCATGGACCAGGCCAGCTTCGAGCAGTTCGAGCTCTCGGCGGGCATCCTCGGCGATGCTGCGGGGTTCCTGACCGACGGGCTCGAGCTGCGCTCGTTGCTCTACAACGGTCAGGTGCTAACGGTCGAGCTGCCGGTGACCGTCGAGCTGCTCGTGGTGGAGACCGCGCCGGCTCTCAAGGGCGCGACCGCCCAGGCACAGCTCAAACCTGCGCGGCTCGAAACCGGAATCGAGATCCTCGTCCCGCCGTACCTGGAATCGGGCGAGAGGGTGAGGGTGGACACGCGGGACGGCCGGTTCGTCGAGCGCGCGAAGTAGTGGCTCGGCCGCGGATCAGTCGGTGTCGAGGTTGGCGGCGATCCATTGGCCCGCATCGTCCAGCGGCGTGACGCGGACGGTGCGCTCGTCGTGTTCCGGCGGCTCGAACTCAGTCACGTGGCGCGAATACACCGCGTCGGTGATGCCGGTGCGCGTCCCCTCGTTGAGATTGGCCGCGATGCGGGCGCGTATCGCATCGAGAGGCGTATCCACAAACACGACCGTTGTTGGAGCCCCGTAACGACGGGCGAGCTCGCGGTAGCGGTCGCGGAGCCAGCGGAAACAACCCGTGTCGTCCAGCACAGCGCCCCGGCCCGCCGCAAAGGCGGCGGCCAACCGGGTTTCGGCGATGGCATGGGAGCGCTCCCACTCCTCGCCGGGCAACCCCTCGCCTCCCGGCTGGAGCCCGCGCTCGGCGTTGATCTCGTCGAGGCTGACATAGGCGAGGGAAAGCCGCTCCGCAATCTCCCGCGCGAGGGTCGTCTTTCCGGAGAAGGCGAGGCCGCATAGGAGGAAGAATCGCATCTGGCGACCGCCGGGGCTGGTCATGGCACCAGGCGCCGTGAGGGCCCTTGCCGCGCGAGAGTGCAACCGGTTGAATGCAGGGTGCCTCCTGGCACGCTGAAATCCTCGCTGCAGTAACCCAGGGCGCGGTTGTGCAGTTCGGTCAACATGGGCACAACGGAGTCTATCGGTGGCCCGCCGCCCGCACAAATATCGCGCCAGCCGGGTAGGATGGCCCCGTGCGGACCGCCGACTTCGAGTACACGCTTCCCGAGCGGCTGATCGCGCAGCAGGCCCGGCCGCGCGGGACCTCCCGCCTGCTGGTGCTGGACCGCCGCGCCGGGACCCCTGCGCTGACTCGGATCTCGGCGCTGCCCGGTCTCCTGATGCCCGGGGACTTGGTGCTGATCAACGAGGCCCGCGTGATCCCGGCGCGCCTGCGGGCGCGCAGGCCTCAGGGCGGGGAAGCGGAGCTTCTCCTGGTGCGCCCGCTGGGCGGGTCCGCCTGGGAGGTGATGGCCCGCCCCGCCAGGCGGCTGCGGCCGGGTGCGGCACTCGCCCTCGTGCGTGGCTCCGCCGTGCCGCGCGAGCGCCTCGCCGAGGGCACGTGGCGTGTCGACTTCGACCCACCGCTCGACGAGGGGGCGCTGGCTTCGGTCGGGGAGGTGCCGCTGCCCCCGTACATCCGAAGGGAGCACGGCCCCACCGAGGCGGATCGCGAGCGCTACCAGACCGTGTACGCGCGCGACGGCCGGGCGGTGGCCGCTCCCACCGCCGGTCTCCACTTCACCCCCGAGCTCCTGG
>DATKMD010000072.1:0-36292 GCA_035542075.1 Thermoanaerobaculaceae bacterium
AGCTGCGTGACCTCATGATGCTCCTGCGCACGCACGGCATCGAGGTCGAGATCGCCGACAAGACCTTTTCCGTCAAGCCGGAATGGCCTCCGGCCCCGAGAGACGGGGCCGGGTTGGAGGCAAGGCCAAGCAACGACGAAAAGGGCAAGGAAAAGGCGACACCGAAGGATGAAACCCTCGGCTTCGCTGCCGGCAGCTTCGTCGTCCGATTGGACCAGCCGCTGTCCAGGCTCGCCGATGCGTTGCTCGACACCCAGTACGTGCGCGGCGATGAGCGCGTCTACGACGACACCGGCTGGACGCTCGGTTACGCCAGGAACGTCGAGTTCAAACGGATCGTCAATCCGGAGGTGCTTTCGGTCCCGATGCAACCCTGGACCGGGCCCACCCGTGCCGATGTGGCGATCAGAGGCGCCGCGCTCGCAATCGAGAACACCGCCGACACGGACATCGTCCGCTTGCGCACGGCGCTCCCGGGTACGCGCATCCTCGTCACCGAGGAGGAGTTCAAGGGCGCCAGGAGTTGGCCTGCTGGCACGATCCTAGTGCCCCTGGACGAATCGAGCCGTCGCGACCTCCCTGGCGGGTTTGCATCGCTCAGCCTGAGGGTCGAGACCCTGGAGAAGATGCCGACCGCAAAGACGCACGAGCTTGCGCTACCCAGGGTGGCGGTCCTTCACACCTGGCTCTCGACTCAGGACGAGGGGTGGTACCGCCTGGCGCTGGAAGACCTCAGGGTGCCGTTCGCGTACATCTCGACTCAGGAGGTGGCGCGCGAGACCGACCTGCGGGCAAGGTTCGACGTCATCATCTTTCCACCGGTTGAGAGGAGCAGCTCGCAGGAAATCGTCAACGGGCTTCCCCCCGGCCCCCCGCTGCCATGGAAGAAAACGCAACTCACTCCGAACCTCGGTGTGGACTCCACGGACGACATGCGTCCCGGCCTCGGCATCGAGGGGGTCGCAAACCTCAGGCGCTTCGTGGAGGGCGGTGGCCTCCTGATCACGGTTCAGGACACGGCGCGCTGGGCCGTGGACTTCGGTCTCGCGCGCTGGGTGAAGGTGGTCGAGACGCCCAAGCTGAAGGTCACGGGCTCGATCCTGCAGGCAGCGGTCGTGGATCGCGCCAGCCCGGTGGCGTGGGGCTACGCCGAGACGGTCCCCGTCTATTTCGATGGCTCACCAGCGTTCAAGGTGGGCGTGTTCGAGCGGCCGGAGCGAGACTCGCAACGCCCGAGCGGGCGCGGCGGCAAGAACGACCCGGACGTGCCGCAGGGGCGACCGTTCGTTGCGCCGCCCGAACGCCCCACCCCGGGCCCGGGCGAGGAGGGCTTCGAGCTTCCCGAGGACCTGCGAATTTTCTACGAGCCGCATCTCCCGCGGATCGAGGACCGGCCCCGGGTGATCCTCGCCTTCCCCAGGGAGGCGGACAAGATTCTGCTCTCGGGGATGCTCGAGGGCGGCGAAGACATCGCCGGCAAGCCCCTGGTGATCGACGCCCCGCTCGGCAGGGGTCACGTCCTGCTGTTCGCCAACAACCCGATGTGGAGGGTCAACACGCAGGGCTCCTACGCGCTGGTTACCAACGCGATCCTGAACTTCGATCACCTGGGCCTGGGCTGGCCGCCAGCCGCAAAGTAGCCGCGCCGACTACGGTCGAACAACGACCCCTCGTGGCTGAAGGGCGAGCGCGAAAGGGCACGTTGCAGGTGTGCAGGTCAGCGTCAACCACCGCCCTCCGAGGCGACGGACAACAGTTTGCCGTAAGCTTGGCACGGTGCTCAAGGAGTGAGGAATGATGATCAGGAAGATCGAGATCGGAGCGACGCACCGGAACGAGGTGTTTGCGGAACCCACCCCACTCGGCTTGATCGGCCTGGCGATCGGGTGTGCGGCGCTGACGCCCATCGCCTTCGGCTTCCGGCTCACCCCCGCAGGGCTCTCGACGGCGGCAGTCTTCTGCCTGCTCTTCGGCGCCGGCTGCCAGTTCCTCGCGGGCATGATGAGCTTCGTCAACAAGAACCTTTACGGAGGCACGCTGTTCACGGCGTTCGCATTCAACTGGACGCTGAACTGGTGGGTGCTCGGCTCGCTCGCAAAGGGCTCGGTCCCGGACCACGTGATCATCCAGGCCACGGAGGCTGCCTCGCTCGTGATCTTCCTGGTCCTCACCTACGGCTTCGGGTTCTTCTCCAAACTGCTGTTCGTCTTCCTGCTCGACATCGACCTGCTGTACGCCTGCAAGGTGGCCAACGCGCTGGCGGGAACGCGCGCCTTTGACCTACCGGTCGCAGTATTCACCGTGGGGCTGGGGGTGCTCGCGCTCTGGATCGCTTTCGCGCTGCTCATAAATCCCACGGCCGGCAGGCTCGTCTTCCCGATCACGGGGCCAATGTTCGCGGCGCCGGCGAGACGAGGTTTCGACTCCTCACTCCGCCAGGCGATCTTCGCCGTTCTGTACGACCACTGGAGGCAGCACGCATTCGTGCCGATGGCCCTCGAGGACCTCGAGCGCGAACTCGGTCAGAGGGCAGGCGGGCGCACGCTCCTGCCCGACCTCGCCTACCTCGCGGAGCTTGGTGGGTTCGTTCTCACCCATCGGGAAGGCGAGCCTTCAACGCCCACTAGCGTGCGGCTCTCCGCCGCGGGCATCGACTTCTACGAGCAGGTCGCGCTGAAGAAGGATCAGTTCGCCTGATGCGAGGGACGGTGCCCAGGCTGCTGCGCGCCCTGGCGGCCGTGCTGGCGGGAAATGCGGTCTACTTCCTCCTGGTTGCGCCGCTTCTGCCCGAGTGGGCGCGCCACAGGCCGTTCGCGATGGATGTCGGCGTGCTGATCGACCTCGCCGTCTGCGTCGGAATCTACGCCGGCCTCGGAGCGTTGCTGCGCCGGGACCGTCACTCCTCGTAGTCTTCCGGACTCATGGTGCGGCGCTTCCGGGGTGTCCAACGGTCGTGGAACCAGAACCAGAGTTCAGGACGGCCAAGGATCGCCCGCGACAGCGCATCGTTGTACTTCTGCGTGAGCGTCGTGATGTTATCCCCGGATTCTGTGGGAATCGGGGGCTCGATCTTGAAGGTGTACCCCGTCCCCTTCGGATAGGAGAAGATCGGGACCACCGCGGCGCCGGCTCCGAGCGCCACCCGCCCCAGAACGGGTGGGGTCGGCGTGGGGATCCCGAGGAAGTCCACGATCACGCTGTGCTCGAGGTCCGCCTTCTGGTCGAGGAGCACGTCCACCATTCCGCCCCCCTGGATGATCTTCATGATGCCGCGGGTCGCGCCGGTCTTGGGGATGAGTGTGTTTCCGAAGCGCATCCTGGCGGCGGCAAGCTCGGCCTCCATCAGCGGGTTCTCGAGCGGCCGGTAGACGAGGCCCTGCGGGATCCCGTGGATGGCCAGCCACATCGCCACAACCTCCCAGTGCCCGAAGTGCGCCGAGAGCCCGATGACCCCCTTCCCCGCCGCCAGGGCTTGTTTCAGGTGTTCAAGCCCCTCGCAGGTCACCTTCGCCTTCACCGTCTCCGCCGGTACCTGCCCCCACTTGATGTAGTCAAAACCGATCCGGCCGAAGTGGGCCGCGCACCGAACCGCGACCCCAAGACGTGCCCAGACAGAACGATCTGGGAAGACACGCTTGAGGTTGGCCAGGACGGTCCGCCTGCGGCCGGCCGCGAGGAAGAGGAAGGCGACCCCGAGGGTCGCTCCAACGGTTTGGAGGAGCCAGAAGGGCGCAACGCGGCTCATCGCCCTCGCGGCGCGGTAGAGGAGAAACTCCCTCCGATTCTTGGCCTCGTCTCTCACAGCCGGCTAGGGTAATCGTCGACCCCCCCAACCCGCAACCGGCTCTAGTGTGGTACCAGGTACTACATTATTGCAAATTAATCAACAAAGGACCCACCAAGCCCACTCACGAACCCACTCTCCTCGGCGGGCGCGCCAATCGCCGAAACCCGCACGGCGGCGGTGAACTGCTCGACCCGCTCGCGAAAGTCCGAATCCTGTGCCCGCCGCTCGCCACCCATGTTGACCCACCGGCTCACGACCCCAGGGTTCTTTCCAAGCCGCTCAGCCAGGTCCTTCACCCTGACACCGTAGCTCTCGACTGCCACCAGTGCGAGCATCTCACGCTGACGGGTCAGGGCGCGCCCTGAGCGTCGTGCCGCGAGGTCCGAAGTGCCGGTATCGAGGGCGTTTGCGGCAGCGACGAGGAACTCATCGACCGAAAGCGGAGGACGTGCGGCCATTGTGCTGGCGCCGAGGGCGTCCAGCCTTGGCTCCCCGCTGGGAGGAGACAGCTCCTCCCCGCTCCTCCCACGCTTCCACCAGGGAAGCCACCCGGGTTCCTTCCCCAGCCATGGGGCGCGCGAGGCGGCGGCCGCGGCCTTGGCGTACGTGCCCCTCGCCACTTCCCGGGTATGACCGAAAACCATCAGACTTTCGTCGAGATCCACCAATCCTTGACCTTCGTCCCCTAGGAGCTCCAGGTGGCCGCTCCATCTGTATTTGGCAGGACTCCTAACTACGCCAGCGGCCACAGGATTCAGATGGACATAGAGCATAAGTTGCTGAAGCTGCCGCTCACCCTCAACCAGCTTGGCCTTGTAGCGCCCCTGCCAGAGCGGGCCATAGACCTGCTGACGCCGATTAAACCCCTTGCTGAAGCGGCCCTGGATCAGCCTCATGCTTCTCCACAACGGGACGCTTCCACAGCGCAGCGCCAGGTGGTAGTGATTCGACATCACACACCACGCCAGCACCGCCAGTCCGTCCCGGCGTTTGACATCCCCAACAATCTTGACCAGGTCGCCGGCTTCTGCCTCTTCCAGGAAGACGCGCTCTCCCCGACCGACGCGGCAGTACACGTGGTAATAGGCACCATCGACGAACAATCTCGGCTGACGCGGCATCGCCTTGCCCCTCGCCTTGCCCCAGGGCTCCAACCAGAAGTATACTCGATTAGCAAAAACGTGGTACCTGGTACTAAATTCAGTCAACCAGGCGGAAGGAGTCGACGAAGTAGCTCGTCTCAGCGAACCACGACGTGGGAACGCCGCGGTGTTCCGTGTAGTGCAGCACCACGCGTTTGCCCAGCGCCACCGTCAGTTCCCTGGCGACATTGCTGTCACGCACGCTGAAATCCCAGATCGTGGGGGTGACACCCGGAACGATGGACATTGCGAGCTCGCCCTCGTAGGTCTTGAACACCCACCCCCTGCGGGAGAACTTCTGCAGGATTCCCGCACGCTCCCCCTCCGAGTAGCTCCAGTGCAGGGTGAAGTAGGTGTAGACGGCGAGCAGCAGGGCCACGAATCCGAGCGCCACGAGGAGAACCAGCACGACGCCGCCGCGAGAAGCCTGCCGGGACCGGCTCTTGTTTGCGATCGCCATGGTGGGGTCGATTCTACAGCGCCGTTTAGTTCCCGGATAGGGATCGATGCCCTCGGTGCGCAGACGACCGCCGCCGCGACGACCCGAGCGCCCCCAGGCCGGCCACTCGAGCCGCGCCTGGGGGAGGAGCGCACCAGCGGCCGCACGACCGCATCGGGACCCTGTGCCCGTGCCCCCCAGCCCGCGAGACTCCCGACGCAAAGCGCCGCGCTGGCGGCCGCCGGAGGCACCTCAGGCGGGGGTGGGGCGTGCCTCGACCAACGCGCGTAACTGGCGGGCGTTGGTGATCGCGTGGCCGCCCACGTCGTTGTTGAAGAAGGCATATACCGTTGCGTCCTCAGGGACGTTAGTACCTACCCAGGCCGCGTAGTCCGCGAGCTGCGCCTCGGTGTAGGGGGAGCTGTACAGCCCCGCCGGGCCGTGGAAACGCAGGTAGGCAGGGGGCGCCGTGAACGCGCGGATCGTCGGGTAGCGGCCTCCCGAGTCGGCGACCACCAGTGACTGACGGCTCCTCGCAAACCAGGTCAGCGCCTCATCAGCGAGGAAGCTGGCATGTCGGACTTCCCAGGCGACCGGAGGGAAGCCCGCCGGAAGCGAGGTCAGGAACCCGTCGAGGAGGGCGGCGTCGAAGGGCAGGCTGGGCGGCGTCTGGAGGAGCACCGCCCTAAGCTTCTGTCCGAGCATTTGCGCCCCGCTCCAGAAGCGCTCCAGTTCCTGCCTGCATTCCGCGAGGCGCTTGACGTGGCTTACCAGCCTAGGGGCCTTGAGCACGAAGGAAAACCCAGGGTCCGTCGCGGCGACCCAACCCCGGTAGGTGCTCTCGCTGGGCGCGCGGTAGAAGGTCACGTTGAGCTCGACGGCACGAAACTCGCGCGCGTAGAACTCCAGCCAAAGCCGGCGCGGCAGCCCCGGCGGGTAGAAGATCCCCCGCCAGCCGTCGTACGAGAAGCCGCTCGTCCCCACCAGCCAAGTGGGCACCGCCCGATTGTAGTGTGCACGGAGGACCGTGGCGCCCGGCATGCGGGCAGCCAAAGTGTCCCTGGGGGCTGCGGGGTCAGCTCTTCCTGGCGGTCTTCGCGTAGAAGCTCGTGAAGACGCGTTCCACCTTGTGCTTCTTGCACTTCGGGCACGCGGGCGGTTTCCCCTTCTCCCTCTCGGAGATACTCATCACCTTCTCGAACTGCTCCCCGCAAGCGCCGCACTTGAAAACGTAGGTTGGCATGCAGCACCTCCCGGGCTCGAGGGTCGTCTCTCCTCTGGCCGGGCCGCGTGCCGTTCCCGCCCGGGCGGCCACGGTCGTGCCCGGCTGTCAAGATAGCCCCCCCGTGCAAGCTCTACAAGGCCTCGCGACCTTGACGTCCGCAACGAGAGAGCAGAACCTCCGGCCGATGAACGGACGCTCCCAGTTCGACCAGTTCGAGGTCTCCGAGCTCTTCTGCCCCCGCTGCCGCGCGGCACGGCCGGTGCGCCGGCACCTGCTGCTTGTCCTGCCCACCGGCAACAAGTACGAGTACCGTTGCTCGGTCTGCGGGACTGAGGTCGGTTACAAGGATGACAACGACGCCAGTGAGTTCCACTCCATCCTGCGCGGCATGTGACGACCAGGCCCGAACTGGCCTCCGACAGGCCTCGCCGCCAAGAAGTGTCGTGCCGGTTCCCCGGGGAGCCGGCGGCCTGTGCTGGCAGCCCGTCGCCTGTTGACATCCGAGGCACGAAAAGGGTCTAGAATCGGCGTACCAAGCATTCAGCAGCTCACGGGAGGACGCGGCGCGATGCCTCAGCAATCGGACTTCTTCAAGACGCTGCTCGACAACTTTTACGACGGCGTCTACTTCGTGGACCCCGACCGCAGGATCACCTACTGGAACAAGGCCGCGGAGCGGATCTCGGGGTTCACGAGGGAGGAGGTGGTCGGCTCGCACTGCTGTGATGAGCTCCTCATCCACGTCAATGCCGAGGGCGTCCTCCTGTGCGGCGGGCTCTGTCCCACCAGCGCCACTCTCAGCGACGGCGAGGTGCGCGACGTCGATGTCTTCCTCCACCACAAGGAGGGGCACCGGGTGCCGGTGCGCGTGCGGGTGGCGCCGGTGAAGGATGGGTACGGGAGCATCATCGGCGCGGTTGAGGTCTTCACCGACAACACCGCCGGGATGGCGGCGCTGCAGCGCATCAAGGAGCTGCAGGAGATGGCGTACGTCGACCCGCTCACCGGAGTCGCGAACCGGGCATTCACGGAGATCAACCTACGCGCCAAGCTCGACGAGATGGACAGGTACGGCTGGCCGTTCGGCGTGCTCTTCGTTGACATCGATCACTTCAAGCTGGTCAACGACAACCACGGGCACGACGTGGGCGATCAGGCGCTGCGCACCGTTGCAAAGACGCTCGCGGGCAACGCACGCTCCTTCGATCTGGTGGGCCGCTGGGGAGGCGAGGAGTTCCTGGTCGCGCTGGTCAACGTGGACGAAGCCAGGATCACCGCTCTCGGCGAACGGTTCCGCGCGCTCATCGGGACCTCGCGCGTTGCCACCGGCAACGGCAACATCCGCATCACGGTGTCCATCGGTGCCACCCTCGCCCGGGTCGGGGACAGGGTTGACACGCTGGTCCGGCGTGCTGACGAGCTCATGTACGAAAGCAAGAAGGCGGGCCGGAACCGCGTCACCTTCCGGCCGCCAGCCTGAAGCACGCGATCCAGGCTCGGCGGCCACCACTCTCGAGCGGAACAACCCGATCGCTTCCTGACGGCGAGGGGATCATGCCTCGGGCTGGCGACCTCATTGCGGGGGGCTCTGCGGCGTCCAACCCTCCACCCGCCGCAGAAGTGCCCCCCGAACCCCCACCTGCGGCCGCCAACCTGAGCGTCAGGAAGCTGCGGCGCCGAAGACCTTGAAACGTGCGGCGTTCTTGCCGCACGTCTTGGCCGAATACATCAGCCTGTCGGCTTCCCTGAGAGCTTCCTCCAGCGAGCTGAGCCCTGCGGAAAAAGTGGCAGCACCGATACTGAAAGTGACCGGTCGTCCGCGCCTGGCCATCTCTCGGGAGAGCTGCTCCTGGAGTCGTCCCACCGCCACCTGGGCGCCGGCGGGATCCGTCTCCGGCAGCAGCACCGCAAACTCGTCGCCCCCGAGGCGAGCCACGAAGTCCACGTCCCGTACGGCGCCCTGCATGGCCTGGGCGATCTCGCGCAGGACCTCGTCGCCGACGCCATGCCCATCTCGGTCATTCACGAGCTTGAAATCGTCGCAGTCGACGTACAAGAGGGTGATCGGATGCCTGAACCGCCGGGCTCGTTCGATTTCCTTGGCGCCCCATTCGAAGAAGGCACGCGGGTTGGCGATCTCCGTGGTGGGGTCCTCCCGCGACAGGTTCCGCTCGTGCTCCAGCGCCACCTTGAGCTTGGCGAGGATGACCACCATGACGGCGTAGAACCCAACGCGCACGGCAGTGTTCCAGTACGGCACGAGGGGCTGCGTGTGGGGCCGCCCCATGTCGTCCGCGATAAACCAGGTCACGGTGCTGAGAACCGCGAAAAGCAAACCCACCCGTTTGCCGACAAACCACGTGGACAGCGCGATCGGCGCCACGTAGAAGACAGAAAGGCTTACGTCTCTTCCGGTCACGTAGTCGGCCAGGCCCACGGTGGCCAGAAAGGCGGACGCGATGACCACGATGACCCACCGCGGGAGCCCGGAAAGGAAGCCAGCACCTTCCATCCCTTCAATACTACCGGCTTTACCGGCCGCTCGGCAGTGGGGGTGATTGCCGCAGCGCTTCACCGGAGCGCTCCCGAGGCGTAAAATGAGCGGTTGCCCGGGACCGCCCGACGCTTTTGCCGGAGCTGGAAGACGACGGTGCGAGGCCGGGTTTGAGAGCACGATGCGAGAGACGATCGCGATCCGCGGTGCGCGGGAGCACAACCTCAAGAACATCGACCTGGACATCCCCCGCAACAGGCTGGTGGTGGTCACAGGTGTGTCGGGGTCGGGCAAGTCCACGCTCGCCTTCGACACGCTCTTCGCGGAGGGGCAGCGGCGCTACGTGGAGTCGCTCTCGGCTTACGCCCGCCAGTTCCTCGAGCAGATGGACAAGCCCGACGTGGACACGATCGACGGGCTGTCGCCTGCGATCTCGATCGAGCAGAAGACGACCTCCAAGAACCCCCGCTCCACGGTCGCAACCGTCACCGAGATCTACGACTACCTGCGTTTGCTGTTCGCATCCATAGGGCAGGCCTTCTGCCCGGACTGCGGCATCCCGATCCAGGGCCAGACCACGCAGCAGATGGCCGACCGCATCGTGGCGATGCCGGCTGGGACCCGCTTCCTCCTGCTCGCCCCCCTGGCGGAGCGCCGCAAGGGGGAGCACCGCAAGCTGTTTGAGCAGATGGTGCGGGAGGGGTTCGTGCGGGCGCGCGTGGACGGTCAACTGGTGGACGCCGCCTCGCCGCCGGAGCTCGACAAGAAGAGGAAGCACACCGTCGAGGTGGTCATCGACCGTCTTGAGGTGCGCCCCGACCTCGGCAACCGCCTCGCCGACTCGCTCGAGACGGCGCTCAAGGTCGGTGAGGGAGTGGTGCGCATCGCCCCGATTGGGAGCGACGAGTTCGTGCTCTCATCCCGCCACTCCTGCCCGAACTGCGGGTTCGCCCTCGCCGAGCTGTCGCCGCGACTCTTCTCATTCAACTCCCCGCAAGGCGCCTGCCCGGAATGCACCGGCCTGGGAGTGGTCCAGGAGGTCGACCCCGACAAGCTGATCGCCGACCCGGAGCGGTCGTTGGCGGCGGGCGCGCTGGTCGGGGTGCAGGAGGGCCGCAGGTCATTCCGCTGGCGACAGCTTCAGACCCTGGCGCAGGCCATGCGGTTCTCGCTCAACAAGCCGTGGCGCTTGCTTCCCGAGGCGGCCCGACGAGCGGTGCTGTTCGGCACCGGTGAGCGGGAGCTGGAGTTCGCGTTCGTGGGCGAGCGATCGCGCTGGGAGTACCGCGCCCCGTTCGAAGGCCTGGCACCCGCCCTCGAGCGCAAGCACCGCGAGACCACCTCCCACGAGACCCGGGCCGAGATCGAGCGCTTCATGTCGATGCGCCCGTGCCAGGCGTGCGGCGGGAAGCGGCTGCGCCGCGAGGCGCTCGCGGTGCGGGTCGCGGAGCGCACCATCCACGACGTGGTGCGCCTGCCGGTCAAGGAGGCGGTGGGTTGGTTCCGGGCACTCACGCTCACCTCCCGCGAGCAGACGATTGCGGCCAAGATCCTCAAGGAGATCTCCGACCGCCTCGGGTTCATGGCGGCGGTCGGGCTCGACTACCTCACCCTCGACCGGGCCTCCGGAACACTCTCGGGGGGTGAGTCGCAGCGCATCCGCCTTGCCACCCAGATCGGCTCCAAGCTCATGGGGGTGCTGTACGTGCTGGACGAGCCCTCGATCGGGCTGCACCAGCGCGACAACCGCAAGCTCCTCGAGACCCTCAAGGGGATGCGCGACCTCGGGAACACCGTGCTGGTGGTCGAGCATGACGAGGAGACGATGCGGGAGGCGGACTGGATCGTGGACCTGGGCCCCGGCGCCGGGATCCACGGCGGTGAGGTGGTGGCCCAGGGACCCCCGGGGAAGATCATGACCGTGCGCCGGTCGCTCACCGGTCGCTACCTGGCCGGCGAGCTCACGATTCCGGTCCCGTCGGCCCGCCGCAAGGGCAGCGGCAAGCAGCTCGTCGTGCGCGGCGCTCGGGAGCACAACCTGAAGGGGATCGACGTGGGGTTCCCGCTCGGCACGTTCACCTGCGTCACCGGCGTCTCGGGGTCCGGGAAATCGACCCTGATCAACGAGATCCTCTACAAGGCCTGTGCCCGCACTCTTTACCGCGCGCTCGAGCGCCCCGGCGCGCACGACAGGCTCGAGGGGGTCCAGTTCCTGGACAAGGTCGTGGAGATCGACCAGTCCCCGATCGGCCGCACCCCGCGTTCCAACCCGGCCACCTACACCAAGGTGTTCGACCCGATCCGAGAGCTGTTCTCCATGACGCCCGAGGCGCGGGCGCGTGGGTACAAACCCGGGCGCTTCTCGTTCAACGTGCGCGGCGGGCGCTGCGAGGCGTGCTCCGGGGACGGCCAGATCAAGATCGAGATGCACTTCCTCCCCGACGTCTACGTCACCTGCGAGGTGTGCAAGGGCAGGCGCTACGGGCGTGAGACGCTCGAGGTGCGCTACAAGGGCATGGACATCGCAGAGGTGCTCGACCTCACCGTCGAGCAGGCGCGCGAGCTGTTCTCGGCGCACCCCAAGATCGCCCGCGTCCTCGACACGATCATCGCGGTGGGGCTCGGCTACATCACTCTCGGCCAGTCTGCGACCACTCTTTCGGGCGGTGAAGCCCAGCGCATCAAGCTCTCCAGGGAACTGGCCAGGCGCGCCACCGGCAACACCCTGTACATCCTGGATGAGCCGACGACAGGACTCCACTTCGACGACACCAAGAAGCTGCTCGCGGTGCTTCACACGCTCGCCGACCGCGGCAATACCGTGGTCGTGATCGAGCACCACCTCGACGTCGTCAAGACGGCCGACTTTGTGATCGATCTCGGCCCCGAGGGGGGCGACGAGGGCGGCCGCGTCGTCGTCGCCGGCACGCCCGAGCAGGTCGCCCAGGTCAAGTCCAGCTATACGGGGCAGTACCTCGCTGGCGTCCTCAGTGTCGCCGCCACCCGCAAAGCGAGCTGACGATCACTGCCCCAGGCCCTGGTGGCGCCGGACCTCTGCTTCGCACGGGCGACTGCGGACGATTCTGCCAAAGCCCTGGAGGAATGTTTCGAACGGGAACTCCGTATGGAGATGCGATCGGCTTGGGACTCGTGTCCGCGGATCGAGGGACATGTCGCGCTCGACCGAACGGCCGAGCGAATCGGGTTAGAGATCCGTAGGTTCAGGCAAACATCTACCTGCTGCGATCCCTATACTCCTGTCGCACGGCCGCGATGGCCGCGGGCGTGGCGGGCGAGTGAAGACGGGCTCGAGCAGCCGAGATCCACAACCGAGCAGGCACGGAAACTGACGGAGGGCCAGCATGCGAGTCGGCATTCTTGGTTCGGGGGCTGATGGGGGGTAGCCTCGGCACAATCTTCGCGCGCGCCGGGCACGAGGTGGTGTTCGGCTACTCGCACAGCCGGAAGAAGCTCGAGAGGCTCGCGCGGGATGCGCGGGGAAGCGCGCGGGCTGGCACGCCGCGCGAGGCCACGAAGGATGCGGACGCCCTCCTGCTCGCCGTGCACTGGTCCCGACTCGACGACGTGTTGAAGCAGGCCGGCGACCTGTCAGGCAAGACCATCATCACCTGCTCGCTGCCCATGAATGCTGACAACTCCCAGCTCGTCGTCGCTCACACATCATCCGGTGCGGAGGCGCTTGCGAAGAAGGTTCCGAAGGCTAGGGTCGTCTGCGCTTTCAACACTGTGCCGAGCGAGGTGCTGTTCAACGTATTTGCGGCACGGGACAAGAAACCACACCCCAGCCTCCTGTACTGCAGCGATAACCCAAAGGCCAAGAAGGTGGCCGCGGGGCTCATCCGGGACGTGGGCTACGAGGCGGTGGACGTGGGTTCCCTGAGAATGGCTCGGTACCTCGAGCCGTTCGCGATGGTCGTAGCCCAACTCGCCTACGAGGGTAAAGGGGGGCCGGAGTTGGTTTACCGGTTCGAGAGGTTCAGCCGCCGGCAGTGAGTCGTGAGTCGCACGAGAGTCACGACATGTTCGCAGAGGCGTGAAAGGAGACGAGACGATGCAAAAGCGCACCTTGGGGAAAAGCGGCCTGGAAGTGTCGGCTTTCGGGCTCGGCTGCATGGGGATGAGCTTTGGCTACGGTCCTGCAGCAGACAAGCAGGAGATGATCTCGTTGATTCGGTCGGCCGTCGAACGCGGCGTGACGTTCTTCGACACCGCCGAAGCCTACGGCCCGTTCACGAACGAGGAGCTCGTGGGCGAAGCTCTCGCCCCGTTCCGTCATCAAGTGATCATCGCAACGAAATTCGGGTTCAAGTTCGAGTCCGGCGCGCAGCGCGGCTTGGACAGTCGGCCAGCGCACATCAAGGAGGTCGCCGAGGCTTCGCTCAAGCGCCTCAAGGTCGGCGTGATCGATCTCTTCTACCAGCACCGCGTGGACCTGGACGTGCCGATCGAGGACGTGGCGGGTGCGGTGAAGGACCTGATCCGGGAAGGCAAGGTCAGGCACTTCGGGCTCTCTGAAGCCGGCGTGCAAACGATTCGTCGTGCACATGCAGTCCAGCCCGTCACCGCGCTCCAGAGCGAGTACTCGGTGTGGTGGAGAGCACCCGAGAAGGACGTGTTGCCGACCCTCGAGGAGCTCGGCATCGGCCTCGTTCCCTTCAGTCCTCTGGGGAAGGGCTTCCTCACGGGGAAGATCGACGAACATACAACGTTCGACAGCTCCGACTTCCGTAACATTGTCCCGCGCTTTACGCCGGAGAATCGGAAGGCGAATCAAGCCCTGGTCGATCTGCTCACGGCGATCGGGAGGCGCAAGAAGGCGACGCCTGCCCAGATCGCGCTCGCGTGGCTGCTCGCCCAGAAGCCGTGGATCGTTCCGATCCCGGGTACGACGAAGCTGCATCGGCTCGAGGAGAACATCGGCGCGGCGGCCATTGAACTGACGCCCGACGATCTCCGTGAGATCGCCAGCGCCGCCTCGAAGATCACAGTGCAGGGTGCCCGGTATCCCGAGCACCTGGACAAGCTGACCGGTCGTTAATCGGTACACTGGAGGGCCCGAGATGGGGCCCTGGAGTCGGACCTCAGGCAAGGGAGGAATGAAGCATGGGCAAAGAGCCCTCAGCGGCCAAGAAGATGATCGGCGACTTCGCACCCAAGTTGGTCGAACTCACCGATCGCGTGCTCTTCGGCGACGTCTGGGAACGCCGAGAGCTCTCGAAGCGCGATCGCAGTCTGGTGACGGTGGCTGCGCTGATCGCAATGAACCGTCCGGAACAGCTGCGGTTTCACCTCGCCAAGGCGGTTGACAACGGGGTCAAGCAGGAGGAGCTGATCGAGGCCATCACCCACCTGGCGTTCTATGCGGGTTGGCCGAGCGCGATGACCGCGATCACGATCGCCAAGGAAGTATTCTCGTAGGAGGTGTCCGACCGTGAGAGTTCCTGACACCAGGCTGTCTACGCCGAAAACGGCCGCGCAGTCGAGCGCGCCGGACGTGGCCAAGCTGGCCTGCCTGATCAAGGCGTATGCGCCACACGACGGTTCGTTCGAGCTGCGCATCCCCGGGGTGCACACGATTCGCCGTTCACGACCGTACTCGGAGCTGGTGCATGGCGTGCAACAGCCCGCTCTGTGCGTCGTCGCGCAGGGCGCGAAGAGGGTGATGGTGGGGCGCGAGGTCTTCGAGTACGACGCGTCGCGCATGATCGCCTTCTCCGTCGATCTGCCGGTTACCGCTCAGGTCACGCGAGCCAGCCACTCTGAGCCTTTCCTCTGCTTCCGGCTGGATCTCGACCGGCACAAAGTCGCCGAGTTGGTCCTGAGGGTGTATCCGCACGGTCTGCCTCGAGTCCACGAGAGCCGCGGCGTGTCCGTCGGTCCGGTCGACATGAGCATCGTCGCCGCAGCCACGAGGTTGGTCGACCTGATTGCGCAGCCCGGGGCCGAGTTGCTCGCGCCTCTCGTCATCGACGAGATCCTGATCCGTCTTCTCCTCAGCTCGATCGGCGCCCGGGTGGCGCAGATCGGCGTTGCGGAATCCGGCGTGCACGGGATCGCAAAGGCCGTGTCCTGGTTGCGCGCGAACTTCTCCCAGCCGATGAAGGTCGAGGAGCTGGCCGACCTGGCGCACATGAGCGCGTCCTCGTTCCACCAGCACTTCAAGGCCGTCACCTCGATGAGCCCATTGCAGTACCAAAAGGTGCTGCGTCTTCAAGAGGCGAGGCGGCTGATGTTGTCCACGATGATGGATGCGGGCAGCGCAAGTCGGCACGTGGGGTATGTCAGCGCTTCGCAGTTCAGCAGGGAGTACGGCCGCTTCTTCGGGAGCCCGCCAACCAAGGATATCTCGACGCTGCGCGAACACGTACTCCAGGGCGGCGTCGCAGAAGGATAGAGTCGGGCACGGCGTTGCGCGCTGCATGAGGCGGCCTGCTTTCTGCGAGGTCACGTTCGACAGCGTGTCGACCTTCTCGGCTGGAGCATGGAAGGGCGGATGAAATGGCCACACCAACGAAGAGTCTGATCGCCTTCTTCTCCCGCAAAGGGAACAACTACGTCGGCGGCAGGATCGTGAATCTGCCCATCGGTAACACCGAAGTAGCCGCACAGATGATCCAGAAGCTGACGGGCGGCGACCTCTTCAGGATCGCAACTGCCAAGGACTATCCCTCGGACTACGAGGAGACGACGGACGTGGCGCGGCAGGAGCTACGTCAGAAGGCCAGGCCCGAGCTGTCCGGCCGTGTGGACAACATGGGTGACTACGACTTGATCTTCCTCGGCTACCCCAACTGGTGGAGCACGATGCCGATGGCCGTCTTCACCTTCCTGGAAGCGTACGACTTCTCGGGCAAGACCATCATTCCGTTCTGCACGCATGAAGGGAGCGGTATAGGCCACAGCGAGAGCGATATCAAGAAGCTCTGCCCCAACGCCAAGATCTTGAAGGGTCTCGCGATTCGAGGAGGAAGCGTACAGAGAGCGGTGAACGAGATTTCGGCCTGGCTTCGGGAGCTGGGCGTGATCGAGTGACGGCTTCCTTGCGGTCATGGCGAAGCTCGGCGGGCGATGCGAGGCATGCGCCGACGAAAAGCTAGAGCCTCTCGGAGGGGAAGTCGGTCAGCGGGTCTGCGCCTGACCTTGGGTCACAACTGCGGAGACCGGCGTGCCAGGGGCGTCCAGCCACTCGGCTGGGAGCACGGCGGCCAGCTCGTGCAGCAGCTCTTCCACGGGCTTGGAGCGGTCGAGCACGACGCGCTCGTCGCCGCCAATCTCCTCCGGCGGTTCATACTCCGCCAGCTGCCCGTGGTAAATCTCCCACCGACCGTCGGACACGCCGCCGTTCTTCCGGACACGTCGCTCCAGCCGGTCGCGAATCACGGCCTCGCTGGTCCGGCACTCGAGCAGCAAGAACGGCACGCCCAGCCGGCGCGCCAGCTTGCGCGCGGCACGCCGCTGTGAGCGCCGGATGAAACAACCGTCCAGGATCACCGAATGGCCGAGCCGCAGCAGCGGCGCGGCTCGCTCCAGCATCGCGCCGTACGTCCGCTCCGTCATCGAGGGGGCGTACTCACCCTGATCGAAGGGCACGTGCCTGCGCTCGTCGGGTGCGAGACCGAGCAGCTCCTTACGGACGACGTCGGAACGGACTATCTGCAGCCCGTACAGCTCGGCGACCTTGCGGGCGAGCGTGCTCTTGCCGCTGCCGGTAAGCCCGCACATGACGATCAGGCGCTGGGGGTTGCACGCGGCAGCGTAGTGCGCCGCCAGCTCGTAGTATCTCGACGCGGTCGTCCGGAAAGCGTCCCTGGCGTCGGCCGGGATGTGCGGATCGTCCCCCGCAAACGAGCTCACCTTGGCCCGGACGTACGCCCGGTAGGCCTTGTAGAACGCCAGCAGCCTGAGCACCTCGCCATCGCCGGAGGCCTTCACGTACGCGCCCACGAACGCCTTCCCGAACGGCGCGTAGCCGTGGAAATCGAGATCCATGGCCAGGAACGCGACCTCCTCGGCCGTGTCCTGGATCCGAAAACGCTCGTTGAACTCGATGCAGTCGAAGATCCGGATGGGCTCGGTCGCGCAGATGGAGTCCAGGTGGAGGTCGCCGTGGCCATCCACGATCCGCCCTTCGCGGACCCGTCGCGCGAAAAGCCCAGGGTGGCGCTGGAAGAACAGGTCGGTCGAGGTGCGGGTGAAGTCGAACGTGGCCGCCGGTACCAGTGTGCCGACGTACTTCTCGGTCTGGGTGAAGTTCTCGTCGCAGTTCAGCTTGGCCCCGTCGAGGCCCTTGATCGCCCCCACCTCCGGGGACAGCACCGTCTGCGCGTGGAAATCGGCCACGATGCGCGCGATGCGGCGGAACAGGTCGTCGTCCCCTTCCCCGCGGCCGAGGACCCGGCGCAGCATGCGGTCGGCGGGCAGCCGCTTCATCTTGACCGCGCACTCGACGGTCTCACCCGGACCATCGAGGGAGAGTCGGCCGTCGCTCTCCCGCAGCTCCACCACGCCGAGGTAGGTGTCGGGGCACAACCGCCTGTTGAGTGTCACCTCGCGCTCGCAGCACTCCTTCCGCTTCGCGAGCGTGGTGTAGTCCAGGAAACCGAAGTCGACCGGCTTCTTCACCTTGTAGGCGTGTTCATCGGTCAGAAAGATGAATGAGATGTGGGTCTGGATCACCTCGACGGTGCGGGTGCGCTCGGGGTAGAACGCGGGGTCGGAGAGTCGCTCGACGAGCCGGCCTAGATCCATGAGTGGTTCGCCACTTCGGGATTATACGGCGTCCCGAACCCGGCGCAGCAGAGGCGGAGCGACCCTCACTTGGCCTCGCAGAGCTTGATCAAGAGGCGGATCTGGCCTGTGTGGTAGATGTCGTGGGCGGCAATCCCGTATATCAGTCGCGCCGATGTGAAGGCCCCGTGGCGCTCGCCGAGCCGGGCTGCCGGAAACGAGGCCACCGCCTCGCGAAGCAACCGGTGCTGCTCGTCAACAAGCGCGAGGTCCGCCTTCCACGCCGCGGTGTTGCACCGCGCCGGAAGTGCAGGCCAGTTGCTCGGTCGCCGCGGGAAGGACCCCCGCTTGCCCTCACCTGTCAACCTGCGGCGCACGGCGTACTCCCAGTAGGCGCAGTGCAGGGCGATCTGCCAGATGTTCGTGCGACCGGGGGCTGGCCGCCAGACGGCTTCCTTGACCGATAGGCCGCGCAGCGCACCCCGCAGGTTCGGCCCCTGCCAGCCCTTGTGGTCGAACGCCTCGTCTAGCAGCGCGAGCAGCAGTTTGATCTCGGCCGTAGCCTTCCGAGTGCTCACGTTGTCCTCCCTCCAGACACCTCAGGTCGTGCTCCTCCCGATCACAGCCGCCAGCAACTCGGGCAGCCGCGCGAGGAAGATCGAGCGCGGCAGCACGACCGCCCCCGCGGCACGCGCCTCGGCCAGCATCTCCCCCTGCACGTGCGGACCGAACGCCAGCACGGTCTTGCCCGCCCCTACCAGGGCTCGCACGGCCGCTGCCGGGTCCACCCCGAGAGCCCCCAGGTCCGCGATTACGACCGTGCATTCCGACCCCGAAGCCCGCCCCGCGTCAGCGAGCGGCAATGCGCGCAGGCCCGCCGCGCGCAGCGCCGCCTCGATCGGGACGCGCACGAAGAGGTTCGGCACCAGGAGGCCGATCGGGCCCGCCTCACCCACGCAGCACCTCCATCGCCAGCGCGGGGTCGTCGGTGGTGATCGAGGCCACGCCCAGGCGCGCCAGCTCCCGCATGCGATCCGGTTGGTTCACGGTCCAGGGGTGCAGCGGCCGCCCGCACGCAAGGAGCTTCTCCACCAGCCTGTGCGCCGGCGACAGCTCGAGGCCCCGTGGCAGCGGATCGGGGATCTCGTCGAACACCAGGGAGAGCGCTACGCGGGGCACGGCTCGGCGCACCGTCTCAAGCACCGCTTCGGACGAGGAGATGACCCTGGTGCTCGAGTCCCTCGGGCGCAGCAGCCCGGCGAGTGACTTCTCCCCGCCCAGCAGGTCGGCGGCGGGGAGCGGCTTGACCTCCACGAAGAGCCACCGCCCGGCAGGAACCGCGGCGGCGACCTCGGCCAGTGTGGGCACCCCCTCCCGGCGCAGTGCCTCCAAGTCCCACTCTCGCACCGGCCTGCCCGCGCGCGAGCGGTCGTGGTGGCACATCCAGGTGCCGTCCGCGCACGGACGCACATCCACCTCGACGCCATCAGCACCAGCCGCGAACGCTGCCTCGACACCGGCCAGCGAGTTGTCGGGAAAGCGCGAGGCGAAGCCGCGGTGGCCGATGATCAGGGGTGACCGCATTCTCGCCTCCAGCCTCCCTCCTTTTTGCGGCGAGACCATTCGCTTCGCCCAGGGTAACCGGGCCCCTTCGAGGAGGCGGTCTTCACGCCAGGATCGAGTACCCCCCGTCAACGACGATGGTCTGACCGTGGATCATCGAGGCGTAGTCGGTGCACAGGAACACGACGGCGTTGGCTACGTCCTGGGGGGTGATCAGCCGTCCGGCCGGAGTGCGACGCGCCGACTCCTCCAGAAGCTGCTCGCGGTTGGGGAAGTGCTTGAGGGCGTCAGTGTCCACCGTTCCGGCCGAGACCGCGTTGACACGCACACCCTGCGGGGCGAGTTCGGCAGCCAGGTGCCGCACCATCGACTCGAGCGCGGCCTTGGAGGCGCCGACCGCCGTGTAGTTGGGGATCGCGCGCACTGCACCCAGGGACGAAACCGCGACCACCGAGCGCGGCCCCTTCGCTGGCAGGTGGAGGAAGTGCTGCACCAGCGGCAGGAGCGCCGCGGCATTGATGTCCATGGTCCAGTGGAAGTGGTGGAGGTTCAGCTCGCTGACCGGCTTGAGCACACCGGACGCGGCGTTCGACACCAGGATGTCGAGGGCGCCCCAGGCCGCCTCGATCTCGTCGAACATTCTGGAGACTTGCGCCTCGTCCGCGACGTTGCCCTTCACGAGCAGGGCGTGGGCGCCGCGCGCCTCGATCTCCTTCATCACCGCCTCTGCCGGCGCACGATGGCGGAAGAAGTTGATCACCACGTCCACCTTGAGGTCAGCAAGCGAGAGGGCGATCGCCCGGCCGATCCCGCGCGACGAGCCCGTGACCAGGGCGCGCTTGCCGCGTAGGTGCAGATCCATGAGTGAGCCTCCGCGCGCAACGATACCGGGATTTCTTCTCAGGGGCAAACACATCGGCCCCCTAGCGACGCGGGGGCCCATCGTCCCTCCCCGGAGGAACACCCGGCGCCCGGCATGGTGCCAGGTGGTATACTCCGTGCCCCCGGCGGCGGCCGGGTGCGGAGGTCTTTCAATGCAGTTGGCTGCAACCGAAATACGGGCCGGGAACATCATCGTCTACAACGGTCAGCTCCACCGGATCCTCTCGGTCGTCCATGTCACGCCGGGGAACTGGCGCGGGATGGTGCAGTGCAAGCTGCGCAACCTCAAGACCGGCAACCAGCTCGAACACCGCTTCCGGTCCGAGGATCGGGTCGAGAAGGCAAGCCTGGACACCCACGAGATGCAGTACCTCTATTCGGACCCGTCGGGGCACCACTTCATGAACACCGAGACCTTTGAGCAGCTTGCACTCTCCGACGAAGTGCTCGGCGATGCCCTCGGCTACATTCTGCCCGACACTGTGATAGCCGTGGACTTCTACGACGGACAGCCGGTGGGGCTGGAGCTGCCCAACACCGTCGTGCTCCAGGTCGTGGAGACCGACCCGCCGATGAAGGGCGCAACTGCTGCCGGTGGCTCCAAGCCCGCCAAGCTGGAAACCGGCGTCACCGTGGCGGTGCCGCAGTTCGTCGACACGGGCACCAAGATCGTCGTGGACACCCGTACCGGCGAGTACGTCTCGAGGGCCTGAACCCAAAACTAGAAGATCGGCGCACCGCTCACGAGGATGAGCGGCCCCTTGCCGTGGTCGGGCCAGCCCGCCTCGATTCGGATGATCCGCAGCCTCGACGCACGAGTCGACTCGAGCAGCAACCCGATCCCGGCGTCCTTCCTCCACCCGTCGGTGTCCGGTCCCACGCGCGGGTTCCAGGTCCTGCCCACGTCGGCAAAGACCACCATCCCGATGATTCCGATGTGCAGCAATTCACCGGTGAGCTGCCTCCGCCACTCGAGGTTTGCCACTGCGCGTGAGGTACCGTCGAAGGTGTCCGGGTCCCAGCCCCGAAGGCCGGTATCCGCCCCGAGCGTGAGCTGGAGGTTGCCGTCGAGGTTGTGGCCAACGTCCGCACCGACGTGAGCGCGAAACCCGACCGGCCCCAAGCGCGCGGTGCCCACCCCGAAGTGGGCGATCCCGTTGTCGAGAACACCCCTCTCCAGCCTTCCCGTGAGCGACGAGTCCAGCCACGTGTACTGCCTACCGACGAGCCAGCCGGCGCTGACCTGGCCCACAATCGGGTATCGAGCCTCATCACCACCAAGGATCGGCAGCGAGAAACCGACGCTCGTGTTCCAGTTGGGCCCCAGGGGCACGTCCTCCTGTGCTTGCCACCCCCGGAAACTCTGCGCGACGATCCAGCGACCGGACTGGTGCTCGAAGCCGACCTCAAACCCCGACATCTTGCGCCCCTCGGGGGTGGGGTACGGCGTCCCGTCCGCCCATTTCCAGTCGGCGAAGCTCACGTTGCGGTAGAAGACGCCGAGCGTGATGCGGTTCGCGAGGTCGCCTCCGCCCGCGAGGCGGAGCCCGCCCCAAAGCCGGAAGTTCTGCTGGTGGGTGAGACCGGAGACCACCTGGTCGCTGCCGGAGTACAGGTACTCCGTGAGGTTCAACTTTCCCCAGTCACCCCCACCGGCGCGCGGCGTTGCGAGCGCAAAGAACGGGTACTCGAGCCGGAACGCGTTCGAGTTACCGTCCGACGAGTTCGCGTGCGCGAGCCCGAGCGTCCAGCGGCTGCCCAGGAAGAGGGGATCGTTGTAGGCGAACGTCGTGGTGGTGCGCTCCTGGTCGTGGTTGAAATCGACTTCGATTTGCTTGCCCCAACCCAGGAGGTTGAGCTCCGAGAGGGTGGCCCCATAGTGAACCCGGTTTCCGAAAAGCCCGAAGCTCACCCCCACCAGGGTGGTCCACTGGTCGTGGGTCTCGACGACCACCTCGGCGCCGCCCGGTGCCGGTCGGGCTGTTATGGTGACCGGGCTCAGGAACTGGGTCTCCCGCAGGAGCCTGGCGCTCTCCTCGAGGACCGCAGGGTCGACTTTGTCGCCCACACGAAACAACAGCATGTTGCGGATGAACTGCTCGCGCGTGAGGACGTGCAGGGCATTGGTCCAGCGGTACGGCCACGCCGAGGTCTCGGGGTCGTCCAAGTCGAAGATGTCGTGGCGCTCGATGCGGATCGCCACGATGGGCGTTCCCGGCGGCACCTCGGGCGTGCCGGCCGAGAGCGCGGTGGCCATCAGCACGGTCGCGAGGACCATCTGGGACGATTCTACGTCACGGGCCGGGTTCCGAATGCGACCGACCTCACTGCTGGCGCGGGATCGGAGATCTCAGCCTTGGCCGAGGCGGTGGGCAAGCTCGTGGTATTTCTCGTGAACTCCCGCACCGATCTCCTCCTCCTCCACCTTGTCGAAGAGCACCGCAATGTCGCCCTGTTCATCGGCGGGCAAAATGCGGTCCGCCATTGGGAAGAGAACGTTGTCCTCCTTGGAGATGTGGTTGCGCAGCAACTCGGCGTAGCCGAGCAGGGCCTCCGCGAGATCCGGTCCGGCGCCAGCTTCTCCGCGCTTCACGCGCTCGAGTGCCTCGGCGATCGCGCGCACCGCGCCCCGCCCGAGTTCGTGCTCGTGCAGCATCACGGCGAGCGGACCGGCCTCCAGCGGCATTCCTTTCTCGTGCATCGCCGGGAACAGGTGCTTCTCCTCCTTGCCGTGGTGGCAGCGGTCCACGAACGTCCTGAAGAAGTCGACCATCTGCTCCACGGTCTCAACGTGCACGGCGCCGCCGGCCCGGATCGAGCCCGCCTCGCGTTCCGCCCCGGTCAGGACCAGCAAGACTATCTGATGTTCGTGTTTCAGGGTTTCAGTTGGGCTCATTGCTCCTCCCTCCGGGGGGTCTGTGTGTGCCATGGTGACACAAACTCAGCTGGTGGGGCGGGATCCCGCACTTGCGCTTCACGCGCCGGGCGTGTATGATTCGTCCCCCCGATGTCCGGGGGACGTGGAGGGTTGCATGAAGGAAGGAATTCACCCGGCGTACCACGAGGTCGAGGTCCACTGCGCCTGTGGGAACACCTTCAAGACGCGCTCGACGAAGAAGGAGATCCGGCTGGAGATCTGCTCCGCCTGCCACCCGCTGTTCACCGGCAAGCAGAAGCTGATCGACTCGGCCGGCATGGTGGAGCGCTTCCAGCGGCGGTACAGGAAGGGCGAGAAGGCCTGAGAGCGCAACGACGCGGAACATCCGGCAGCCGGGGGCCGCGTCCCCCGGCTGCTTCTTTTCTGTCCCGCCGCACGGTTTCGCTTGCCGGAACCTTCTGTGAAAGGTAGACTTCCGACGTGAACGGCATGCTGCAAAGGCTCGACGAGGTGACCCGCCTCTGGCAGGAGCTGAAGAACGAGCAGGCCAGCCCCCAGGTACTCGCCGACCGCAAGCGCCTCCTCGAGGTGTCCAAGAAGCTCGCCGAGATCGAGCCAGTGGTCGAGGCCTACCGGGCGTACCGCCGCCTCCTCGAGGAGGAGCGTGGCGCCCGCGAGATGTTGACCGCCGAGAGCGACCCCGAGCTGCGCGCACTCGCCGAGGAGGAGGTGCGACGCCTGGCGGCCGAGCTCGCCGACCGCGAGAGTGCACTCAAGCTCCTCCTGCTGCCGAGCGACCCGAACGACCGCCGCAACGTGGTCCTGGAGGTGCGGGCAGGCACCGGCGGCGAGGAGGCCGCCCTGTTCGCCGCCGAGCTGCTGCGGATGTACACCCGGTACGCCGAGAGCCGCCGGTGGCGCGTCAACGTGACGGACCTGTCCGAAGCCGGCATGGGCGGGGTCAAGGAGGCCGTGGCGCTCATCGAGGGGGAGGGAGCGTACTCCCGCCTCAAGTACGAGTCGGGGGTGCACCGGGTCCAGCGCGTCCCCGCCACCGAGGCGTCGGGCCGGATCCACACCTCCGCCGCGACCGTCGCCGTGATGCCGGAGGCCGAGGAGATCGAGATCGAGGTCGACCCGAAGGACCTGCGCATCGACACGTTCTGCTCATCAGGCAAGGGCGGCCAGTCCGTGAACACGACGTACTCGGCGGTACGGATCACGCATTTGCCCACCGGGGTCGTCGTGTCGTGCCAGAACGAGCGCTCGCAGCTCCAGAACCGGGCGCAGGCGATGCGGATCCTGAAGGCGCGCCTGAACGAGATCGCCCAGGCCGAGCAGCACGCCAAGCTCTCCGCGGAGCGGCGCTCGCAGGTCGGCAGCGGTGACCGCTCGGAGAAGATCCGCACGTACAACTTCCCCCAATCGCGCGTGACCGACCATCGCATCGGCCTCACCGTCCACCGTTTACAGGAGATCCTCAACGGCGGCCTGGACCTGCTCCTCGACCCCCTGATCGCCCACTTCCAGGCCGAGCGCCTCGAGCGCGACCTGGCCTCCGCCGGATGAGCCTCTTCGCGCGGTCACTCAGCCGTCCACGGGTGCTCGGCGAGGTGAGCTTCGCTCTGGGGGCGGCCGTGGTCATGGGTGGCGCCGGCGCGCTCGTAGCGCTCGCCACCCCACCTCTGCGCCCGTTCCCATGGGCATCGCCTCTCCTGCGCCTGTTCCTGCAGGTCGGCGTGGGGTTCGGACTGGGCTGGTGGGGTGGTCTGATCTGGAGCGTCGGCCTCGCCTTCCACGCCCGCCGCTTCGCGCCCCCCCCGCCGCTGCCCACGCTGATGCGGGCCACGTGGCTCGCCGCGGGGCTGTTCGCCGCGGTCACCCTCGCTGTTCACGTCGCGGGAGCGTCGGCCCTCCTCGCGATCGGCAGCGGCGCGGTCGCGTGTACGTTCGCAGCCCGGGCCCTCGTGACCAACGCCGCCCGGCGGCGGCAGCCATGACAGTCGCCGGGCTGCTCGCAGAAGGTGGCGCAGCGCTCGACGCGCGCGAGGGGCTCCCCGATCCACGGCGGGAAGCGCGGTGGCTGCTGGCCCGCGCGCTGCGCTCCACCGATTCGTGGGTGCTCGCCCATCCGGACGAGGAGGTGCCCGCCTGGTGCGTGAACGTGTACCGCGGGTGGCTGGCGCGCCGCGCCGCCGGGGAGCCGGCCCATTACATCGTCGGGTCGTGCCCCTTCTGGCGGCGCCAGTTCACGGTCACCCCGGCGGTCCTCATCCCGAGACCGGAGACCGAACTGGTGGTGGAGTGTGCGCTCACGCTCCCCCGCTCTGAACGTCCCCGCATCCTCGACGTCGGCACCGGATCCGGCTGCCTGGCCGTGACGCTGGCCCTTGAGATCCCGGGAAGCCGGACCGTCGCGACGGATCTCTCCGTCGCGGCCGTGGAAGTGGCGCGGACCAACGCTCGCCGCTTGGGCGCCGAGGTCAGCTTCGCCGCTGGCGACCTCACGGGCCACTTCGACGGGACTTTTGACGTGGTGGTCGCCAACCTCCCCTACGTGACCGACGCGGACATCGCCGGACTGCCTGTCGAGATCCTGGACTACGAGCCGCGCGTCGCACTGGCGGGGGGGACAGACGGTGCCGACCTGCTGAGGTTGCTGCTCGCCGACCTTCCCCGCCTCCTGGCGCCTGACGGCCTCGCTCTCCTGGAGATGGGGCCATGCCAGCGCGCCAAGCTCGAGAAGGTGATCACGACGAACGGCATGGTGGAGGTCCATCGGGGTCTCGATCACGCCGGTATCGAGCGCGTGCTGGTGCTGCAGAGGCAGTGACGGCCAAGTCGAACGTGGTCCCTACGCGCTTGCGCCCCGCCGTGCGCTCGGTTGTGTCTATGCGCCCGCTTGGCCGATTCCCGTAGCGTCGCCCGCACGCTCGACCTTGAGCATCACCCCGATCCACAGCAGGGCGCCGACGAGGAGGTACTGGTAGGTCCAGGCGACCGTGTTGGTCACGAGGACGGCCAGCAGCGCGAGCGCGAGGAAGCCCAGGAGCTGGACCAGCGTCCTGAGGCGGGCGCAGGCCCAGCCGAAGATGGCGGTCACGAGACCGATGCCGGCGAGCGCAACGGCCGTCGCCCCGCCCGCCCGAGCGATCCAGGGCGTCAGGTAGAGGCTCGTCCTCGGGAATCCCCCCTGGTGCGCCCACGAGCTCAACGTGGCGCCGTAGTACGCGACCGTCTGCTGCCAGAACGACGCGAGGTCGCCCCTCGACGCCACGCCCACGACCAGGGCGCCGACCGCCAGCGCCGGACCCACCACAGAGAGGCCGTGCCGCCACGAGCGCGACCGAATCAGGAGGAGAAGGACGAAAGGCAGAAAGAGGACACCCCACTGGTGCATGCACACGAGAACCGAGAGCGCCACGAGCTCCGCCATGGACTCCCCACGCTCAAGCACAAGCAAGACGACGGCCAGGGCGACCCAGAACGGCGCCTCGTAGAGTTCGTGCCGGAAGTGCCAGTAGGGTGAGAGCGCGAGCAGGATCACGCCCGGCAAGAACAGGGGGTTGCGACCGAAACGGCGAAACAGCAGCACGAAGAACAGCGCCTCGCAGGCGAGCGTGATCAGTCTGGGATCGAACCGGAGGATAGCGGCCGGAGCGTAGGCCATCACCAGCCCAGGGAACCGAACCATCTGCGTCCACACCCCGCTGTCCAGCAGGTAATCCCTGTAGATGTTTTCCCCCGCCACCAGGGAGCGGGCGGCGCGCTCGATGATCGGCAGCATGTCCGATCTCTTCGCGTCGATCGGGAAGCAGACGAGGGGGTACACCTTCAGGATCAGAGCCGCAAGCAAGACGCCGCAGAACCGATTTCTCTCCCACAAGAGCGCCAGCGCGAGCGATGCGCACAGCAGCAGGCCGGCTAGGAGGACCGGCCTGCCCACGTAACCAAACTCGGCGAAGCGCCTGGCGTTCAGCGCCTGCAGTGCCGCGATCAGCACAAGGCTGACCGCCACCAGGGCGAGTTGCGCCTTATCGCTCAGCCCGATCTGGCCGACCGGCGACCCGGGCCGGATCACCACGACCGCCAGCCACACCGAGGACGCAATCAGGACGAGCGTCTGGAAGAGCACCACGGCGCTGAAAAGGTGAGGCTCGACGGTCTTCGAGAACGGAAAGTGGCCATCCCCGCGCAGGAACAAGTTGAGGAAGAAGATGACCAGCAGGCCGGTTGGCGCCCAGCGCTGAAAGGACTGCATCGCGCCTCGAGGTGCTTTCACGGGGGTCGATCGTATCAGGCTGGAGATGGCTTCGCCGCCCGTCGGTCAGCCCTGCAATGCCTCGACAGGGGTGAGACGGGCCGCGGCGAGCGACGGAAAAACCCCGGCGAACAACCCGACCGCCACGGCGAAGGCGACCCCGAGCACAAGGCCCAGCGGTGCGAGCGGCAGGCCGGCCTCGAAAGCCCCGGACGCCACCTGCGTGATCACGGCGCCCACCAGACAGCCGACCGCCGCACCCAGGATCGAGAGGGTGGTGGACTCCACCATGAACTGCAGCAGGATTGCGCGGTCGGACGCACCCATGGCCTTGCGCAGGCCGATCTCGTACAGGCGCTCGGCGAGCGAGATCCTGAGCACCGAGTAGATCCCGACCCCGCCGACCAGCAGGGAGATGCCGGCGATCGAGGCGAGCACGATCGTCCAGTTCCTCATCATGACCCGGATCTCCTTTTCCGCCTTGAGGATCTCGTCGGCAATGTTCTCCACCTCGAAATCGGAGATCCCGTGGTGCGAACGGCGCACCAGGCGCTCGAGTTCGGCCTTGACAAGGTTCAGGTTCTCGGCGTCGGGGGTCTTCACCGAGAGGATGGTGATTCCTTCGCCCCCCTGAAGGTAGGCGCGGAACGCCGAGAGGGGGACCAGCACGCCATTCATCTCGCGGCGGGTCCAGCCCGAGTTGGCCATTTTGTTGCCCAACTGCTTCTCGACGCCGACCACCTGGAAGAGCGCGTCCCCGACCCGCACCGGCTTGCCCAACGGGTCGTCGGTGCCGAACAGGCGCTCGGCCAGTTCCACCCCGAGCACCGCCACCTTGCGCGATTCAAACTCGTCGGACTCCTCAAGCCAGCGGCCCCGGCCCACCTCCCGGTCGTGCACCCTCCCGTAGGATGGCGTGATGCCGTACACCCGCACCCGGCGCTGGACACCGCGCGCGCTCACGACCAGGTTGGTGATCCGCACCGCGGCGATCGAGTCAAGGGAGGACGTCCCACTCTCCACAACCCCGAGGTCCCGCGCGGCGAGACCCCTTGAGTAGGTGCGCTTGCGAAACTCGATCGGGTCCTCGGGATCACGGGGCGAGACGAACATGACGCCATCGAAGCCCAGGCCACGGATCCCCTCCCACACCATGGCCTTGACGCCGTCGATGATCGTCACGTTCACGGTGACGGCCGCGGTGCCGAGAACGACACCGATCAGGGTCAGGAACGAGCGCAGCTTGTGCGCCCACACTTCGGCCAGCGTCGTGCGGACCGCCTCGAGCGGCGCCGCGCCGCCGCCATTGGCCCCGATCTCGGGCAGCCTGGCAGACCCGAAGACCGGCGGCGGGTGAGGCGGTTCAGCAGCGAGAGGTCGATCGTCCACGCCGGCCTCACTCGTAACGCAGCGCCACGACCGGGTCGAGGCGCGCAGCCTTCAGTGCCGGGTAAAGGCCGAAGATCACGGAGACGCTCCCGGCGCAGAAGGCCGCCGCCACGATCATCGCCGGGGTGAGAACCGCGGTCTGGTCCAGCAGGTAGGCGATACCGTGTACGAACCCGATGCCGATTCCTAGACCCACCGCGCCCCCGAGGCCGGTGACGATGGCGCTCTCCACGAGGAATTGCACGAAGATGTGCCACCCCTTGGCCCCCAGGGCCTTGCGGACGCCAACCTCGCGCATCCTCTCCGTGAACGACGCGAGCATGATGTTCGCGACCACGATGCCGCCCACCACCAGCGAGATGATGCCGCACGCCAGGAAGGTAAAGTCGTACACCTTGCCTTGCTGATTCATCTGCTGGAGGCGGTCCTGCCGGTCGTACACCTGGAAGTCGTCCGCCCCATGCCGGTTGGTGAGCAGGCGTTTGAGCCCGGGAACCGAGTCGTCGTGCGCTTTGACGGAGCTCAGCCGCAGGCCGATCTCATCGATCTTCCGCGACCCCGCCCCGACGACCCGCACCTGCATCGTGGTGACCGGCACGATGATCACCTCGTTCATCCAACCCAGTGCGTTGTAGGTGTCGGATTTGTTCCAGTAGAATTCCCGATACTCCAAAACGCCGGCGATGCGAAAAAGGTGGTCGCCGATTCGCAGGTTCTTGCCGACCGCGTCCTCGGTGCCGAAGAACTCGCGTGCCCGATCCGCGCCGAGCACGCACACTGTCGCGGAGGTCGCCACGTCGTCACCGGAGATGAACCTCCCACGCTCGACGAGGAGCTCGTGAAGGTCCGCATACGCGGGCCCCACCCCGGTGATGTAGTAGGACTTCGACGCCCGCATGCTGCGGATCAGCAGCGTGCGGCCAACCTTCGGCTCCACGATGTCGAAACCGGGGATCGAGGCGCGGATCACCTCGACGTCGTCAAGCGTCAGCCCCCGGCTGGCCATCTCCCGGGCCGAGGACCTCACGGTCTCGACCTGCTTGGGCCACACCATGACCTTGAGCACGCCGCCGGACTGCGTGTAGAACCGCAATGCTTGCTGCCGCTCCCCCGCAGTGAGCCCCATGGTTCCCACGACCGAGGCGACACCCAGTACGACTCCGACGGTTTGCAGCGCGGTGCGCCCCGCGTGCATTCGGACGTCGGCGAAGCCGTCAGCGATGACCTCGATCAGGTTCATACGCTACGCCGCCCGGGTTTCCTGGTCGTGGGCAATCCTCCCGTCCACGATCCGAACGATCCTGTGCGCGTGGGCGGCCACCTGCGGGTCGTGGGTGACGATGATGACGGTCTGCCCACACCCGTTGAGCGCGTCGAAGATATCCATGACTTCACTGCCGGTGGTCTGGTCGAGGTTGCCGGTCGGCTCGTCGGCGAGCAGCAGCGCGGGCTCCGTCACAAGGGCCCGTGCGATCGCGGCGCGCTGGCGCTGCCCGCCCGAGAGCTGGTTCGGCCGGTGCTTGGACCGGTCACCAAGACCGACCTGGTCTAGCGTCTGCATGGCGCGCTCTATGCGCTTCTCGCGCTCGAGACCACCGTAGAGCAGCGGCAGTTCTACGTTGCGCAGGAGGCTCGCGCGCGGGAGCAGGTTGAAGTTCTGGAAGACGAACCCGATGAACCGGTTTCTCACGACCGCCAGGCGGCCAGCGGAGAGGTGGCTCACCTCCTCCCCGTCGAGCCGGTAGCTGCCCCTGGTCGGCGAGTCCAGGCACCCGAGGATGTGCATCAGCGTGGACTTCCCCGACCCCGACGGTCCCATGATCGCAACGTACTCGCCGCGCTCGACCACTAGGTCAATGCCGCGGAGCGCGTCGACCGCAATCTCACCGGTGTCGTAGGTCTTCCAGATCTCGCCGAGCTCGATCAGCCTCTCGCTCACCGGTTCTCCTCCTTCTTCTTCGGTTTCGTCGGGTCCTCGAGCGCGACCTCTTCGCCGTCCTTCAGCCCTGCGACGATCTGCGTGTGCGAAAGCGATGAGAGGCCAGTTTCGACCTTGCGCTCCTCGAAGGCCTTCTTCCAGGCCTCACGAGGATCGGGGGTGGCTTTAGGATCGGCCTTCTCACCCTTCTTCGATGCGGCCGCTTCGGCGGTCGCGGTCTTGGCGCCTTTCCCCTCGCCCGGCTTGCCAGGAGCAGCCTTCTTCACGTACACCACCTCGCCATCCTCCCGGCGGAACACGGCCTCGACGGGCACCGCCAGCACCTTCTCCGCCCGGTCCCCCTTGATCGAGACGTTGGCGGTCATGCCGGTGCGGAGCTCCTTACCCTGGTTGTCGAGCGTGACCTCGATGTCGAACACCTTGACCTGATCCTGGAGACGCGCCGCGGGCGCGATGCGCGAGACCTTCCCAGGGAAGCGCACCTTGGGGTATGCGTCGAGCGTCACCGTGACCGGTGCCGCCATCCTGATCTTTCCGATGTCCACCTCCGACACGCCCACCTTCACGATCATCTTCGAGAGATCGGCGACTGTCGCGATCACCGTGCCCGCGTTGAAGGAGCCGGCGCCAGTCACGGCCTCCCCGTACTCCACGGCGCGCGTGATCACCACGCCATCCATCGGCGAGGTGATGTTGAGGAGCTGCTGAGGATTGGTGGAGAGCGGGATCCCCGACGACTCGACGATGCGGGCCTTCTCGCGGGCCGCGGCGAGCGCCTCCTGCGAGGACTTGTAGCGCGTCTCGGCCGTGCGGAAGACGTCCTGCGAAAGCAGGCCCGCGTTGAGCAGTTCGAGCTTGGCCTTGTAGTCGGTCTCGGCGTCGGAGAACTCGATTTCTTCCTGGTTCACACCACGACGCACAGCCGCCAGCGTCTGGGCCTGGTTCACGTCGGGCTCGATGGCGGCGAGCAACTGGCCCTTTCGAACCACGTCGCCCTCGCGCACGGGGAGCTCCGCGACCTTGCCCGAAAGCGCAGACTTTACGTCGACCTTGACCTCAGGCTCGACGGTCCCGATCTCCGTCACTTCGACCTGAACGTCGGCGATGGTCACCTTGCCGACCGGGGTATCGGTCTTCACCGGAGCCGGGCCCCTGGAGCGCGAGGCGAACGCCACCGTTGCGCCGATCACCACCACACCCAGGGCAATCCCGAGCAGCCAACGCTTCTTCTTCTTCGTCACGACTACCTCCAGAACTCGACATTCCCAGTACGCACAGGGCACCGTCGGGGTTCTGTACCGGCGAGTAACCGCGACTACGGCCCGGGCACGAAGCGCTCGAGACCGGCCTGGCCGAGGGCGGCGAGCGCCCGGCCGAGGAGCCTTCCAGGAACGAGGAAGTGGTCGGTGTCGTGACTTGAGAACACCATCACCGGCACACCCACGTCCGCCAGGGTTCGGCTGGCGACCGCCAGCAGACCGATCGTCTCCAGGGGCAGGACGGCTTCGACCGTGAAGGCGCGCCACCCCTCGGAGGCCCGCTCAACGAGCGGGCCGAGTCCCCGCACGATCTCCTCGGGGGCCAGCAGGCTTACCTCGTCGTGCCCCACGACCAGCGCCACCGGGGCGTCGGAGGCGGAAAGGCGTGGGAGGGGCTCTGGTACGGCCAGCAGGCGGGCCACCGCGTACGGCTGCGGCCAAAGCCGCAGGCCCACCGGCTGCTTGTCGTGCGCTTCCATGAAGAGGCTGCTTCTCTAGTAGGCGTCCAGGATGAAGTGGAGCGGGTTCTGCTTCTCCCCGTCCTTCCACACCTCGTAGTGGAGGTGGGGTCCGGTCGTGCGCCCTGACATTCCGACCCTGCCTATGGCCTGACCCCGGGTCACCTTGGCACCCTCCTTGACCAGAAAGCGGTCAAGGTGGCCGTAGACCGTGATGTAACCGTACCCGTGGTTGAGCTTGAGCATCCTGCCCAGGCCGTTCTCGCGGTTGGCGAAGACCACGATGCCGTCGGCTGGCGCCGTCACCAGCGTGCCGAGCGCGACCGAGATGTCCAGGCCCTCGTGGAACGCTGGCCGGCGGGTGATGGGGTCGAGGCGCGGCCCGAAGCCATCGGTGATCACCCCGATCACCGGCGCCACGACCGGGGTGTGCGACAGCATCAGCGCCTCGTCGGAGAGCTTCCGCTCGACCTTCGCAAGCTGCTGGTCAAGCTGCTCCTGTCGGCGCACGAGAGTCTCCGGCGCTGCCGACAGGCGGTCGAGCGGTCCGCCGCTGCCGGCCCCAGCCCGGGTGCTCTCGATGTTCGGCGCGAAGAGGTCCGGGACCCCGGCGGCGATCGCCAGCGTCTTGGTGCGTTCTTCGAACTGGGTCAGCCTCGCCTGGACCTGGCTTACGGTCTCGGCCAGCCGCTGGTTGCTCTTCCTGAGCACCTTGTTCTCGGCCTGAAGGGAGCGGTACACGGCCCGCTGGTGCAGGAACGTCCCGGAGGCTGCAATCGAGATGATCGAGAGGACTGCAACGGTTATCCCAAGGAAAATGAGAGCCTTAAGGAGAGCGGGGGAGATCTGGAGCTTGAAGACCTTGCCGTGGGCGTGAGGCACGATGATGACGGTGCTGTGACGCTTCTCGGCCACGCTACTCTCCTCCTTCTTCAACCAGAATGAAGACGGCCCGCCCCTCACACCCGTCGCGTGTAGCTTGCCGTTTCTGAATCGTGACACACGATTCGCGACGCTGTCAAGCGAACGTTGCAGAGAACGCCAAGTATATGAAAAATAAGTGAGCAAGGTCACACGCCGGGGGTCGCAGAAGGGCCCACCGGCGAGGGAGGCACCCGATGCTGCTGGCCGAGTTTTCCCTCACGCCGATCGGCAGGGGGCCGAGCGTCAGCCTGTGGGTCTCGCGTTCCATCGACCTCATCGACCGCTCGGGGGTTCCGTACCGACTCGGGCCGATGGGAACGTGCGTCGAGGGCGAGTGGGACGAGGTCATGGGGCTGCTGAAGGCGTGCTTCGACCGCATGGCCGAAGACTGCGACCGCATCAGCATCTCCTTCAAAGGCGACTGGCGGAAGGGCGCCTCCGGGCGCCTGACCGCCAAGGTCGAGAAGGTCGAGGCGACTCTTGGCCGGCGGCTGAAGACCTGAGGGGCCTTGCCGGCCCTTTCCCCGCTCGTTTTGATGAGCCTCCCAGCTTGAAAATGTGGCTTTCTTGCCTCTACCGTGGCGTTTCTTTGCCCCGGGGGTGCGCGGCCGTTCGGTTAGTACGTCTGTTTGACGTTAAGCCCTGGAAGTACGGAGAGGAGAGCCCGATGAGCAACGAACAGGTGGCACCTGCGACGAAAGGTGTTACGGTGAAGTTACTTGCAACGGTTGACCTTGGCCCTGAGATCGAGGGCATGGCAGGTCGCCAGCTTCGAATGCGTATGGTGACCATCGAGCCTAGAGGCGTCTTCGGCCCGATTCATGACCATAAAGGCAGACCAGGCACCGTCTACATACTGCAAGGAACGATCACCGACCATCGAGATGGAGTCGCTACGGACTATGGGCCGGGAGTGGGCTGGCCCGAGGATAGGAACACCACACACTGGCTTGAGAACAGAGGGACGACTCCGGCGGTCGAGATTTCGGTCGATATAGTCAGGCAAGAGTAAGCTCAGGCCCGACATCTAACACGGTTGGGCCTACCACGCGGCTCAACTGGACGCGCTTCAGTCCGCTTCGCCTCCTTTCGCGCGCCGGTTCGCCACAACGTTGCGCAGACTGAGAGGCTGGCGGGAAGCGGAGGTCTTTCGTGCTGCCAGCAACCATCCTCCTAGTTGGGTTACTTGCGACGAGTACGGGGAAAGAGACGCCCACACCTGGCCAGGGGTCGGTACGGATCCAGGAGGGTCTGTTCGACAAGACCATCCAGCGCCGCGTGACAATGAGATTCTTGCTGTATTTGCCGAATGGGTACGGCCGAGAGAACGTGCGGTGGCCGATAATCTTGTACCTGCACGGTGCGATGGGTCGCGGCAGCGACTTCGAGAAGATGTCCTGGTACCCACTGCCTCGGCTGTTGCGCGAACCTGGTCATGACCTGCCTTTCGTGGTCCTCATGCCGCAGTGCCCTTTGGATGACAATTGGGGGGACCCGGAGGCGCTCCTCGCCCTGCTGGACGAGGTCAGCGCGTCCCATGCGGTCGATCAGGACCGTGTCTATCTTGCGGGCTACAGCATGGGAGGGACGGGCGCGTTGCGCCTTGCCTTTGCGCATCCCGAGCGATTCGCCGCCGTTGCGTCGATGTCGGGCTTCGCCGACCCGTATTGGGCGCCGCGGCTCAAAGCAGTCCCCATCTGGGTCTTCCATGGAGCGAAAGACAATCGTGTCCCGCCGAGCGAGTCGGAGCAGATGGTCGCGGCGCTGAAGGCGGAGGGCGCCGATGTGACGCTCTCACTCGACCCGGAGCGTGGCCACTCTCCCCCGAGCGACGAGGAACACCTACGGCTCTTCGACTGGTTCTTGAGCCATCGCCGAGGGGGTCAACGACCCCCGACCGACGCTACGAGGCCGTAGCCGATACATCCTGCGTACTGGCCGTCGCCCAACAGTGGTTTGCAGTGGCCGCGCTTTCGCTGCCGCTCAGCCGCGCACTGAAACCCAGCGTTAGATTCCCAGCGGCCTAGATCGGCCCTCGCAAGGAAAGATCGCCACGGCCTGTTTATCCACCGCGCCAGAAGAGCCGCGCGCAGGTGTCATTCTGCGGGCGTGGGCCCTCAATCCGCCCTGCGGGTGCCAGCGGCCATGGCTCCGGTGGCTGCGCGTGCGCGGCCGCTGGGCCCACTGGTCATGCCGCCCCTTCCCGCCCTGATAGAGTTCAGGTCCTTAGCTGATGCGCGAAGGGGGAATGATGGACGAAAAACAGGAACTGCTGGCCCATTTTCTCGCCGCGTTGGCGTACCGGACGCAGAAAGCGCTGCGCGACGCGCCGGCGGAGTTCGCGTCGTTTCGCGCCGGCCCCAATGTGCGCACGCCGCACGAGCTGGTCTGTCACATGAACAGCGTGCTCGGCTACGCGACCACCTTCTTCCTCGGCGGCAGTTACCGCGTCCCGCAGCTTCCCGATTTCGGGCTCGAGATCGCGCGCTTCCACGCGACCCTCGCCAACCTGGCCCGCCTGGTGAGGGAAACCGCGGATTGGAAGGGCATCACGCCCGAGCGCCTTCTGCAGGGTCCGTTGTCGGACGCGATGACGCACGCCGGGCAGCTCGCCATGCTGCGGCGTCTGGCCGGGCATCCCTTGCCGCCGGAGAACTTCGTCTTTGCCGAGGTGGACCCGGCCAACCTGGGCCCCGACCAGCCTCCCCCGGTCTCGCCGGACGAAGAGTGGCCCGAGCGCCCGTAGGCGGTGGTCAGAGACCCTGCGCGACTGACGAGGCGGCGCCGCTCACATCGTGGGCAGGTACCAGCAGATCACCTTCGGCTCGGTCATCTCCTGCAATGAGAACTTGATCCCCTCGCGCCCGAGCCCCGAGTTCTTGATCCCTCCGAAAGGCATCGAGT
>DATKMD010000073.1:0-15999 GCA_035542075.1 Thermoanaerobaculaceae bacterium
CTTCGCCGAGATCAACGCGCTTGCGGGTTGAGGAGAGACCACCATGGCGACACCCGCAGAAAAGATCACAGGGTTCGAACCGCGGATCACCGCGTTCGTCTGCAACTGGTGCACGTACACGGGGGCCGACCTCGCCGGCACGAGCCGGCTCCAGATGTCGCCCAACGTGCGCATCATCCGGCTCCCCTGCACGGGGCGCATCGACCCGCTGTTCATCCTCAAGGCGTTCGAGCGCGGAGCCGACGGCGTGATCGTGTCCGGCTGCCACCCGGCCGACTGCCACTACACGTCGGGCAACTACCACGCCCGGCGGCGCTTCGCGGTGCTCAAGGAGCTACTCGAGTTCGTCGGGGTGGAATCCGGGCGGGTGACGTTCTCCTGGGTCTCCGCTTCCGAGGGTCAGAAGTGGCGCGAGGTGGTCAACGGGGCGACCGAACGGGTGCGGGAGCTGGGGCCGTTCGACGCGTACCGCGCCCTCGCGGGGAGCCGGCCATGAGAGAGCTGCAGGAGCTTGCCCGCAAGCTGCTGGCCGACGGCACCGTAAAGGTCGTGATCGGGTGGGAGGAGGGTCCGCACGGCGTCCGGCCCGCCTTCGTCGTCGATCCGGACCGGGCCGACCGCCTCGTCTTCGACGAGCGCTGCACCCACAACCTCGCCAGCTACCTCTCACCGCGCCGCCCTCACCTGACCCGCCTAGGCAAACCCGCGGTCGTGGTCAAGGGGTGCGACGCGCGCGCGGTGGCCGGCCTCATCCGCGAGAGCCAGCTCAAGCGCGAAGAAATCGTGGTCATCGGGGTGCGCTGCGGCGGGGTGCTCGCCGACCCCTCGACAGCGGAGCCTCTCTCGGCCGAGACGGTTGCGGATCGCTGTGCGGGGTGCCAAGCACGCGAACCGCACCTCGCCGACCACCTCGTTGGCGAGGCGCACCCCGAGCCGCCCGGCAAGGGCGGGCGTGACGCCCGAATCGGGGAGCTCGAGGCGATGACGGCGCAGGAGCGCTGGGGGTTCTGGCAGGCCGAGCTCGCACGCTGTGTGCGCTGCAACGCCTGCCGCGAGGTTTGCCCGATGTGTTTCTGCGAGCGCTGCGTGGCGGACAAGACCCAGCCGCAGTGGATCGAGTCCTCCCCGCATGCGCGCGGAAACCTCGCCTGGCACGTCGCGCGCGCCCTCCACCAGGCGGGGCGCTGCGTGGACTGCGGGGAGTGTGAACGCGCGTGCCCGGCCGATATCCCGCTCGGCCTGCTCAATCGCAAGATGGCGCGCGTGGTCGAGCAGCGCTTCGGCTACCGGGCCGGCGACGATCCCGCGGTCCCCGCCCCGATCGGCGTCTTCAAGCTCGACGACGCGCAGGAGTTCATACTGTGAACGCCAAGATCATCTCCGAGGACCGACTCGGCGCGCTGGTCGCCGACCTCGTTGCAAGCGGCACGCGCGTCACCGCACCCGCCCGGGCGGCCGACGGAAAGGTCGACTACAGGCCGATCACTCGCATCGAGGAGGCGGTGCTCGAGTCCGAGCTGCCGCGCCGCTCGCTCAAGGAGTTCTTCCTGCCCCCGACCGAGCCGCTGTTCTCCTGGAACCGGGACGCGTCGGGTGTCCGGATCGATCAGGTGCCCACCTCGTTCCCTCCCCACGTGGTGCTGGGCGCGCGCCCGTGCGACGCCGCCGCCGTGGACATCCTCGACCGCGTGATGGGCTGGGATTACCGCGACGAGCTCTGGTTCGGCCGACGCGAGGCCACGACGATCGCGTCGGTTGCCTGTCGAGGCGTCGACGGATCCTGCTTCTGTAGCGCTACCGGCAGGGGCCCGGAGTCCACGCGCGGATCCGATCTGTTCATGACGCCGACCGACGGTGGCTTTCGGGTCGAGGTCCTGACGCCCAAGGGTGAAGCTTTCGTGACCGCGCACGCGGGCCGGTTCGGCGACGACCCCGGGCCCGCCGCGGCCGGCGCTTCCCAGGCGGATGCAGAAGGGCCCCGCATCTCGTTGCCCACCGTCCAGGCGTGGCTCGAGAGGAACTTCGACCACCCGCTGTGGGAAGAGATCGCCCTCCGCTGCCACGGCTGCGGGGCGTGCGCCTCGGTGTGTCCGACCTGCCACTGCTTCGACATCGTCGATGAGGCGGAGGGCGTGACCGCAGGCACGCGCCGTCGCAACTGGGATACCTGCCAGGTTTCCCGCTTCACGGTCCACGCATCGGGCCACAACCCACGCCCGGACCAGGGCGCACGCTTCCGCCAGCGGCTGACGCACAAGTTCCACATCTACCCCACCCGGTTCGGGGAGGTGCTGTGCACGGGGTGCGGCCGCTGCTCCAGAGCGTGCCCCGGCGGGATGGACCTCCCCGAGGTTCTCCAAGCGATCACCCGCCTGGCCGCGGGCCCCGGGCAGGCCACCGGAGGTGAGGCATGAACCTCTATCAACCCCACCTCGTGCGGATCGAGGGGATCACGGACGAGACCCCCGACACCCGCACCCTCAAACTTGCGTTCCAGGACCCGCACCTCGCGAGCAGCTTCGACTTTAAGGCCGGCCAGTTCGGCGAGTACTCGGTCTTCGGCGCCGGCGAATGCACGTTCTGCATCGCCTCGCCGCCTACCCGCAGAGACGCCATCGAGTGCACGTTCAAGACGGTCGGCAAGGCCACTAAAGCGATGCGGGAGCTGGAGGTCGGCGACACGATGGGCTTCCGAGGCCCGTACGGGAACCACTTCCCCCTCGAGGAGATGGAGGGCGGCAACCTGGTATTCATCGCGGGCGGGATCGGCCTCGCACCCGTGCGGTGCGTGATCTGGAACGCCCTCGATCTGCGCGACCACTTCAAGGGAGTGACCATCATCTACGGGGCGCGTGCGGTCCAGCACCTCGTCTACAAGCGCGAGCTCGAGGAGTGGGGAAAGCGTGACGACGTCAGGCTCGTGCAGACGGTCGACCCGGGCGGCGAGACCCCGGAGTGGACGGGCGAGATCGGCTACGTCGCCGACATCCTCGAGAAGGCTGCGCCCGCCGCGACCGACAGCTACGCGATCGTGTGCGGCCCGCCCATCGTGATCAAACTCTCCATCCCCGTTTTGCAGCGGCTGGGCTTCGCCGACGACCACATCTACACGACCCTCGAGAACCGGATGAAGTGCGGGATCGGGAAGTGCGGACGGTGCAACGTGGGTCCCGTGTACGTGTGCAAGGACGGCCCGGTCTTCACGGCCCGGCAGCTTGCTATGCTTCCGCAGGAGTACTGAACCTGAGAAAGGGGGAGTTCAGGCATGTCTACCAGTGAGAACCTCAAGGCGGCGTTCGCGGGTGAGAGCCAAGCCAACCGGAAGTATCTCGCGTTTGCCAAGAAGGCCGACGCCGACGGTTTCAAGCAGATCGCGAAGCTTTTCCGTGCGGCTGCGGAGGCCGAGACCGTACACGCGCTCGCCCATTTTCGCGTGATGGGGGGCGTCAAGGGCACGGCGGAGAACCTGCAGGCGGCGATCGACGGTGAGGGTTACGAGTTCAAGGAGATGTACCCCGTCTTCGTCAAGGAAGCCGAGGCTGAAGGCAACAAGGGGGCCGTGCACTCCTTCAAGGATGCGATGGCCGTCGAGCAGGTCCACCACGGGCTGTACTCCAAGGCCCTCCTGGCCCAGAAAGCCGGGAAGGACCTCGACCCCGGGCGGATCTGGGTCTGCCCGGTTTGCGGTAACACGGTCATCGGCGAGGAACCGCCCGACAAGTGCCCCATCTGCAACGCCCCGAAGGACAAGTTCTTCGAAGTGAAGTAGAAGGAACTTCCCAGGGTCAGCCAGACCAGCCGCACCGCGCTCGCCCAATTGCGCCACGTCACGGTGCCGCCGTGCGCCCACGCCAGGATCTGCAAGCCATTCGGCGCCGCGACGAAACCGGGTCGGTGGGGAACGCTGTCGGAAACGGTCTGTGCTCCCTGCGCTCTCGCCCGGCCTTCGAGCCGCAGGTCCCGGTTCAGTGCCCCAGCTCGCGAAGGATCTCCGACACGACCCGTCCCACCGCCGCGACGACCGCATCCGACAGGCCGGACTCCAGGGCGAGGCGCCCGACCACGATCCCCCAGAACCGGTAGCTCACAGCAGCCATCTCCGGGTAGCTCAGGGAGATCCACCGCAACCCCTCGGGCAGGCTCAGGGCGTGGGCGGTGGCGTGCCGCTGGGGCACCGCAAGCACCTCGTCGTGCCCGAGACGGACAATCGAGCCCGGCTCACCACCACCCGTCACGGCATCGACCAGCCAGACCTCGGCCTCGCCCCTCCACAGCCCGGGAAGCCGCAGCGAGTCGGCACCCCCGTCTTCGACGCGAACGCCTCGCGGAAGGCCTCGGGCGAGGAGGCGTTGGACAACCTCCGGTCCCGCGCCGTCGTCCGCCATCAGCGGATTGCCAAAGCCGACGATCAGTACGCGAGCCGGACGCTGGCCTCCCGTCACGGGAACGATCCCGGGCTCCTGCGCGCCTTGGCGTGGCCCGCATCGCTCATGGCAGACTGGTTTTTTCGGGAGGAATACCGTCCCCTGTCCCCTGTCCCTTGACGCTGTCTCCCGTCACTCCCCTGCCAGTCTCGTGACGTGGACCGAGCAGGAGATGCACGGGTCGTATGCGCGCGCAACCATCTCCAGGTTGAGCTTGAGGCGCGCGTCGTCAATGGGCTCGCTCGCCGCGAGAAGGTTCTCGACCGCCGCCCGCATGTCGCGCTCGGTGTTGGCCAGGTTCTGCGCCGTGGGGGTGATGACGTTGGCCGACAGGACACGCCCCTCGCCATCGAGCTCGTACTCGTGGAAGAGAGTGCCGCGCGGGACTTCAATGGCCCCGACGCCGCGCCCTGCGCGGACCTCGTACTCCACCATCTCGCGCGGCACCTCGGGCATGCCGAGCAGCTCGTCACACACCTCGATGCCGCGCTCGACGCTGTGTACCAGCTCGACGAGCTGTGCCAGGTTGTTGAAGAGTACGTTGTCCGGGATCCCGTCGGGAAAGAGCCGTCCGAAAGCTTCCCGCGCTCGCCCACCGAGGTAGTGCCCCCAGAGCTTGAGGCGGGCAAGCGATCCCACCATGTAGGTCTCGCCGGAGGCCAGGGCGCTGTGCTTGGCGTGCGAGTGCTCGACTGTGAACTCGCGAATCACGTCGCGGTACGAGGCGATGGGGAACTCCTCTCCACGCGACGTGCAGATGGTCAGACCACGGAAGCGGTACGCCTCCTCATAGGGGCGCAGCGCCACGTAGACGGTCGGTTTTGCCGCCCAGGCGGGGATCGGAAGGCTCGCCACCAGGTCGACGGTGCCCATGAGTGGATCCAGGGCAGCCGCGAGCTCGTCACGGAGCGCCTTCAGATCGCTGTGCCGGGGGATCTTGCCGAACCCTCCCACCAGGGTGTTGATGGGGTGGATCGCACGGCCGCCGACGAGCTCCTGGACCCGGTTCCCGAGCTGCTTGAGCTTAAGGGCGAATGCCACCTCTGCCGGGTACTTGGACGCCATGCTGATGACCGAGTCGAAACCGAGGAAGTCAGGCAGGGCGAGGGCAAAAACGTGCAGCGCGTGGGACTCGATGGTGGCGCCCAGGAGCAGCAACCCGCGCAGCGTGTGGATGCGGTCGGACTGCTCGATGCCGAGCGCCTGCTCGATGGCCGTGAGCGCGGCCACGGTGTGGTTGGCGGAGCAGATGGCGCACACCCGTGTGATGATCCCCTGCACCTCAAGGAAGTGCTTCCCCTTGAGCAGCGCCTCGTAGTAGCGGCTGCCCTCGTAAATGTCCATGTTGACCTCGTGGACGGTGTTGCCGACGACCTTGACGAAGATGCCGCCGTGGCCTTCGACGCGACCGAGGTGGGGAATGATGATGCTCCTAGCGCTTTGGCTCATTGCGTGTCTCCTGCTCAAGACCTTGCGTCATCCAGGTGGGGGCCGAGAATTGGCTCATCTTGCGGGCGATCTCGACCCACGAGATGCCCTTGCCGGCAAACATCGTGATGTTCGCGTCGTAGTTGGGTTCCTCGATCGGGCCCCGACAGCCGGCGCACGCCACGCCGTGGGACGGACAGCGTGCGCCGCAACCCGCACGGGTCATGGCGCCGCAGCAAACCTCCTGCGCGTAGACGACACGGCACACGTTCTCCTTGGCCTTGCACTCCCAGCACACCGGCACCGTTGGGAGCTCCGGGTCCGTCCCCGCAAGCACGGTGTTGACGGCGGCCAGGAACTCGCGGCGCTCCATGGGGCAGCCGGGGATCTTCAGCTCGAACGGAACGAAGTCCGTCGGCGGCAGGGCTTCGATGCTGTCGAGGAAGGACACTCCGGGGCCGTAGACCTCCCGCTCGAGGACCTCGCGCGGGACGTCGTTCCTCATGGCGGGCAAGCCACCCCACACCGCACACGTCCCCACTGCCACCAGCGTCTTGGCGCGGGCGCGGATCTCTTTCAGCGTCCGGAGGTCGCGCTCGGTGGCGACAACCCCTTCGACAAAGGCCAGGTCCAAGCGGGACGCGTGGTTGTTATCGCTTCGCGCCATGACCCAGTCCACGATGTCGAGGCGCTGCGCCAGGCGCACCAGCTCGTCCTCGCAGTTGAGGATCTGGAGCTGGTCACCGGCGCAACTGGTGAGGCCGAAGATGCCAACCTTTGGCTTACTCGTTCCCATGAGCGACTCCTTCCAACGAACAGGAGGTGATGGCGCCAAACCGGGTATCACTCATCACGTCGCTTCTCCTCACGTGTAGATCAGCTCGGGCAGGTTGATGGCGTCCCAGTACGAGAACACCGGCCCGTGAAGGCACGTGAACGTGTACCCGACGGCGCAGTGCCCGCACTTTCCGACCCCGCACTCCATGCGGCGCTCCAGGCTGAGGTAGATCCGGTGACGCCCGAAACCCCTCTCCACGAGTTTCTCGAGCATGAATTTGTAGAACACCGGCGGCCCGCACGCGACGGCGTACGTGCGCGAGACGTCGATCTCCACGAGGTCGAGAAGCTCCGTGACCACACCGACCCTCCCGCCCCACGGCTTCCCCTGGGTGCCGTCCACCGAGAGCAGGATCTGGGCGTCGCCGCGGCGCGAAAGCGACTCGAGCTCCTCGCGGAAGAGCACCTGCTCGGGTGAGCGGGTGCCGTAGAGCAGCATCACCTTTCCGAAGCGATCCCTCTGATCGATCAGGTACTGGAGGAGTCCCCGCAGGGGCACCATGCCCAGGCCCCCTGCCACCAGAAGCATGTCCTGGCCCTCGAACATCTCGACCGGGAAGCCGTTGCCCAGCGGGCCCCTGATCCCCACCTCGTCGCCTTCGATGACGTGGTCGAAGAGGTAGTTGGTCAGCGTGCCGGTGCGCCGGATGCCGAGCTGGAAAACGCCGCGCCTGGTCGGCGACGAGGGCAGCGAGAACGGCCCCTCCCCGACCCCGAGCACCGAGAGCTCGACGAACTGCCCCGGCCGGAAGTTGAAGGAGTCGGCGAGGACCGAGTCGGTGAACCGGAGGTCGTAGAGCCGGATCTCCGAGGTCAGCTCGCGCACGCGCATGATGCGGGCCGGGGCCGGAACGTAGGGGTTGGTGCCGGTCGCGAGCTTGCGTCGCGCGGTGCGAACCGGGGCGGCTTCAGGAATTGTGGCGCTCATAGTTCACCTCGTACGGTCTTGAAGACCTCGACGACGTTGATCCCGGTAGGACAGTTCTCGATGCAACGCCCGCACCCCACGCACGAGGGCTTGCCGAACTCGCGCACGAACGCCTCCTGCTTGTGGTAGTAGCGGTTCTTGACGCGGTCCGCGCGAGTCGCGCGGAAGTTGTGACCCCCTGCCACCAGGGCGTACTCCCGGTACAGGCAGGCATCCCAGGTGCGAACCCGCCGCCTGACTCCCTCCTCGGGGATCTCGTCGCGGACATTGAAGCAGGAGCAGGTCGGGCAGACCATCGAGCACGACCCGCAGCACAGACACTTCTTGCCGAGCTCCTCCCAGACCGGGTCGTCCCTCTTGAGCTCGAGAACGTACGGCAGGTCGGTCACGTCCATCGACAGCGTGAAGGTCTTTTCACGCCGCTTGAGGCGTGCCATGTACTCCTGCACGTCGGCCCGCGTGGACGGCTCGAACAGGGCCTGGTTGGCCCGCACGATGTCGTCGCCGCGCGCGGAAGCGATGGTCACCAGGAACCGGCCCTCGAGCGGGGTGAGGAAGAGGTCAAACCCGTCGTCGACGTTTGCGGTCCCCTGCGACCTGCAGAAGCACTTCTCGTCGGGGAAGCAGCCGTAACCCACGATGGTGAGCTGCTCGCGGTTGCGCTTGTAGTACGGGTCCACGTACTCCGACATGTACAGAAGGTCCAGGATCTTGAGGGCGTGGATGTCGCAGGAATGGGCACCGAAGAAGACGACGGGCCCGAGATCGTTGTCGCTGCTCGCCTGAGGTGTTGACCCGTCCCGCCGCTCCAGCATGCTGAAGGAAGGTTTAAGGAGGAGCTTCTTGAACGGGAGCACCGTCCGAATCGCGTCCGGGCGGGCGGTCCTGACATCCTCGATGGGCTCCAACGCAAAAACCCCGGGGGAACGCTCCACCGGCGCCATCAGCGTCCCTAGGGGCTTCAGCGCCTCGACGAACGTGTCCAAGAGCCTCGAGTTCATACGCAGCGTCTGCATGGTGGGTCCTCCGAAGATGTGAAGAAATTCACAACCCCCCCGACAATCTAAATCATCTTACCCACAACCGCAAGGGGGGTTTCGGACGGCCCTCCGAGGTCAAGGCCCGGTCCCCTCTCCGCCCATGATGTCGGAGCGTGCCGCAAATGCACGGGGCGCTCGGAAATCAAGCAGATAGGCGCCGTGCGCGAGGCCCTGGAGGCGCCTGCCCCGCCCACGCTTCGGACCGCACGGATTGAGCCGGCGGGGCTCCCCGTCGTCTGTTGGACTCCCCCTTGCCAAGCCGAGGCCGACGGCCTAGAATCCTCTTGGAGCTTGTGCGTTCTTTCACAAGTCGGGGTAGCGGCCGGATCCAGAGGGGTCTTGGTGCCCCTCACGTCTTTTGCATGGGTACCGGCAACTCCGACAGGTGCGCCGCGCAACACGGGACCTCGGGTGGGCGAACCGTTCGCCCGCAGTTCAGGGGGAGCCTAGCAGTGGAGAGCATCCTCACCACGTGCCCGTTCTGCGCCTGCGGGTGTGCGGTCTACCTCCACACCCGCGATGCCCGGCTTGCCGGCGTGGCTCCGAGCGAGCACCACCCCGTCTCGCAGGGCAGGCTGTGCGCCCGCGGGTGGAACGCCCACGAGGCCCCGACCTGGGGTGAGCGGTTGACACGACCGATGGTCCGCCGCGGGGGCACGCTCGAGCCCACGAGCTGGGAGAACGCCCTCGAGGTGGCGCGCGACTTGCTCTCCGCCCTGCTCCGAGCCGGCAAGAACGTGGGCGTGCTCGGCTCCGCCCGTGCCACCAACGAGGAGAACTACCTCGCCGCCCGTCTCGCTCGCGGCGCGTTGCACACCGGCAACCTCGACTCGTGCCTGCGTGCCACCTACCAGCCGCTGGTCACGGGCATCGCTTCGGTTGCAGGCGGCACGCCTCGGGGCACGCTCGAGGACGTCGAGCGGAGCGAGTGCATCCTGGTGCTCGAAAGCGATCTCGCGAGCACCCACCCGCAGGCCGTCCACGCAATCATCAAGGCGCTCAAGGCGGGCGCGAGGCTCGTCACGATCGGGTACGCCCGAACCCAGCTCGCGCGCCTGGCCTCGCTCCACCTGTCCGTCCTCCCGGGGGAGCGCGCGCTGCTGCTGGCGAGCCTGGCGGCGGAAGTGCTCCGCGAGTCCACCGCCCGTGCGCTTCCCGGGTTCGACGCACTCGAGGCGAGCCTCGCCGGAACCGCCGCCACCGACCAGGTTCGCCGCGCGGCCGAGTGGCTCGCGCACGCCGGCCGAGCCAGCATCCTGATCTCCCCCGAAGGCGCTCCTGCTGCGCGCCTCGTGCACGACGGGGCAGCGGCTGCAACGCTGGCCGCCCTCACCGGTCACCTGGGAAGGCCGGGGTGTGCGCTCCTGCCCCTGCCGGCGCGCGGCAACCTGCGCGGCGCGTGCGAGATGGGCGTGACACCGGACCTGCTTCCGGGAGGCGCCGGACTCACCGATCCGGCGGCGACCGAATGCCTGGCGCTCGCCTGGGGAACGCCGCCGACCCCGACCTCGGGGCTCGCGGCCGACGGCATGATTGGCGGCGTGTCCGGCCTGGTCGTCGTGGCCGAGGACCTCCCCGCCACGCCGGCTGTTCGCCAGGACGCCCTCGCGCGGCTCGAGTGCCTGATCGTCCTAGATGCCTTCACGACGCCGACCACCCGCGCAGCCAATATCGTCCTGCCGATCGCCAGCTTCGCCGAGAACGAGGGAACCACGACCAGCATGGAGGGACGCGTCCAGAGGGTGCGCGCGGCGACGCGGCCCCCCGGGGAGGCCAGGCACGGCTGGCAGGTGCTGGCGGAGCTTGCCGCCGCTCTGGGGCTCCCGTGCTCGTACGGTTCGGCCGACGACGTCCTGAGGGAGATCGCCCGGGTGATACCGGCCTACCACGACGCCAGCAACGGGGTGAAGACCGACGCGTGGGGTACGTTCACATCGGACGGTGCCGAAGGGCGCAAGCCCGCCTTGCGGCCACTCACCGCCGATCGTGTCGTCGTGGCGCTCCCGGAGGTGCTCGCGCTGGACGGGGTGTTCGACTGGGGCAGCGATCCCCTGGTGGCCTACTCCCCCACCCTTTGCCGCGACCACGTGGCGCGGCGCAAGCTGTACCCGCGGGGGCTCGTGGAGATGTCGAGACGCGACGCGGACGGGCTGGGCGTGCGGCAGGGCTGGACGGTGCGCCTGGCCTCGGCCCACGGCGAGGCTGTGGTACCGGTCGTCCTGCGCGATGACCTGGAGCAAGGGTCGCTGCTCGTCCCGTACGCCTTCCGGGAGCGGGTCGCAGAGGTCCTTGGGGGGCACTCCGAGGTGGCCGTCAAAGCGCAGAGGGTCGGGTAGGAGGTCAGGGCCATGGCAGACGAGGCACGCACGATTGCCAAGCGCGACGTCGCGCGCTGGATCGCGGCCCTCCTCAGCCAAGCGGAGGTCATCGCCCCGGTTGCGGCCCACGGCGGGGACGTGGCGTTCGCGCCGATCTCCTCCCCCGAGCAGGTCCTCTTCGATTTCTCGAACACCCTGCAGCCGCCAAAGGAGTTCGTGCTGCCACAGACGGACCCGCTGCTCGTGATCCGGCGCAACGGCGGTGGGATCGACGTCGAGCCCGTTCGCGACGAGCGCCCGCGGGTGATCTTCAACATCCGCAGCTGCGACGCCGTGGGCTTCGGGTTCCTCCACCGCATGCACGCCTCGGACCTCCCGGACGGCGCCTACCTGGCCCGCGCCGGGAAGATCACCCTTGTCAGCCTCGCCTGCACGGTCCCGTGCGAGCTCGGCTTCTGCACCTGCTGCGATGCCGGGCCGTTCCTCAAGGAGGGCACCGACATTCAGCTCACCGACCTCGGCGAGGACCTTCTGGCGGAGCCGGGCAGCGAGAAAGGGCAGGCCCTCCTCTCCGCGGCGGCGGATCTCTTCCGGTCGGCCCGCCCCGACGAGTTGCGACGCCGCACCGAGCTTGAGGAGCAGGCCAAGAGGGGCTTCGGCGAGGAGACCTGCCACTTCGCCTCGGCGATGCGTCGCGTCTCCACCGGTCGCGTCGCGGACGAACTGTGGGGCGCGATGGGCGACTGGTGCCTGGAGTGCGGCGGCTGCAACTTCGTCTGCCCCACCTGCTACTGCTTCTCGGTCAAGGACATGAAGCAGGACGGTGGGTGGCTGCGCTGCCGTACCTGGGACTCCTGCCAGTACCGGGCCTTTACCCTGGAGGCCTCCGGACACAACCCGCGCGAGCGGCATGGGGACCGCATCAAGCGGCGTTTCTTCCACAAGGTCTCCGCCCAGTACTACGTCCGCGACGGGGCGGTCGGCTGCGTGGGGTGCGGGCGCTGCGTCAGGGTCTGCCTGGGCACCACCGACATGCCGGCGGTGGTGGCCGCGATCCGCAAGGGGGCGTGGCATGGATGATCTCTTCCTGCCCAGGGTGGCGCGCATCGCCCAGTCGAGGGACGAGACCCCCGATACCAAGACGTTCGATCTCGTCTTCCGCGACCCCGCCGACCAGCGCCAGTTCCGCTTCCTCCCCGGCCAGTTCCTCGAACTCTCGTTGTTCGGATTCGGCGAGGCTCCTTTCTGCTTCGCGTCCAGCCCGACGCGCCCGGAGCTGATTCAGGTGACCGTCCGCCGCACCGGGCAGCTCACCGACGCGCTTCACACCCTCGGCCCCGGCGAGGAGGTCGGACTGCGCGGTCCGTGCGGCAACGGTTTCGACCTGCACGCCGCCGAGGGCAGGGACCTGCTCTTCGTCGGCGGCGGGATCGGCCTGCCCCCACTGCGGGGGCTGATCTGGAACGTCCTCGACGAGCGCGAGCGCTTCGGGCGCGTGACGATCCTGTACGGCGCGAAGACACCCACCGATCTCGTCTACAAGGACGAGCTCCGCGAGTGGGCCGCCAGGGGCGACGTCGAGCTCCTCGTGACGGTGGACCGTGCCGACGACGGCTGGGACGGAAACGTGGGCATGGTGCCGACCCTGTTCGAGAAGACAGAGCTGCGACCCGCCACGACCCTCGCGTACGTATGCGGGCCTCCCGTGATGATCAAGTTCGTGATTCAGGACCTGCTGATGCGCGGCTTCGGCGAGGGGGCCGTCATTTCCACGCTCGAGCGGATGATGCAGTGCGGAGTCGGCAAGTGTAATCACTGTGCAATCGGGCACCGGTACGTGTGTCGCGATGGGCCGGTGTTCACCTACCGACAGATCAAGGAGCTGGTCGAGTGACGCTCGGGCTCGAACTGGCCGGCCGCCTGACGGGGACCGTGGTCGTGGTCGGGGTTGGCAACCCCCTCAGGGGCGACGACGACGCGGGATGCATGCTGGCGCGCCGGCTGCGGGGCGCTCCTGGCGTCACGGTGTTCGAGGCCGAGGAGGTGCCCGAGAGCTTCGTTGGCGACATCGCCGCCGCATCACCTGACTCCGTCGTTCTCGTGGACGCGGTGGACCTCGGCGCCGAGCCGGGGGCCATTTCCCTGCTCGAGAAGGACCAGGTGGCGCGGTACTCCCCCACGACGCACCGCCTGCCGCTCTCGTTGGTGATGGACGTCGTGCAGCGCAGGACCGGCGCCGACGTCTTCCTGATCGGGATCCAGCCCGCCGACGTGGCATTTGGAGCTGCGCTGTCCCCGGGGGTGTCGGCGAGCGTGGAGCTGCTCGCAGGGTTGATCTCGCAGCTTCCGCGGCCGTCGAGCCCCGACCCGGCCGGCACACCTGGCGCACGGCCGATGCGAGGGGGGTCGCCGTGACCGCGGTCCTCCTTGCGATGGTGGTCCTGCCCGCGCTCGGCGCCGTGCTCGCGTTCGGGCTCGGCCGGAATTCACGCTGGGCCGCAGTTTCTGTCGCCGGGCTCGTGGCGGTGCTGGCCGTGTGGAGCGTCGCAGCGGGGTTCGGGACAACGTACCGTGCCGCGGTGGGGACGTTGCCGTGGCTGGCCGGGGCGGTGGACGGTCCGGTGTTCGGGGTTCTCCTCGACCCGCTGGGTTCGATCCTGCTGCTGGTGGCGACGCTGATCGGGTTTCTCACCGTGCTCTACTCCGCCGCCTACATGAGCGATCGCAACCGCGACCACGCGGTCGGGCCATCCCTTCAGGGTTCCTACTACTTCCGGCTCCTGCTGTTCCTGGCCAGCATGGTCGGAGTCGCGCTGGCGCCGAACTTCCTCCAGCTCTTCCTGTTCTGGGAGCTGACCACGGTCTGCTCGTGGTCCCTCATCGCGTTCTACGGGAACCAGAAGAGCCTCAGGGCGGGGTTCAAGGCACTGCTGATCACCCACGTCGGCGGGCTCTTCTTCCTGCTGGCGGTGCTGATTCTCTTCGTGCAGACGCGCTCGTTCGAGTTCGACGCGCTCGCGCGTCTGCCCGAGTCGCTCCGGCGCTTGGTGTTCCTCTTCCTGATGATCGCGGCGTGGGCGAAGGCGGCGCAGGTCCCGTTCCACACGTGGTTGCCCGACGCCATGGAGGCGCCGACGCCGATCAGCGCCTACCTGCACGCGGCAGCGATGGTGAAGGCCGGCGTGTTCCTGATGGCGAGGGCCGTGAGCTCCGGGTGGGCGATGCCGCCCCGTCTCGGGTTGCTCCTCGGTGGTATGGCGCTGGTGACGATGTTCCTGGCGCTGTCCTATTACTTCGTCCAGGACGACCTCAAGCGGCTCCTTGCCTACTCCACGATCGCTCACCTCGGGTACGTGCTCCTGGGTGTGGCCCTCGGTGCCCTCGGCTCAGTCACCGGGTTCCGGGCCGGCGTCCTCCACATCGCGTGTCACGGGTTCTCGAAGGCCACGCTGTTCCTGTGCGCCGGGGCGATCGCCTACGTCACGGGAACACGAAGCATCTCCGCCCTCGGGGGGCTGGCGCGTAGCATGCCGATCACCGCCGTGGCGTTCTTCGTGGGGCTCCTCGCGGTCACCGGCGTTCCGCCGTTTGCGTGCTTCTGGAGCAAGTTCATGTTGCTGGCAGGGGCGATGAAGCTCGGCGGCATCATCGGGCCCGTCCTCGTGGGGCTCGTGCTTGTGGAGAGCCTGATCTCGTTCGGATGGATGCTCCGGGTCGGCCAGAAAGTGTTCCTGGGACCGGTGACCCAGGCAGCGGCCGTCAAGAGCGATCCGCCGTGGCCGATGAGCGTCGTGCTGGTTGTACTGATGGTCGCGTGCCTCGCGATCCCGGCGGTAGCGATGCCGCTGGTGCAGATGATCGGAAGGTGACGGAGTGAGCACCGCAACTCTGCTCGTGACGAGCGTCGCGCTTCTGATGGCGGGAGCGCTGGTGAGCCTCGCGCTGGCCCGCCGAAGGACGGCCAGCGGATGGGCGAGCGTTGCATCCGTTGGGGCGGCCGGAGTGGCGCTGTGGGCCGTGGTGGTTCGCACGTTCTCCCAAGGGCCCGCCCCCGAGGTGACGCTTGTGTCGCTTCCCGGGATCGGGGCCGGCCTCGTCGTGGGCGTGGACTGCCTAAGCGCGATCTTCCTCGCGATCACGGGAACGATCGGGTTCCTCGCCACGCTGTACTCGGTCGAGTACATGACCCGGTACCGCAACGACAGCGTGGCCAAGTACTACCCGGTGCTGCAACTGCTGTTTGTGGGCATCGTGGGCGTTGTGGCGACCGCCGACTTCGTCTTCTTCCTTGTGTTCTGGGAGCTCATGACGTTCGCGTCTTTCTTCCTGGTGACGTTCGAGCGCGAAAACCGAGCAAGCCAGAAGGCCGGCCTCAAGTACTTCGTGGTCAACCAGGCGGCGACCTTCGGGATGATCGCCGCCGCGCTCATCCTGTGGACGAGGTCGGGCTCATTCCGGTACGCCGCGATGCGTGAGGCCCTGGGCACCCTTGCCGCGACCCAGCCGGCCCTCGCCCACCTGGTGCTCTTCCTCTTCTTCATGGGGTTCGCCACCAAGGCCGGGATCCTCCCGATGGGCGACTGGCTGCCCGACGCCTACCCTGCCGCGCCGAGCGGGGCCACCGCTGCATTCGGCGGAACCATGACCAAGCTGGGGGTGTACGGACTTCTGCGCGTGTTCCTCGGTTTCCTGCCGATTTCCCCGGTGACCCAGACATGGGGCGTCGTGATCGCGCTCGCGGGCGCGGTGAGCCTGTTCGTGGGGACGCTCACGGCGCTCAAGCAGGATGACATCAAGCGGCTCATGTCGTTCCACGTCATCGGCCAGGTCGGGTACATGTTCCTCGGGATCGGCTTCGGTCTGTACTTCCTCCCCACCAACCAGGCGCTCGCCGCGCTCGGTCTGCTCGCGGGCACGTTCCACATGGTCAACCACTCGCTGTACAAGTCGTGCCTGTTCCTCGGGGCCGGCGCGGTCTCCTACCGCACCGGGACTCGGAGTCTCTCGGCACTCGGCGGTTTGCG
>DATKMD010000074.1:0-3546 GCA_035542075.1 Thermoanaerobaculaceae bacterium
AGCTCGGGCTTCGCCATCTGCGCACCCGCCCATACCGCCCCCGCACCAACGGCAAAGCCGAGCGCTTCATCCAGACCCTGCAACGCGAATGGGCCTACGCCTTTCCCTTCAGGTCGTCTTACCTCCGCACCAGGCTCTTGAAGAGGTATCTTCACTTCTACAACCACCACCGAGCTCATGCATCTCTCGGTGGCAAGCCGCCCATCAGTAAGCTGAACAACGTGGTGAGAAACAACAGCTAGCCCGCCCGACCCTTCGCCCCTGGTGATCCCAGCGCCCTCGCCGATCCCGGATGCGCCCGTCCGAGCCCCCTCACCGCCCCGGCCCCGGCGCTGAGGATCGGCGGGGACGAGGTCAGCACCCGCCGTCTCCGTGAGCTGTACGGGCACCCGCGGTGTGCCGATAGAAGACCGCCTTCACCGCCTCCGCGCACACGACGTAAAGCGCCACGACGACCGCAACGAACGCCAGGAAGGTCGGGGGAAGCGGCACGAAGCCGAGGGCGTCGGCGAGAGGCGTGTACGGCAGGAGCAGCGTAGCCGCGACAACGCCCAGGGTCGCCAGCAGCAACGGGCGGCTCGGTTTGCTCCTGATGAACGGGCGGCGCGTCCGTACGACGAGGACGATGAGCGCCGCCGAGATGACGGACTCCACGAACCAGCCCGTGCGGAAGAGCGCGGTGCTCGCGTGCAGCAGGAACAGCAGCGCGCCGAACGTGAGGTAGTCGAACACCGAGCTCAGGATGCCGAAGGTGATCATGAACGAGCGGATGAAGCCGATGTCCCACCTGCGAGGAGTTGCGACCATCTCCGTGTCGACCGCGTCGCCGGCGATCGTCATCTCGGGCAGGTCGGTGAGGAGGTTGGTGAGCAGGATCTGCTTGGGCAGCAGCGGTAGAAACGGAAGCAGGAGCGACGCGCCGGCCATGCTGAACATGTTGCCGAAGTTCGCGCTGGTGGCCATGAATACGTACTTGAGTGTGTTGGCAAACGTCTTGCGACCCTCCCGGACGCCGTCCACGAGGACATCGAGGTCCTTCTCGAGCAGAACGATGTCGGCGGCCTCCTTGGCGACGTCCACGGCGCCTTCTACCGAGAGGCTCACGTCCGCCGCGTGCAACGCAGAGGCGTCGTTGATACCGTCGCCCATGTAGCCGACCACGTTGCCGGCCTTCCGGAGTGCAACGATGATTCGCTCCTTCTGGTTGGGTTCCACCTCGGAGAAGACATCGACGTCACTGACGCTGCCGAGGAGCGCCGCGTCACTCATCCTGGCCAGCTCCGGCCCGGCAAGGACGCGCCCCTGGCCGAGCCCCACCTCGCTCGCGACGTGGGCGGCCACCAGTGCGCTGTCGCCGGTGATGACCTTGAGGTGCACGCCCAGCGCTCGGAGGCGCTCGATGGTGGCTGCAACACCGGGTTTGGGTGGATCATGGAAAACGAGGAACCCGAGAAACGTCATACCCGCTTCGGCGTCCTTGCCGACATGCGTGACCGAACCGAGCTCCCTGTACGCCAGGCCGAGAGTCCTCGATCCCTCATTGCTGTACCCGGCAAACCTGGCATCGATCTCATGCCGCACTGCCGGCAATGGGACATCCGCCCCTGCGGCGTCGCGAGCCCTGGTACAGACATCGAGGACCGAGGCCAGCGCTCCCTTCGTGATCATCACACTACCGGACGGACCTCCGGCGAGAATGCTCAGCCTTTTGCGCACGAAATCGTAGGGAACCTCATCCAGCTTCCGCCACGCCGATGTGTCGGCAGCGAGCCTCTCGCGGATGGCAGCGTCGATCGGGTTCGTGAAGCCGCTCTCGAAGCTCGCGTTCAGGTAGGCGAGAAGGCGGACCTGTTCGCTATCGTTTCCGGCGAGGTCGCATGCAGCGCACAGGGTGACGGACCCGACAGTGATCGTGCCCGTTTTGTCGGAGCACAGCACGCTCATGCTGCCGAAGTTCTCGATCGACGCCAGCCGCTTGACGATGACCTTGCAGTCCGCCATCCGCTTGGCTCCCCGAGCGAGGTTTACGGTCACGATCGCCGGCAGGAGTTGCGGCGTGAGGCCTACTGCAAGGGCGTGGGCGAAGATAAACGACTCCACCACCGGCCGATGCAGGTAGACGTTGAACGCGAAGATCCCGATGACGAGGAGCATCGTGACTTCCAGGAGAAGGAAGCCGAACCGCCGCAACCCGTGCTCGAACTCCGTCTCGGCCGGGCGCAAGCGGAGACGCTCGGAGACCTTGCCGAACTCCGTCTGCTTTCCCGTGGCGGCGACGACCACCTTCGCGTTGCCGCTCACGACGTGTGTGCCCATGAACACCGCGTTTGTCCGCTTTGCGAGGGGGGCATCGGCAGGCACAATGCCAACGGACTTTTCCACCGGAAACGTCTCGCCGGTGAGAGCCGCTTCGTCGACAAACAGGTCGCGTCCCTCGAGGATCAGGCAATCTCCAGGCACCGTGGCCCCGGCGCTTAGCAGCACGACGTCGCCCGGAACCACGTCCGCTACCGGAACCTCATGGGGCGAGCCTTCGCGCAGCACCTCGACCTTGACCTCGACGAGCGCGAGAAGCTTCTCCACAGCCCCGGCAGCACCGCGTTCCTGCCAGAAACCGAGCAGACCGCTGGCGAGGACGATGCCGAGAATGATCGTTGCGTCCGCAGCGTCGTGCAGGAAGAACGAGATGGCGGCCGCGCCGATCAGGATCAGCACGATGGGGCTGCTGAACTGGCCGACAAGGAGGCTGACGACGTCGGTACGTTTCTTCGGCGTGAGGCGGTTGGCCCCCCAGCGTTGCCGGCGTGTCGCGGCCTCGGCGAAGGACAACCCATCGGTCCCGGTCTCGAGGCGCGACAGCACGTCGGGACTCGGGACGCTCCAGAACACCGGAAGCCGGTCCTCCATGTGCTATGCCTCCCGCGTCACTCTATCGTAGGTTCCGGTGACCGTTGCCACTGGGGTGATCCGGCGATCCCGGGCATTCCCCTCGGCGCCGGTGCGAGCTTAGGTCCGAGCCACTGGCCCAGGTTGGAGACCCGCCCATCGCACGGCTGCCCGGCAGGGCGCCGGCGCGGTCATTGTCGCATTCACCCTGCCACCTCGGCCGGTCCCGCGTCCCTTCCAACCGCTGCGAGCTACTTGGGTCCTTGACACCTCCCCTCCCCGGGGTACCATCGGCTCAGTTGAGAGAGGGAGATTCTCAGAGTCCATCGCGTGAACGCACCCATGCGGCGCATGCGCCCGCTTTTGGCTCCTGAGGGGGCGATGACGCTGGGGGACCGGAGAGAGCCCATGACGCTTTTCGCGGCCACTCGGGGATCCACAGATGCTCCCCGTCCGTGATCATCTGCCGACGCGGTCGTTCCCCGGCGTCAACTACGCCCTGATTGCGCTCAACCTCGGGTTCTTCGGTCTCGAAGTCTGGGCTGTGTCTGGCGGGGCCGACGCCGAGGTGCTCAGCCGGCAGTGGGCCCTCGTTCCAGCGCTGTTGGTCGCACATCCGTTTGCGAGCGCCCCCCGGCTTCTCAGTCACATGTTCCTGCA
>DATKMD010000075.1:0-25289 GCA_035542075.1 Thermoanaerobaculaceae bacterium
GGCCCGAACTGCACCTTCCCGCCGGCGAGCACCGCGACCGTCTTCATCGCGAAGCCATAGACGGTCGTGGTCTTGCGGATCGGCGGGTCGACCAGCGGCGAGAGGTTGATGCTCCCGTGATCCTCGGGCGCCGGGGTGATCGCGTAGGTGACTTGCGCGCCGGAGATGGGCAGGCCCTGGGGGTCGAGCATGAGCGTCGCCGTGTCGAGCAGGGACCCGACGGGCACGTTCTGGTCGTTGCCGGACACGGGGACGACGCGATCGGCAGCGGCGGCCGGTGCATGGGAGCCGAACGAGAATGACAGCCGGTAGTCGCCATGGCCGCGGGTGGTCTCGACCGAGATGAAGTACAGGCCCGACAGCGGAAGCACCGCGTCGTGGAGAGAGGCGTTGAGGTCCACGCTGGGCTGGTTGTCGAAGGAGACGAGGTTCTGGTAGACGAAGCCGTCGGGGGCGACGACCTCGACCTGAGGATCGAGACTGTCAGGATGCTCCCACGGTTGGCTCGTGTCGACGCGCTCGAGGGTAACGTTGATCGTCGAGCCAGCTGTCCCGACGAAGTAGAAGAAGTTGTAGTCGGAGACGTCGCCGACCGGGTGGTCCCCGGTCAAGGTGCCGGTCACGGTCTGGCCGGGGAGGATGAGAGTGGCGGCTTGGTGCTGGTCGGCAGGCACGACCGGCCGGGTCGTCGTCTGCTCGGCCACAGCGAACCACGTCCCCGCCGAGGGATGGCGGGGGTCGTCGTGAACCTGCAGCGAGTAGATCCCTGGGGGCATCCCCTCCGGCAGCACGAAGGAGAGCGCGGTCGCGTCCGAATTGACCACGCCGGGCACCTCGTCCGAGGGGCACTGGCCGGTCTCGAGAGTGCAGAGCGGGGTCGTTGTGTCCGTAAGGGTGTAGACGGGCCCGGAGAGAACGACCGACGCCTGCGGAGCAAACGCCGTCCCGTACACGGCCAAAGTGTCGCCCGGCAACGCTGCGCCGGGTGCGACGCCGGTCACGATCGTCCCTGCCTGGACGTCGAGGGTTGCGGTTGCGGTCCGCGTCGGACCGGTCGCGGTGATCGTCACCTGGCCTGAGGTCGCCGTCTCGGGGATCGCGATGGTCGCCGGACACCGGTACTCGGCGGTGCTCCACGTACCGCCGACACTGACGCAGTTCTGCGGCACGCTCGGGAGCGTTGCGAGCGCCGTGTCGCTGCTCGCAAGGGCGATCTGGCATGCCGTGGCGGTGGGGTCGCCGGTCAGAGCCACGGTGACCGGCACCTGATCCCCGCCGGCGACGGTCGCCGGCGCCCCGCTGATGCTCTTGGGCTCGGTCGGCACCACGAGGAACGTGCCCGTCTTCGTGACGGTGCCGAGTGTCGCTGTGATGGTCGCCGTGGTGTTGGCACAAACGCTCGAGGTCGTGAGGTCAAAGACCGCCGAGCTGTCGCTCGCCGCGATCAGCACGGTGGTCGGAACATCCACGTCAAACGATGAGGATGACAGACCCACCGACACACCTCCCGCCGGCGCCGGGCCGTTGAGAGAGACCGTGTTGTCCGGAAGCGTCCACCCGCCTGCGAGGCCCTGGGAGCCGAGCTCGACCTCGAGGCTCGCGAGGGCGAGGGGCGACAGTGCGAGAGTCGCCGACTTGGTCGTCCCGGCGAGCACGGCGGAGATCACAACGTTGGTCGGGCTTGCCACGCAGACCGTGGACACCGAGAACGGGGCGGACGTCGCGTTGACCGGGATCGTCACGCTCGCCGGGACGGTCGCGGCGGAGGGCGTGTCGCTGGTCAGAGATACCACGAGCCCGCCCGGCGGTGAGATGCCGTCGATCCAGACCGTACCCGCGACCGTGCCCTGGCCGGCGGCCGAACTGGGCGCAAGCGAGACCCGGTTGAGCGTCGCGCCGACCACGACGGAGAGTGTCCTGGAGACGACCAGGCCGTTGGCGCTCGCCGTGATCGTCACCGTCTTCGTGGTGGAGGCTGTCGTCGTCACGGTGAACGTCGCCGAAGGTGCGGCGGCGGGGACGGTGATCGACGGGGGGACCGTCGCGACCGGGTCGTTGCTGGACAGCGCGACCGTCAAACCGCCCACGGGTGCGGGTGCGTTGAGCTGCACGGTCCCCGTGGTCGAGGACCCGCCCGCGACCGGGGAAGGGTTGAAGGTCATGCCCGCAGGACCCGGGGGTTGGACGGTGAGGGTCGTCTGCGCAGACATCCCGCTCGCGGTCGTCATCCCGATGTTGACTGCGACCGTGCTCGCCACCGTCGCAGGGCTTGCGGTGAACAAGGCACCCGTGTAGCCAGCTGCCACGGTAACGCTTGCTGGAACAGGCAGGATTGGGTTGTCGCTCGTCAGATCGACCACGATGCCGCCGGGAGGCGCCGTCCCCGTAAGGAACAGGGTGCAAGGCGAGCTGATGCCTCCCACCAGGGTTTGCGTGTAGAACCCGACCTCGCCGCACAGGACCGTGCTCGGGCCAACCGGGTTGACGGTGAGCGTGGCGGACTGGCTCTGGCCGTGTGCGGTCCCCTGGATCTGGACCTGGGTCGGCGAGGCCACGTACGTCGTGGTGATCTGGAACGAGACCGTCTGGGAACCCGGCGGGATCGTTACCGGGCTCGGCACCGCCGCGGCCGCCGGGTTGCTACTGGTCAAGGTGACGACGAGGCCGCCGGTCGGGGCATAGCTGTTGGCGGTTAGGATCCCCGTCGTCGTCATTCCGCCTGTGACGGGTGTTGTGACCGTGATCCCGGAGAGGACGACTGGGTCCACCTCGAGCGTAACGGTGCTGGGTTGGCCACCGAGCGAGGCGGAGAGGACAACCTGCGTCGGGGCGTCAACTGGGGTTGTGCTCACGAGAGCCCAACCCGTTGTACTGCCCGCCTGGACCGTCAGGGTCGCCGGCACCGAGGCGACCGCCGGGTTGGCGCTCGAGAGGCCCACGACCGTGCCCCCGGTGGGTGCGGGGAAAGAAAGCGAAACCCAGAAGTAGGCGTAGGGGCCGACCACGGGGTTTGGGGACACATAGACCGAGGCGATCGCGAGCGGGCTGACAGTCAGGATCGCCGACTGAACGGCGCCGCCACCCAATGCTGAAATCGTGACCGCCGTCGTCGAGGTGACCGAGACGGTCGTGACGGGGAACTGCGCGCTCGTCGAGCCCGACGTGACGGTGACCGTGGCAGGCACGGTCGCGACCGCAGTGTTGGAGCTGCTCAGCGTGACCGCCAGGTCTCCGGACGGAGCCGCACCGTTCAAGGTCACGGTGCCTGTGCTCTGTGTGCCGCCCAACAGACTAGCGGGATTGAGGGACACGGAGACCACCGCGATGGGCTGGACCGTGAGCGTGGCCGTCTGGGTTGTACCTCCACCCGATGCCGAGATCGTGACTGCCGTCGTCGAGGTGACGGAGGCGGTCGTGACGGGGAACTGCGCGCTCGTCGAGCCCGATGTGACGGTGACCGTGGCAGGCACAGTCGCGACCGCGGTGTTGGAGCTGCTCAGCGTGACCGCCAGGTCTCCGGATGGAGCCGCACCGTTCAAGGTCACGGTGCCTGTGCTCTGTGTGCCGCCTCGCACACTCGATGGGTCGAGCGACACCGACGAAACTCCAACGGGCTGGATGGTGAGTGTCGCACTCTGGGCGGTGCCGCCTGTCGCCGCCGTGATCGTCGCCTGCGTGGCGGCAGCGACCATCGAGGTCGCCACGGTGAAGGTCGCGGTGGTCTGACCCTCAGGTACGGTGACCGTGTCCGGCACGGTCGCCTCCGGTTCACTGCTCGACACCATCACAGGCGAACCCCCCGGAAGCCCCGGCCCGGCGAGCGTGATGGTCGCCAGGGAGGAGGAGCCGCCCAACACGACTTCCGGGTTCAGCGTAAGCGATGTGACGACCGGCGAGACGGTCATCACGACTGGGATCGTGGTGTCGACCCATGCGCCCCATCTGGTGAGCGCGGAGACATAGATGTCCTCCGCGCCGTCTTGCGACACCGAGCTCAGGTCGACGTGGAAGGTCGTGCCGTCGAGGTCGAACGTCGGAGTCTGGCTGAACACCTGGCCGCGGGAGAGCGACATGAACGCCGTAACGATGAAGTCGCCTGCTCGGGGCAGAGTGGCGCTGCAATCCAGGTAGCTCAACTGGCTGGTGAGAGTCGCCCCGCTGGCGGGCGATGTGCAAGAAACCGTGCCGTCGTCGGCGGACCCGACGAGTGCAGCGTCCCGGAACTCGTAGTAGCCGTCGGATGCCGTGAACGTCCAAGGGTATGGAAGGTCGAGACCGTCCGGGGCCGAGTAGGCGACGGAGTAATCGCCGAGCGGGCCGTCTGAGAAGCTCCAGCGGCCGTTTGCGTCTGTCACCACGGTCGTCATGAAGGAGGCGCTTGGATTCGTGAGCGTGACGGTGGCCCCTTGGATAGGCGCCTTGGTGGTGTCTCGAACCACACGCCCTGCGACGGCCCAACTCGGCGACGTCTCCGGCATCGTCTGCGGACCGGTGACATCGAGGGGGACAACCGCGCCGCCGGCGAGCGTCGCGAGGTACGGGAGGCCGTAGAGCGGTCCGGCGGGGACGCCCGGGACGGTCCGCTCGCCCGAGGACGGGACCTTGATCCAGTAGGCAGCGGGCGGTGTCCAGAGCGGGAGGCTGCCGTCGCGCGGAGTGAGGAGCACGGGATCGTGCATCGTGATCTCGAGCGACGCCGCGTCGTCGGCTGCCGGTAGGACCAGGTCTTGACGGATCTGCCACGGCCAGATGGAGGTGGTCGGTCCGTCCCCCGCGTTGGGCGTGAAGATCGTCCGGTAGCCCGGCTTGGCCGCCACGAGCGCGTAGCGCCCTCCGGGGGCGGTGATGGAGTACGTTCCATCCGGCCCGGTCGTCGCGTCCGGACCGCCCACGAGTCCGACAGTGACGTCCGCGAGCGGCGACCCCGAGGAGTCACGAACGATTCCATGCACGGTTCCGGAGGCAGCGTTCCCGGGGGGGAACAGGTCGAGCTCCCAGTCTGACACCGTGTCTCCAGGGTTGAGGAGAATCACGTCGGTGGCGATCGGCGCGTAGCCCGCGGCAGTCACTGCGAGGAGCTCCGCGCCGGGCGGGAGGTTGCCGAGGGTGTACGCGCCCCAGTTGTCGGTTGTCGCGCTCTGGCCCTCGCGAGCTGCCGTCACGACGGCTCCTGCGATGAAGTCGCCGGTCGTGCCGTCGCGCACGACGCCGCTGACGCTACAGGGGAGCGGGGACATCGCGATGGCAGGGGCAGTCGTCGTGCCCGGCCCCACAGCGACCGGGCTGGTAATCGCGCTCGTGTACAGGTCCCGCGCCGCAGTCAGCGAGTGTGAGCCGACAGGGACGTTCTCGAGTGAGTAGTGGCCATAGCCGTCGACGCCGGTTGCGATCGAGGGATCGTCGGTGAGGGAGACGGTGACGGCCGGAAGGCCGATCCCCGTCGTGACGTCGTCGACCTCCCCCGTAATCGTCCCATAGGCCGAGTCGAGGGTGATGTTCCGCGTGGCGTTGGTGCCCGGCGTGAGTGTGAGCGGAACGGTCTTGGTGGTGTAGCGGTCGAGCGACACGACGAGATGGATGCTGCCCCAGAAGACGTCGGGGATCGAGTAATGGCCGGATTCGTCGGTGCCGGTGCCCGCGCCGCTCTGCTCTGGGACGGTCACGGAGGCGCCGGCGAGCGGGGTGCCCGTGACACTATCGGTCACGGTGCCCGAGATGGTGACTGTCGTGCGGCTCAGGGCGAGCGCGCCAGCGTTGACGTTGCCACCCGCGGGGACGGGGAGGGTGCCACTGTCGGCGGCCACGTAGCCGACAGCCGAGGCATTGATGGTCTGAGGTCCAGCGGGCACACCGCTGAGGGTGAAGGTGCCATCACCGGCCGTGGCAGTCGAGATCGGGGGCGCCACGCCGTTCACTTTGACGGTTGCACTGCCAATCCCTGCACTGTTGTTCTGGGCATCCGCAATGATTCCGGTGATCGAGCCGAGCGCGGGCGTCGGCGTGGGCGTCGGTGTCGGAGTCGGCGTCATCGTCGGCGTCGGGGTCCGAGTCGGAGTGAACGTGGGTGTAGGAGTCTTCGTCGGCGTGCACGTCGGTGTGGGGGTGTAAGTCGGTGTGCGTGTCGGCGTAGGCGTGAACGTGGGAGTTCGAGTCGGCGTTGGCGTGATCGTCGGCGTGGCCGTGAAGGTTGGTGTGATTGTCGGTGTGGCCGTATAGGTCGGCGTTCGGGTGGGCGTCGAAGTGAACGTCGGCGTTCGTGTTGGCGTCGGGGTGATGGTCGGCGTCACGGTGAAGGTGGGCGTCCGAGTGGGCGTAGGCGTCTTCGTTGGCGTCACCGTGAAGGTCGGCGTCCGGGTCGGGGTGGCAGTTAACGTCGGCGTCCTGGTCGGGGTCGGGGTAATGGTCGGCGTCGAGGTGAACGTCGGTGTCCGCGTGGGTGTGGCAGTGAACGTCGGCGTCCGGGTCGGTGTCGGCGTGCGGGTGGGGGTGTTGGTCGGAGCTGCCTGGATCGCCCCCTCCTGCCCGACACTCGCCCTCCCTGTCAGGGCGCCGTCCGGAGGTCCGCTGGATAAGCTGCCGGTCGCGGGCGTTTCGGTCGCTGCCACGCCGACGACGGAGCCGAGATTCGCTGAAACCTCCGCCGCGCGGCCGACAAGCGCGAGCACGGTCGGCACCACAGCGATCACGCCGATGCCGAGAACGAAGGCTAGGGTGGAGACAGCACGCAGACCGCCAGGGGGGGTGTGGCGCATTGCGGTTCCTTTCCGTTACTGTGACCCGTCGACAGCCAACCGCTACGATGACATGAGGCCCACCACGCCAAGTCACTCGCCGAGACATCGTCGGGAGGACTCGGGCACCGCGTCGGGTCGAATGGTCCTGGCTTCATTGCTACGGGCTTCCTCACAATCCGAACCGCCATCCGCAAGCCGGAACCTGACGAGCTCAGTGGGTCACCCTTATGGCTCTGCACTTCGCAACATCGGATTGAGCGCGACTTCCCGTAGCCTAGCGCCGGTGTCACGACGCGCTTTTCCGAGCGGCTAATGCGTCCGAGAGTCAAGAGCGAGACTCCGTCCGAATCCGAACTTGCTGACCACGATAAGGGTCGTGGGCTTTGAATAGCTCCGCAGAGTTGAGGCTTCCCACAAAGCCCTCACTCTGGAGGATCGCGCGCAGAGGTGGCTGCGCTGGTTCACTGGGGTCCGATCCGCTACCGGTCAGACCCGCTCCGGTGGGAGCGTCGGGGCGACTCCGCGCCTCAAGGTGCGGGCGCGAGTGTTGAACTCCTGCGAGATTGCGACGGAGTGAGGAATTGGCCTGGCAACGCTCACGCGGCTTCCCGCTGCTCACCGGATCCGACTGGAGCGAGACTCCGAGGCTGAGGGTCTGCGCGGCGCGCACTAGGACTCGCCGTCCCTGGTGAGCTTCGCGCAACGGTCACGCAGCCCGTTCCCGTCCAGCCCACCGACCTCGTCGGCTCGCTCGAAGTTGGTCCCGTCGGTAAACCTCGGGCAGACCTGGTCGCTGCTCGGGTACCTATGGTGATGGCACGGCTCGGCCTCGACCATGCTGTCCTCGGGTTGCAGGTTGACATAGCGCCGAGCCACCGTCATCACCCATTTGGGTGACGTGACAGCCTTCGAACGCTGCGCCCCATGACCCGCGGAGGGTTGTTCGGGCTGGTCGTGGTCGTGGTCGGCCAGAAGAGCGCCCCTGGTGCGGAACCCCTGATGCGCCATAGCTTGGTGAGCCAGGCCGACGGCTCCCGTACCATCTCTGCAGCCCCTCTCTGTACCGACCCGCTGGAGCGGTAGAATCCCTCTTCGTGACTCCTGCTGCGATAGGTCGCTACCGGATCGTCCGTTTGCTGGGCAGCGGCGGGATGGGCGAGGTCTACGAGGGGTACGACGCGCAATTGGGACGCCCCGTCGCCATCAAAGGACTCCTCCACGACAGGGTGAGTCCGGAGCGACGCGAACGCCTCCGCCGCGAGGCCAGGTCCATAGCGGCCTTGTCGCACCCTGCCATCACCCACATCTACGAGATCATCACGGAGGGGAGCACCGACTGGGTGGTCATGGAACACGTCGCTGGCACGTTGCTGAGCGACGTCATCCTCCGCGGCCCGCTCGAAGCCGCCCAGGCGGCGCGTATCGGCTCCGAGATCGCCGAGGCCCTGGCGGAGGCACACCGCCGCGGGATCGTGCACCGTGACATCAAGACCGAGAACGTGATGTTGACGCCGGTGGGCCACGCCAAGGTACTGGACTTCGGCCTCGCGAAGTGGACAGGCGATCAGAGCGCGGCCAATCAGAAGATCACGACAGACGGCCAAGTGGTGGGGACGACGAAGGCGATGTCACCCGAGCAGGCGCTCGGGAAGGAGGTGGACGGGAGGAGCGACATCTTCTCTCTCGGTTCGACCCTGTATGAGCTGGTGACCGGGAGGCCGGCGTTTCGCGGCACGACACCGCTCGAGACGATGCACAAGGTCGCGAGCGTGGAGTACCAGCCGATCGCGGCGGCGTCGCCTGACCTGCCGGAGGCCCTGGCGACGGTGATCGAGAGGTGCCTGGCGAAGAGCCCGGATGATCGCTACCAAACCGCGGATGAGGCTGCCCGGGAGCTGGCCCGTGTCGCCGCGAGCGTCACCGGCCCTGTGACCGCCGTAGGCGCCACGAGGCCGAACTGGGTCTCGACCCCGTCTCCATCGAGCTGGCTCGGCGTGCTGGCGATCGTGGTCGTCGGCGCGGCCTTCACCATCGCGGCAGTGAAGCAGGGGTGGTTTGCGCCCAGCAAACCGCTGACGGTCGCCGTACTCCCGGTGGAATCACCCGACCCCGGCGAGGCAGCCCGGTTGGCCTCGACCGCGGTCGAGGATGCGATCGTTACGGGCATCTCCCGCCTCCGGAACGTCATCGTCGTCTCCGGCCGCGACGCCCGAGCCGTCGCGAGCCGGGACAAGAGAGTGCCGGAGATCGCTCGGGCGCTCGGCGTGCGCGAGGTCGTGGCGACCTCGCTCACGGCGGGGCAGGCGGCGGAACCGCTTCGGGTAAGCCTCCAGCGGATCGACGGCCGGACCGGGCGGGTCACCTGGAGCGACCAGCTCGAGGTCGGCACCGATGACCTGATGCTGCTCGAAGATAGGATCACCACCGCCCTCCGCGACGCGTACCGAGACGTCCCGACCACCAGCCACCCCGAGTCCCAGGGGGCAACGCCGGCGGCGCTCGCGGCGTACCTGAAGGCCAAGGGCAGGTTCGATTCCGGCAAGTACTCGAGGGACTTCAGGGAGGAGATCGCGCTGCTCGAGACCGCGGTTGCGGAGGCGCCCCGCTTCCTCGCACCACTCGTAATGCTGGCCAACAGTTACCGGTACCTGCACGAGCTGTATCACCGGCCCTCCGACGGCGACCGGTGCCTGGCGCTCGCGGAGAGAGCAGTGGAGCTGGCCCCCGACCACCCGTGGGTGCTGTTGCTCGAGAGCTGGCTGGCGCTCGATCGCCGGGACACCGGTGCCGCGCTTGAGAGGGCCAAGACCTGGACTTCGTCCCGCCCTGGGGACAGCGCGGCCTGGGAGATGCTGGCGATCGTGCTGGGGCGGTTGGACCGGTACAGGGAGGCCGAGGTCGCATTTGGCCGGGCTCAGGCGCTCCTCCCGTCGTGGCACGCCTTCTTCACCCTCGGGCAATCCCGCGAGGACACGGGTGACTTCGATGGCGCGCGTGAGGCGGTCCGGCGCGGGCTCGCGATCTCGCCTGGAAACGTCTTCTTGCTGGGCCTGCTCGCGGAAGTGGAGATGTACGCCGGCAACAACGCGGGGGCCGAACGACTGTACCGGGAGCTGCTCGTGCGGCGGGGCTCGCGGCTCGACCGGATCCACCTCGGCAACTGCCTCTACTACCAGGGCAGACTCGATGAGGCCTCTGCGCTGTACCTGGACGCCGCGCAGAAAGACCCCACCGACTACCTCGCCCTCTCCAACCTGGCAGACACGCAGCTCGCTCTGGGCAGGAGGGAGCTTGCCGGGGCGAACTACGCGGCGGCGCTCCGGCAGTGCGAGAACGAGTACGCTCAAGGGTCACGCCGACGAGCGCTCCTCGAATCCCGCGCCCGTTGTCTGGCTCAGCTCGGCCATGGCCCCGAGGCGTTCCTCGCCATCCAGGAGGCGCTCAAGGAGTACCCCGACAACCCCGCCACGATGTTCATGGCGGCGCTCGTCGCCGCAATCGCCGGCGACACCAACGCCGCGATAGCCTGGACGGGGAAGGCAATCGCCGCACATGCGCCGGTCGTGTGGTTCACGGGCCCGGAGTTCGCGACCCTAGCCCGAGACCCGCGCTTCCGAGCACTCACCTCTCGCGGGTGACGCTCGCGCCTGCTGCCTGTGCCATCGACTAGTTCGGCGGGGTCGGGTCGTTGTCGCCGCCGGGGTCGGCCTGGGCGATGATCGCGCCGCTGGCGTCGAGCAGCCTGATGTCGTAGTAGAAATAGCCAGCCTCCTGGGTGTTGCCCGTTGTCACGATGTCGGGCAGATGGGATCCGGCGGAGGCCGGGGCATGGCCAACCCCGCGATGCACACCGCGCGCGCGGAACTCGCCCGGCTTAGGGGGGGTGGTCCCGTACTTTGCCGGGACCTCCGCATGGAACTCCACGACGGCGCCAACCGCCTTCTTGGGCACGCCTTTGAAGGCCCACCGGATGTCTGCCGGCCCGGTCTCCCAGTAGAGGTGCACCCAGTCAGGCGTGCACGCCAGCTTTCCGTCCTTCATGGTGACGGTCACGGACTCATATGTCGTCTTGGGCATGATCCCCTCCTTCCTCGATCGAGCACCTGCAGGGCTCGTCCGACGGCTCGGGTTGCGTGTGGGCTTTGGCGCGGCTCGGTCCCGCGCCGGCTATGTGGGACGGATGTCGACCCGCTAGCGCCCTACGTTGGGCCATCTGGCCGTCCGGGGAGCGACCGCCTCCGTGTGGGCTGCCAGCCTCACCGTCCCCCTCCCGGCGGGGCGCGTGGGCCAAGGGCTCAACCGCCAGAAAGGGGGTCACGGTCCGTCCTCCACCGGCGGGTAACTGTCCGACGACGCGCCGGGCAGGCGAACGGCACCAGGGCCACGGAGCAGCACCCGGAGAAGCTCCCCCTGGCTCGCGGTTCCGGTCTTGCGGAAGATGCTCGCCAGCTGACTGTGCACGGTGTTGCGCGAGACGGCGAGAACCGCAGACGCCTGGCCGATCGTGTGGCCGCCGAGGAGGAGGAGTGCGAGGCGCGTCTCGGCGGCGGTGAGCCCGTAGAGGTCGTGAACGAGCTGCGCCGGGCTCACGAACGAGATCCCGGAATCCGAGATGAAGACGATGGCCGTCCGCCGCCTGCGGGCGGGCCATCGCCGGCCGTGAGTGATCGGGACGACCATGACCTCGTACGGGCGGGGAGAGGAGGGCCGGGACAGACGCAAGCCGAGGCCCGTCCTCGTGCTTGCCCGCGCGACCTTGACGACGGCGTGCTGCAGCGCGCCGGTGTCGGCCGGCGTGGCGCCGCGTAGGCCGTCGGACGCGATGACGAAGCCATCCTGCTGGGCTGCGATGCGCTGTGCGGCGCGGTTGGCCATGATCGGCCTCGCCCCCTCGTCCACCAGAACGGCCCCGAGCGCGATGCGGTCGAAGGCGTCCTGCGCCTCGGCGGCCTGCCCCTCCGCCTGCTGGACTCGGAGGTGGACCGCGAGCGCGCGGATCAGGTGTGACAGGAGGCCTCGGAACGCCTCGACGTTGGACGAGTCGAACCGCCCGCCCTCCGGCCGAAGGAGCCAGATCGCGGCGAAAGCGCCCTCGTCGCGCAGGAGACAGGCGCCGAGCGCCTCACCGAAGCGACCGTGCGGGCCGAGCTCCGCACCGGCGTCCTCCCCGGTGCGGTTCGCCTGCGAGGCGGGCAGCCTGCTGGTGACGACCATGCCGGGAGTACTGCCCGCGAGACGGAGGAGTGCCGCGGCGACGCCACCGGCGAGGACAGCCGAGTCCTGCTCCTCCAGACCGACGGTGGCAAGCGGAGCGAGCTCGCCGGCGCTGGCGCCGAAGAGCAGCATGCCGGCGCACGCATCCGTCAATCCGGCGACTGCAGCGAGCGCCTCCGGCCACGCGGCCGGTGCCGCCGCCGCTTCGTAGATCGCCTCAACCGCTCCGCCAGGTCCCCCGTTCATCCTACCCAGCGGGGCACCGAACGTGGGCCCCGGTTGCTCCCGGTGACCGCCTTCGCGTGGCACATCAGTGTGCCGGGCCGCTTGCTTCGATCCTAGCACCATGCGATCCCTACGCCGTCCAGTCCAGGTGGCACGGTAAGGGAATGGTCGCAGCAACCCTAGCTCAAAGTCATCACCCAACCGGGTGATGACGGAAGCCCCGAGTGGACCCAGGTTGGCATTGAATTGCAGGACAGGCACATGCGTGTCGAGGTTCCGTCGCCACCTTCGGCATTCCTCGTATGCCAGCGCGCTCGAGCAACCGCCGGCTGTAGCCGCCCGGGAACACTTGCACGGAGGACGTCCGCACATGGAAGTCCGGGCACGGGACCCGCGAGTCCAACCGACCACAGGCGTCCCCGTATTGGCGGTCTCGAGGGACCGAGCTCACCCAGCGCAACACGAAGACCGCAACGGTCTCCGTGACCTGAGTGCGCAACGGGCTGGATGAGAAGGAGGTTCGTCATGGAAACTGCGGCTGAATCCGATGCCGCCCGCACGCCGGAGCGCCAGCCCCGAAGACCGCTCTTGGGACTCCGCGCCCGTGATGTGGCTCTCCTCTGGATCGGTCTCTTGCTGTGGTTTGTGCTTTTCCTCATTGGGACGCTCGTTGCGTCAGCACCATATCGGGTGAAGTTCGCTTCGCTCGAGGGTGGGCCGAAGGCGATCCTCACGAACGCTGCTGTCGTCGTGCTGGCGTACACGATGCCGAACGTCGCACTCCTCTGCATCCTCGCTTCAGTGCTCGGTGCCGTTGGTGCCGAGGCCGGCCTTGGATCCGACGCTCAGGACTCCAAGATCTCTGAGCGCGACGTCACCTCGCCCCGGAGCTCTGCGGTCCTTCGGGGGTTTCTGGTGTACCTCACGATGATCTCAGGCGTGATCGTGTTTGCCGAAACACCGGCCGAACCCACGCAAGCACAGTACGTGAAGCTGGCAGGTGTCATGTCGGTCGTCGCCTTCCTTGTGAGCTACCGCCCAGCCCTGTTCGGGCGACTTCTCGAGCGAGGCGGGAAGATCCTCTCGGGGTCACGGGACGAACTCGGAGGTACGGCTCTGGACGCAGCGGAGCGCACCGCGACGAAACGTGGGGACAGTCCCTGACCTCAGTCGGACCTCGGCCTGAGATGCTCAGCGCCGATTGGAGGAAATGTGGAAGACGTGCTTCCACCCCCGGCAGCAACAGAACAAATGCCGTGGGAGTCCATCGGGACGACGTTGGCCCCGTCGAGTGCCATGGCGCTCTGGACACCCTTGAGCAGTGACCTGTGACGCGAGACCGTCCGCACCACCGTCGACTTCCTGGGCCCTCCGAGGGACCTCCCGGCGTTCTGCAAGCAGAGTCGGCAGCCGCTCGACCAGGTCCAGGTGCAGGGATCCGTCCCACTCCTCGATCTCGAAGTGGGCTTCGTCGAGGTCTCTTCGGCTGGTACGTGGGCAAACGGGTGAGAACCACCCCCGCGGTCCATGTCACGTGGTGATCGGGCCACCTTGGCGGATTGGAGAAAGCGATGAGCGCCTCACACCTAGTAGCGTCAGTTGTTCAGGCTACCTTGGCTACTGTCATGAGTCTGTCGGCGCTCTCGGCTAGCGCCGCCACCCCGTGTGGCGACACCACTGTGCCGGGCCTGAACTCCATCGAGTTGAAGGCGAACGCAGGGCAGCAGGCGACAAAGGAGGTGCCGAATGCCCTCAAGGGGAAGCCCGGATGCGTCCCGACGGTGTGCTGGCTCACGGGTGACCAACTGGCCTCGAAGTGGAGCTGCAAGGAGGCCCGCAACCCAAAGACCGAGGTGACGGTCTTCTCGGTCGGGGTTCTCGGCGCCCCAGTCAGCCAGGGCCGCCAAGCAGCACCAGCTGCTGGAAGCGAAGCGCTGCCCGGCGCCTCAAAAGGCAGCGCTGCCGACAAGTCCACCGGCACAACGGGTGCCACGGCCTTGACGACCGTTGGGGAGAACCGGCCGTACACCGCGCTGAAGACATCGGAACCGGATGAGACGCTGATCAACGCCGGCAGCGAGTCGCTCCTGATCACGTACAAACCACGGGGGGGCGCGGGCCAGAAGGACCAGGCCTACCTCCAGGTCGAGTGGCGAACCGACCGCGCCAGCGAGAGCGCAAGTCAGACTGACACGTACCTCGTCACGGGAGCTGTGACCCCCGGAGAAGACGAGCGCTTTCGCCTCTCGATGTACCTGGGCGGAACGTACCTCTACAGCCGCCAGAACTTCGGCCAGGCATTCCCGGAGCTGAGGCTCATCGTCCAGACGGACTATCGAGATGATCGGCTCCGCAGAGAGTATTGCCGGCAGGTACCCCAGCCGTCGGACTGCCAGAAGGAGAGTGACCAGAAGCTCCTCAAGAAGACCCAGGGGTTCTTCACGTTTCGCGGCGAGGGTGACCTCGGCCTTACGAGCACGTCAGCCCTCTCCTCTTCGAGTCAGACCCCGACCGCGAAGTCGTTCTCAGGGTCGAAGTCCTTTGACGGCCACTTCATGCTTGGCGTGGGATGGACGTACGATCTCGCGACGAAGACCCCGGACACTGACCTCAGCAGGCTCCTCGTTCTGATCTACGCTCGGATCGGAGTCATCTCGCTTCCGGACGTCCCGGCCGACCTCAAACCCCTCATGGAACCGCTGCCGTTCGACGACAGCTTCGGCTTGCGGTTCCAGAATGAGGCTGGACACTATCGCGGCGGCTACTTCGAGCTAGGGGTGGGGCAGTCCAATGCGTTCGTGTACCAAAAGACGAAACGCCTCAAGGCAGACGCCTACCTGCCGTTTAACCAGCCGAACGACGTCCGACTCGCCGCGCGTCTGGAAATCGATCGCCCCTGGCCATTCGGGGCTCTCAACAACCTGGCCTACATTCCCAACGACAGCACGACGACCGCGACCGAGCGACGGGGAGCGGGTGACATCAAGATCGGGTTGCTGCTCAATATCGACATCGGGAAGGTGTTCGATCTCATGGGTGCAGCGTCGAAGCTCCAGTAGAGGCGTACGCCCAACCTCACGCTCGTTCGCACGCCACGAGCACTACGGGTGAGAGAGCCGGGCGCGGGCCTCCTCGTACCCACGGCGGTACATCGACGCCATCTCCGCCGGATCGAAGCGGAAAGCCTGCCACCCCAGTCTCTCCGCTGGTGCGAGCACTATCAGCGTCGGCGGCGGGCCGGGAATCGCGAGCCCCGTCAAGTCGGCTACGGCATGAGGGTCGAGGCCCCGTCGACGCAAGGCGATCGCCGCGTCCGCCAGCCTGATGTCGGTGGTGACTGCAGCTTCGGAGAGGAGGACGTTCATCCGGTCACCGATCGCACGGAACTTCGGCTGGGCCGGGAACGACCCGCGCTGGACTGGGTTCGTTTCGCCGCCTGGGAACCTCGGGAATGCGGAGATGACGACGATATGGCTCAGGTGGATTGGGGGGTCAAGAGCAGCAAGGTCAAACAGTGCCTGGAAGGGCGCGACCTCGTACACCCCGCCGTCGAAGTGTGGCGCCACGGTCGGCGGCTTGTCCTCAACGGGTCGGTTGGCGATGGGGATCGGCGGGAGAGCGAGCGGGGCCATTGCTGACGCGAGAATGCCCTCTCGTAGCTCGGCCGCATCGAGTGGGGCGTTGGTGAACACGTGGGGCTGACCACTCCCGAAGTCGAGGGTGGTCACCGCGAGTCGTCGGGTCGGCCACTCACGGCTCAGGGCGGTCAGTTTCACCTGAGGGAGAGCCTCGACTAGTCTCCCGTAGAGTCTGCCGGATGCGCTGTCGGGTCTCCTCGTGTACCCGACCCCGTAAACGGACGAGGTGGTGACCGCGAAGAGCGGGAACGGCAGGAGGGTTCCGAGCCTGAACGACACGATGTCTGCCTGGTTCACGCTCGTGTACCAGTCAGCGACGTCCGCGATGAAGTCATGGGCTGGTGATCGTCCGAGGAACGCGAAGGGCGCGATTAGGGCGCCCGTGCTGGTGCCGACGACGACACTGATTGGAGGCTCCTCGCCGTACCGGCTCATCCAGGAGTCGAAGAAGGCCCGGAGAGCGCCCACCTCCCAGGCGCCGAACGCTCCTCCACCCGTCAGGACCAGACCTATCGATGCACCACTTGGTGCTGCGCCTGGCTGGGCTACGCGATGGGGCGGCACAAATTGCGGGGGGGCCGAGCGCGATGACGTGCACGCCGCGGAGAGAATGCCCGAGAGAACGCCCATCAGCGAGAAGGCAGTGAGCCCTAGCCGGGCTGGTCGCGAGTCACCTCTCATGGTGCGCCGACTTTACCACTGTCGGGAGACCGACTTGGCCCGAAACAGACCACTTCGGCCTCTGCGAGCGTCGCCGTCACCGGCAGCGGCTCGAGGCCCGCCGCGCGGCGCTCGAGGGTCCGGACGTAGTGCTCGGCGTCCTCGAGGCGGGTGAAGGTGCGGTTGTGCTCGCGGCCGTGGACGGGCTTGCGTACACGGTACCTCCCGTGCCGGCGGTCGAAGGTGATGTTGGGGCGAGTCGGCATGCCTGAATCGTCAGCTCGACTGTCGGGGCAAACAAGGGCCGCGCCTCGAGGCGCAAGACGGGCGACGGTTGAGGGAACCCCTCTTGACAATCGCTGGTAGGATGGTTCCGCTCGGCGGTGTCTGTCAGAGTAAGGCGGCTCGGAGGCGGTTGCGATGCGGGATGTCGATGTCAGACAACGACTACTGACGTCGCTCCGTGATGAGTACGCGACCGACCCACAGACGAAGATTATTGAGGAGTTGGGAATCCGGCAGGGGTCGGTGAGGATTGACGTCGCCGTCGTCAACGGTCGGCTGGACGGCTTCGAGATCAAGAGCGACCGTGACAATCTAGATCGACTCCCGGAGCAGGCTCGCCTCTATTCTACGGTCTTCGATCGCCTCACACTGGTCGTAGGAGAAGGCCATCTCGCGGCGGCGTTGGCGCTCGTGCCTGAATGGTGGGGCATTACGACAGCGACGTCGGTGTCGGGCAAAACCGACCTTCAACCGGTACGTGCCGCCGCCGAGAACCCGGGCGTTGACCCACTCGCGCTTGTTGAGCTGCTGTGGCGGGATGAAGCTCTGGCGATTCTGGAAGGCGCAGGCCGGGCCGACGGGCTGAGGAGCAAGCCACGATCCCTGATCTGGAGGAGGCTCGCCCAGCTGCTGCCGCTCGACGAACTCCGCGCTGCCGTTCGGCGACATCTCACGTCGCGCGTGGCTTGGCGAGCTGATCCAGCACAAATGCCAGATGGTGGTTGATCCCGACCTCGCGCCACGTCTGGGCGCTGCCCGGCTTTTCCTTGCGACCAGCGCAGTCTGCGATCCACTTGTCGCCCCAGCTGAAGCTCTCAAACATGTACTCTTCCCGCTTCATCAGGGCGCTGCAGTGGCGGTGAATCTGTCCCGCACCGTATTTCTTGACCGACCGTCCACGGGCGATGAGCCAGTTAGTAGCCGCGGTGTACCTCAAACTGGCGCTCAGCGTCATCACTTCCGGGGCTACCGCGATTGGCACAGGATGAGAGATCGTGTAGTCCCCGAAGAGCGGTGATCGAGGTAGATCAGCCTTCGCCGAGAGCTCGCTCCAAGCTAGCCACTCGGTTCGGGGGGTGGTGCTGATGAGGTCCGGCTTGAAGTCTCTCAGGTCTCGCGGGAAAGCGGTTGCTGCGACGACGAGGCGACGCCATGCCTCGACTTCGGGCAAGGCGCCGATGATGCCCGCCGCGGCCAGGACAATCAGCGCACCCTGGCTCGGCGAAATTGGCCCGAAGTCGATAAGGAGGTCCATACCTGCTCTGTCGACTCCGAGTTGGGTGCGGAGACGGTCGAGATTCACGACTGTCATCTTGGGATCGTTGCTCAGCTCGGCGGTCTGCAGACGAATACAGGCCCCCTCCTTCGTTTTCTTGACGACCTTGGCGGCTTCCCCCACGGCCTGGCTAGTAGCGGAGAGCGGTACCACCGGGATTGCCTGAACGGAATGTGCCGCCAGGTGTTCGAACGTCGCAATCAACGGGAGGGTCTCATCCGAGATCACATCGATGAGCGCCGCACCCTGGCTCACGGCGAGTGCGACCCGAGCCGCGAAGATCTCGGGAGTGAGGAGCTTCTTCTCGTCGAGCGGCGGGAGCATCAAGGGCAGCAGCCTCGATGCGCCCTTTTGGGGGATCCGGTGGATGGCGTTGACCTCCGCAGCCTTGGTACGGAGGATAGGGACGTAGGCCAAACTCTGAGCCATCGCTTGCTCCTTTCACTGCACAGGCCCACCTCGACGCGGATCTCCTCGGATTGCTAATGAGGTGTTTCCCGGGGAATGGGCGCGAGGACCGACTCGGCAACTGATTGCACATCCTCAGCTCGTTCGGACGTGGTGACGGCTGAGGTCTGTCTGCTCTCCAGCAGGCTTGGCTGAGCCTGTGCCTCGAGTACCCTCACAACTGCGAGGAGCGGCGACTCGCGCCGCATCTCCAGTTCCCGTGCGATCTGGCGTTCGTGCGGGAGCGGGAGGGCATCCTCATTTGGTAGCTGAGCATCAGCAGCTATGAACTGTTGGACGATGCGCCAGCCCGCGTAGAACAGCTCCATGAACGAGCCGTCGTAGGGCAATGGACAAACGATCAAGTTGCGCTGGCTGTCTTTCACGACTCGATCGCCGCGGCCCTGCCTCGTTGGGACCACACCTACTCGCAACCCGCGTGCCGCACGAAGGTCAGCAGCGTTGATCTTAATCGTGGTCCCGACCCAACCGTCAACGTCGGGATTGCCGAGGAAGAGGTCGGCCTTCCAAAGCCCGCTAATGCTCTGTGGCAGCGCAGCTCGCGCACTTGGCCGGCTGAAGGCGCTGGCCACCAGGTCGATGTGTTGCTTGAGCTTGACCGGCCGGCCGCGCGTGCCGTACAGCAACCTGGATTCGTCGGTCAACGCTTCGCGGACCGATTCCACGAGGTCGAGCTTCCCTGTCTTCTCGATGGCGAAGAGAAGTGACGTCAGTTCGCTGCCTCGGAGGTTGCAGAGCTTGAGGGCATCCGCCACGCGCTCACATACCCCAGGCTGGCCCGTCCTGATTGCGTGGTGGACGGCGTACTCGAAGCAGAGTCCGATGTCGCCATCGCCTCGGCGATAGAGGCGTGGAAGCATTCGGAGCTTCACCTGCGGATAGCCGCCAACCTCAGCCACAACCTCCTTCCTCAGACCCCACAGGAGGCCTTCCAGTATCGGACGAACCACCGAAGCCAGCGCCGAGACCTCGTCAGCAACCGGGTTCACCTGCCTCTCTATTCGGAGTTCCATGTCAAGACTCCACTTTGGCTGTCCCGGCGGTGCCCGAGGAATCCTTACCCTGCCGGCTCACGTTCCTCGAGCGGCCGCCAATGGATGGCGACGAGCCCCACCCGATGAGCATCCCGGTGGACTGGAAGATTGTCATCACCCATCTGGGCGATGAGCAGCACGCGTTGCTGGCTAACCTGGCAGCGGCCGAGCCGTTCACAGTGCCGTCCCTCCCGCGTCGCTCACCTCAATCCGGTCGATGAGCTCGGGCTTCGACCAGGTCGTGGCGCAGAGGACGTCCCTGTCGTTCGTCGTGGCGAACAGCTTCACGACGTCGTTCCCTTTGAGCCACGCGAGGAGCCGGTGATTGTCGAAGCCCTCGAGGATCTGCTCGTCCAGCCACAGACGGTGCTCCTGCGGCGGCTGGCCGCACTGGAACAGGTGGCGCCCCCACCTGCGCATCTCGCCGCGCGGCTCGACGTACTCCACCGCCAGGCCGCCGATCGCGCTGGCGAGCAGCTGCCGGACCGCCTCGATGTTCCTGTAGAGCCGGGTGGTCTCCATACCGACCTCCGCCTGCGGGGTCCGCCCTCGCTCGGACTCGTCCGAGCCCCGTCACTCGCCCGGCGCGCGCTCCTCCAGCGGCCGCCAGTCCAGCCAGGCAAGCTGCCGGTCCGGCTGCAGGACGACCTTGGCTCCCCACGCCTCACCTCCAGCGCTCCGTGCGCGCTGGAGCAAGGTGCGCCGCTCCTCGGGAGTGAGGACAGGAGGTTGGTCGGGATCCACAGCCGCACTCACGTGCATGAACACGTGATAGCTGCCGGTCCAGGCCTCGACGACGTGGGGAGAGGTGATCCGGTTCGCGCGCTTGACGATCGTGAAGTGCAGTCTGCGCAGGGCCGCGAGGACGTGGTCCTCCGCGGCCGCATAGACGTCGAGCACCGCCATGGGTGCACCAGCGAGCATCGCCTCCGTGCTTCCCGTGCTCAGGCCTTCACGCGCTGGGCGGACTGCTGTGGTGCACGATAGGACTGGCCTTCGTAGACTGTCAAGAAGGTCGCTGGTCCAGCGATGGGGTCTCTGTTCCGAGCGCCTTCCAGCCTTCGGGCGTGATCCACTGGCGCAGCGATGACGTCATCGTGGGGCTCACGATGCTGGTCACGAATGGCACCCGCGTTAGGCCGAGCGCGTTGAGCATGTGAAGAACCTCAGCCGCCTCGAGGGGCTCCAGGCTGGGGCACCGGCGGTGGATTGCGTCGGGCACCGAGTCGAGCGCGAGCGACGGGTGAGGGTCGTCCTTCACCATGGCGTCGAGGACCTGATGGAGCCTGGGGGGCAAGAGCACGGGTGTCCCTCCGCGGGGGCTGCAGGTCTGCGATGCTACACCCGCCCGCTACGGCTGGAGCAACCACGCCAACGCGCTCGCCCGGTCGGTGAAGGTCTTGGCAGGGATCGCCCAGTTGTTGCAGGTGGTTTCCCAGAACCTCATCGCCTCGGCGACGCGGGTGGCGGTTGCGATGACAAAGGCGCTCTTGATGCGGTGGACTACTTCGTGGGCGACGAGCTCCCCGGCCAGGAAGTAGAGCTCGCCGACCGACGGTGCCTCCTCGATCCGGGTGCAGTCCGCCAGGATGCGGGGGCTGCCGGCTGTTTCTCCGAGCGCCGCAGCCGCCTCCATGCCGTCGCGAATCTCTGCGGCCGTCACGACTCCCAGGAAGACGGCCTCGATGATCGGACCCGAGGGGAGAGGGCGGACATGCCAGGGCATCGCCACCTCACGGGGTTCTTCTCGGCGGCCCACCCAGCCGAGGCTGAGGCCCGGGGGAACGCCGAACGGCCGGCTCGGCCGCGTCGACTCTTTCAACGGGTTTCTGGGGCGATCGCTTCCATCCCGAGCGCTTCCCACCCCTTGTCCGTGATCCACCCGCGAGGGTCGGCTGTGACCGCGGGGGTCGTCCGTCCGGTGATCGATGGCACTGCGGTCAGGCCCAGGGCGTTGAGCTCGGCGAGAGCTGCGGCGACCAACGAGCCCGACATGCCGGGAAGCCGGCGCTGGACCGCCGCGCACGGGCTGTCGATCACGGACCGAGGGTCCGGATCGGGCAGCGTCATCGCGTGGAGGACAAGGAGGAACAAGGGGGGAAGGGACATGCGAGGGTCTCCGTGGCAGAGGTTTCAGCAGGCGAGGGCGGGAGAGCGAAAGCCTCCGTCATTTGGCTGCTGAGACTCGATCGAGACATGCGGGCAGTATAGACGACGACGGAAGTGGAGAGTCAACTGGGCGACCGGATTGTGGCTGGAATGTGCGAAGGAGGCTGACCGCCGAGGAGCCAGGCCTCCTCAGTCCGGCCTGAGAGCGATCCGCGCCGTTTCGAGCGCCTTCCAACCTCTCGGCGTGATCCAGCGGTGGAGGGACTCGGTCATCCTCGAGTTCAGCATGTGGCTGAAGGAAGGGACGCACGTAAGGCCGAGGGCGTTCAGAACGTAGAGCGCCTCTGCGGCCTCCAGCGGAGCGAGGTTGGGGCACCGCCGGTGGAGCGCATCGGGAGGAGTGTCGACGGTGCCCGGCGGGCGCGGGTCATCGCGCAGCATCGCCTCCAGGGCCCGTAGGAGTCTGGGTGGCAGAGGCACGGAAGATCCAGACGAGCTCATGACCGCTGCTCGCCGTCCATCTCGAGCGCCTTCCAGCCCTTCGGGGTGATCCACCTCCGGAGGTCCGCGAGCATCGCTGGCGGCACGGTGGCGTTGACGTACGGCACGTTGGTCAGGCCCAGCGCGTTCAGCTCGGTGAGGATGGCGGCGGCCAGCGCCTGGCCGATCGCCGGGTCCCGCCGGTGGATCGCGGCCGCGGGGCTGTCGACGGCGTGAGGCGGCCGCGGATCCGGCACCGTCATGGCCTCGAGCACGGCCCGCTGTGGGGCGGAGAGTGGCGTCGCAGTCCCTCGGTCACCCTGCCTGCCATTCCGTGTCCCATCGCCGAGTGCGTCAGTCAACTCGTCCCCCGATCTCCCTCGGCATGCAGGGCCAGAGGCTGGGCCCGTGCGCCGGGGTTCAGTTTCGAGACACTCTGCTGTCGTTCACCTAGACGAATCAGGGGGGGAGACAACCTCGCAGCATCCTCAGCTACTGGTAACCAAAGTTGAAATTCTAGCAGACGGGTACCCGACCACACAAGGCGGGCCGCCGAAGCCGCGGCCTCGGAGGATCGCCGTCGGCTCAGTGCTCTTCCGGTGCAATCCGCTCCAGGCCCAGCGTCTCCCACCCCTTGTCCGTGATCCACTCGCGAGGATTGGCGGTGCCCGCCCGGGTGGTTCGTGCGGTGGTGGACGGCACGGCGGTCAGGCCCAGGGCGTTGAGCTCGGCGAGAGACGCGGCGACCAGCGACCCCGACATGCCGGGCAGCCGGCGCTGGATCGCCGCGCACGGGCTGTCGATCGCGGAGCGAGGGTCCGGATCGGGCTCGGTCATCGCCTTGAGGACTTGCAGGAGCAAGGGGGGGAGGGACATGCGACGGTCTCCATAGCAGAGGTTTCAGCAGGCAAGGGCGGGAGAGCGAAAGCCGCCGCCATTTGGCCACTGAGACTCGATTGAGGCATGCGCGCAGCATAAGCGACAGGACCAGTGGAGGACCACATGTGCCAGCGCATTGCTTTCTAGATGGCAGAAGGGGGTCAGTGACCAGCGTTTGCGACCCGTCAGCCACTGCGCCAGCGGCTGCGGGTCCGGCTGTCACATCGGCCATCGCCACCTTCACCGCCCAGCCGGTCTCCGCGGCCTCGAACGGTTCGCACGTTTCGAAGCGCCGGGTCATCTCTCAACCGGTCTGGCTTCCCAGAACAGGTCGCCACCCTCTAGCAGGCGCGGCTGCGAGGGCCGCTTCTCGACGAGGCGCCAGACACGGTCCATGTAGACGAAGCAAAGACCCTTTGTGGGCCGCTCCCTGAAGTGCGCGCAGACCACGTGCGGCACCGCGTAATCCCCGCCACCGAGTATCGCGACGGCACAGAAAGGCCCTTCGCCACAGTCGTCGATCCGCCTCAGGGCGGGCTCGCCACGACGAGCTTCCTCAGCCATCCGCCTGTTGGTCTCCTGTCGCGAGCTTCCGCGTTTCCTGGGACACTGTCATCACCCATCCGGGCGATGACAGGGTGGGGACCCAGCGCCGATACATGAGGTGGGCCTCTCGGAGGTCCGATGAGGTGGCCGGCCGACGATGCGCGCCGCAGGTTAGTGACTCCGCACTGGGCGCAGCCGTTGCGGTGCGACGTGTGTCACCGCGGCCGTCCGCCACCTGACCCGTTCATTTACCTAGGAAGCCGAATGCCGCGCCCCCTGGCCACGGCCGCCCGCCCGTACGCGTCTCGGTTGCGAGTGGTGGAACGGCAATTGCGGTCGAGATCGGGCACCACAGCAAATGCCGTGAGTCGCAGCCGCGCGGTCGGCGAGCAGTCACGGACGCTCGAGGATGCCATGACCGCCTCTCCGCATCGCGCCGCGCGCTGCTTTGTCAACGGAAAGGAGAAGCGAAGATGAACCGGAGGGGAGTGTGTGTCGCTGCTCTTGTTTTCAGCTGCCTTCTTCTGCACCCGTGTGCTGCTCAGGGACCCCTGCCGACTCAGGGCATGGTCTTGGGTGAGTTGCGTTGTGGCGTCCCGGAACTTGGCCTTGTGGCAGTCGCAGGCAGAGTGGTCGATCTCTTCGCACCGGTGTCGACCGCAGCTGACAGGATGAAGATCCTCTTCAACGTGACGGGAACGCACCCGTCATGCAACTGCATGAACTTCTCGTACGAGGCGACAACAGAGGACGCGAAGGGTGTCTACGCGGCGCTCGTTGCATCGGTTAATAACCCCAGACTGATCGTCACGTTCTGCGCTCCGGGAATCCACGGCGGTCCTCACCCGCCTCTGGGGCCTACGCCAACGCCCGCGCCATCGAGGCTTAGGTGCGCGGCCGGCGGGTTCAGTATCACGCCAGAGTGAGCCGGGTGCCGCAACCACGGTCAGGCGGAGGCACCTGGCCGTCGGACATACCGGGGGGGACTCCGCTCGGAGCTACTAACCGCGATCGACGGGACCACCGGGCGGCCACAGCCGCGCGAGGGCCGCGCGCGAGTCGCGCGGCGTGTCAGCAGCGGCTAGGTGTGGAATCTCACGAGGTTGTTCAGTGAAGGGAGTGGTCCATCCAAGTCACTTCCGGCATGCTGTGGGTAGCGAAACCTGCAGCAGGGAAGGGGGCGAGGATGGACCTGCACCAGAATGCCCGAAGCTGTCCCGCGAGTCGAGCGGTGCTGGTGGAGCGGGTGAGGAAGCTGTCAAACAACTCCTCTTTCCGGCGACTCTGTCTCTGCGGCGATGACGTTCCAGCCCTCGGGCACGATTCACTGCGGCAGCGATGCCGTCACTGTGGGGCTCGTGATGCGACGGCCAACGGCACCTGCGGGAGACCGAGTGCGTCCAGCACATTGCGAACCTCTGCCGTCTCGAGGGGCTACAAGCCGGAGCACCTCCAACGGATCGCCTGTGGCTTCTGTCGCATAGTACAGTCGTCAGAAGGGAGCAGTCTTCCCGCTGGTGTGTGACGATGAGCCGGTCCAACCTGCATGACCCAACGATCCTTCCGTGCCCAGCCGTCGCACTTTCCGGAAAGCCAAGTCCTACTCGCCCGGTACGCGCGTCGCGCGAGTAGCTCGTGTCGCGGTTCTACCCCTTCGCCAGTCGATGAAGCAGGCGGACGACGGCAATTCAGCTTCTGGCTCCCACCTTACGGCGGACGCCGCGGCCGCCACTGTGCCCAC
>DATKMD010000076.1:0-8352 GCA_035542075.1 Thermoanaerobaculaceae bacterium
GCTCCGGCCGACCGGCCAAGTCGTCTCCGTGCCTACTCCTGTGTGCGTCAAGTTCCTCTGATCAAATCGAACCTGAGGATGCTGGACAGTGGAGCGCACGCAGCGCCTCCGTCCACGGGAGCCCGCGTCGGCGGACCTGCAGCACAGCGGCCCGCGTGAGGCGCTCGTTTCCGAGGCCGTCGGATCGGCGATACGCTGCTCACCTGGGATTCCCTTCGGGCATCTGCGAAGAGCAGGGCGCGGGAGTCTGGGTGTGCGGTCCGCGGACCACGCCCTCGAGCGATACCTGGAGCAAGTCGAGCCAGGCGCGCTCGACGTTGAAGAACCATCGGATGCGAGGCCCGTCGGTGTTCCGCCGCCGTTCGCACGACATGGCGATCGCCGGCATACCGTGGTGGAACAAGGTCCGGCGGCCGACACCGCCGGTCATCCTGAATCGCGCGCTCTGGGGCATCGAGTCGTGCTGGGGGGCGTCGGGAATAGCGCAGGTACTCGGCCGTGTCCTCGGGCGAGAGCTTCGTCTCATCCCTTTCTGCGACAGGCGGGCACTTCCGGGCCCTTGCTCACCAGCGTTGGTAGGATGGCCGGATGCCCGGACCCCGAAAGGGTCTCCGCGCCTAGCGGGGCGGGAGGGTTGGAGTAGCGTTGTCGGCAGTTGCTCACGTCCATCGGAGGTTGACCGAATGAGCGGCGCGACCACATCGTGGACGGGCCCATTGCTCGGCCTTGCCTCAAGGGTCTCCCCCTTGGCCGATGCCTCGTCGAACCGGGTGGGCACCTCCCCGATGCGAGCACCGGGTGGCAGCGTTCGACCACCTTCTCCGGCGGGTCGGGCCTCGGCTCGGGCTGCGCTTCCCATGCCTTGGAGACAGGGCGATGAGCCAACCTGTGCGGAAGGCTAAGCGCCAGGAGTCTGCAGCCCTGCATGGCGAGGAACGCTACCGGCGCATCCTCGACAACATGCTGGAAGGCTGCGCCATCCTGAGCCCGGACTGGACCTACGTCTACGTCAACGAGGTAAATGCCCGGCACGCCCACTTGACGCCCCAGCAGATGATCGGCCGCAACATGCTCGACCTGATCCCCGGGGTCGAGGTGTCTCCGTTCTTCGAGGCCTACCGGCGCTGCATGGAGGAGCGCACGCCGCAGCAGGTGGAGGCCAGGTTCACCTTCGCCGACGGCTCCTCGGCCTGGTACGAGGCCAAGGCCGAGCCCGTGCCCGATGGCATCTTCGTGCTCTCGCAGGACATCACCCAGCGCAAGCGAATGGAGGAGGATCTCAGGAGAGCGCTCGCCGAGGCCGAGGAGGGGAAGCGCACGCTCCAGGCCTTGATGGTAAGTATCCCCGAGGGGATCACCATCGCCGACGCCCACGGCCCAACCATCCGCATGGTCAGCCAACACGGGCAGGAGCTACTCGGCGCTCCCCACAACCTCCCCGCGGCGGATGTCGCGCGGCAATGGCCTGTCCTCTACCCAAACGGCGAGTCCATCATGAACCCGGAGGATCTGCCGCTCACGCGGGCGATCCGGAGCGGCGAGGTCGTCCGAGATGTCGAACTGATCCAGGTGAACTCCCGCGGGGACCGGCTTCCGCTGCTCTGCAACGCTGCTCCGATTCGCGACCAGCGAGGAGACATCATCGGTGGGGTAGTCGCGTGGAGGGACATCACCGAGCGAAAGAAGGCCGAGGAAGCGCTGCGCGAGAGCGAGGCGCGGTTCCGGTCCGTGCTGGAGGGGTCCCGGGATGTCATCTACCGCGTGGACCTGGCGACCGGCCGCTACGAGTACATCAGCCCGTCGGCCGAGGCGGTGACGGGCTTCTCGCCCGAGGAGCTGATGGCGATGGACGTCGAGGCGGGGCTGGCGATGGTTCACCCCGTCGACGCACCGGTCTTGCGGGCCGCGGTGGAACGTCTGGAGGCGCTCGGCGAAGCGCAAGCGGAGTACCGGCAGCGCACCAAGGCGGGCGAGTACCGCTGGCTTTCCAACTACATGTCCCTAATCAGGGACAGGGCCGGCCTACCGCGGTACCGCAGCGGCGCCATCCGTGACATCACCGAAGCGAAGCGGGCCGGGGATGCGCTGCGCGAGAGCGAGATCCTTTTACGTGGCTTCTTCGATAGCCCCGGCGCGCTGCGCGGAATCGTCGAGGTAGTCGGCGACGACATCCTCTTCATCTCCGTGAACGCGGCAGCAGCCAGTCTCTACGGACGACTTCCGGAGGAGGTGCGTGGCAAGCGGGCGACCGAGCTGGGCGTGCCCGGCGAGATCGCGCGGCTCTGGCTGGACAGCTATCGCGAAAGCCAACGAACGAATCAGGCCGTGGCGTTCGAGCTCCGTCGCCCCGTCGCCAACGGTGAAGCGTGGTTCTCGGCGACGGTGGACTACCTGGGGTCGGGACCGGACGGGCACCCGCGCTTCGGGTACGTGATGTTCGACGTCACGGGGCTCAGGCGAACCCAGGATGCGTTGCGCAGGAGCGAAGAGAAGTTCCGGCAGGTATTCGACGCGATGGCCGATGCGATCCAGCTCTGCGAGTTGGAATTCGACTCCGAGGACCGAGCGGTCGATGTCATCATCCTGGACACCAACCCCGCCTACGAAAGGCATACGGGTCTCCGCCGAGATCAGGTGGTGAATCGGCGCATCAGGGAGATTCTCCCATTCGTGGAGCAGGAGTGGCTGGATCGCTACGAGACGTTGGTCCGCACAGGTCAGTCCATCTACTTCGACCAGTGGAACGCCGGAGTGGGCCGCTGGTTTGGTGTATCCGCAAGTTCGCTCGGACGGAACCGCTTCGTCGCCGTCTTCAAGGACATCACGGGGCTAAAGCAGGCGGAGGGCGCGCTGCGGAACGCGAACGATCAGCTCCGAGAGGCCGACCGGCGGAAGGACGAGTTCCTGGCCATCCTCTCGCACGAGTTGCGGAATCCGCTCGCGCCCATCCGCAACAGTCTCCACCTGCTCAACCAAGCTCCACCAGGTGGGGACGTGGCGCGGCGCGCGCGGGACGTGCTCGAACGGCAGACCGATCACCTTACGCGCCTCGTCGACGACCTCCTCGACATGTCGCGGATCGCCCGGGGCAAGATCCAGCTACATCTCGCCCGCATCGACGCAAGGGACGTGGTGCGGCGGTCGTGTGACGACATCAGGACCGTTTTCGAGCAGCACAGCGTGCAGCTCCGTTTCTCTCAGGCCACCGAGCCCGTCTGGGTGGACGCGGACGCGACTCGCCTCGCCCAGATGGCCGGGAACCTCGTGAGCAACGCGCTCAAGTTCACGCCCTCGGGCGGGAAGGTTGGCGTCAGCGTCGAGACGCGCGGGGGCGCATGCGAGGTGAGGGTGCTCGATACCGGGATCGGCATCGCGCCCGCTGACTTGGATCGCATCTTCGACCAGTTCGTCTCGGCAGGGCGAACGCGTCACGGGGGCCAGGCCGGAATGGGGATCGGGCTCTACCTGGTCCGGGAGCTCGCCCACCAGCACGGTGGTTCCGTACGAGCGACGAGCGCGGGCGTGGGGCTGGGAGCCGAGTTCGTCCTGACGCTCCCGCTGGCGGCCGCGCCCCCGGACAACATCGGCAGGGGCACGACCGAAGGCGTCATTTCGACGCTGTCGGTGCTCATCGTCGAGGACAACCAGGACGCCGCCAGTTCACTCGCCGACCTGCTCGCACTGGACGCACACGAGGTGCGCGTAGCGGCGACGGGCAGGGCTGGTATCGAGGAAGTGCGGGCGCGGGCGCCCGACGTGCTCATCTGCGACCTCGGCCTTCCGGACGTGAATGGACTCGAAGTTATCCGCTCCGTTCGCGCCGCCGGATCAACGGTGTTCGCCGTCGCGCTCACCGGCTACGCTCAACTCCAGGACCGAGAGTTGGCCCTGGCAGCCGGCTTCGACGCTCACCTGGCGAAGCCGCCCCGGCTCGACAAGCTGAACGAGATCCTCAACGAGGTAGCGCGCAAGAAGCACTGAACTCACGAGGTCCCGCCACGCGTGAACCGGAGCCGGTCACGGCCAGGGCCGCACGTCGCGGGGATGAGCCGTGTCCAGGACTCGTTCGAAGCCGGACGAGCGGCCGCTGGCGAGGCCCTCTCGTCCCTCGGTGGGCAGGCTCCCGCGCTCGTCGTGGTGTTCACCACGCCCCGTCACCAGCTGGACCAGCTACTCGCCGGGGTCCGCTCCCGGACCGGGAGCACGCTGCTGGTGGGCGCCACCACCTCGGGCGAGATCGTTCGCGGGACGTACATGGGGTTCGGCGCTGGCGTGGCGGTCCTGGCCATGACGGCCGGCCCGTATCGCTTCGGGGCCGCCTCGCGCGATCACATCCGCGGCGACCTGGCGCGCGCCGCCCGGGAGCTCGTTGCCGAGAGTCGCGAGCGCGCCGGGCGGAGCTCGCACGCCGCCGTCCTGCTCATGGCGGATGCGATGGCCGGGAATCTCCAGGAGCTGGTCGAGGGCGTCTACCGTGCGGCCGGCCCGAAGGTGACCCTGGTCGGTGGCGCCGCGGGGGACGAGCTCAAGTTCGTCCGGTGCCTTGTGCTGCACGACGGCCGGGTGGTCGAGCAGGGAGAGGTTCCGCACCGACCCGCGGTTCCTGGTGGAGCGATCCATGGCGAGCGCCCATCTGGCCGCGAGTGACCTCCTCCCAGAGCTCAGCGTCGTGAAGGCCGATCCCACGTACAACGTCTACCTGGCGACTGCGCTGGGCGGCGGAGCGCGATGGGTGGTGACAGGAAACACCCGCCACCTCAAGCCGCTCGACGGCTACGCCGGCCTCAGGATTGTGGTGCCCGCGGTAGTCCTGGCGGAGATGGATGCCCAGACCTGAGCGCGCCTGGCAGGAAGTGGATCTGGATCCCGATCCGCACGTGCAACCCAGGAAGGCGAGGAGGACCGCCTTCATGAGGGGCGCGGGTTAACCTACCTCGGCAGGACCCACAGCGAGTACCTGGCCGAGCGGCCCTCCGCGAAACCGTGTGATGGCAGTAACTTCGGCAATCTTGGGACGGACACGTCGGCCGGTGGTCCGTCGGATGGGCGCACCATTCGTGCGGTATACAATGGGGGGGGCCAAGCCGTGCGGTGGCTCCGCCGGCAGCGACGGGTGAGGACGTGGCGTGGTTGAAGTGGCTAGGCAAGGGCGAGAAGCCCTCCAGGAAGGCGCCCCCGCCGCGTCCGAACTCTCAGCGAGCTCCACCGCCGGAACGGCCCGAGGAGATCCCCATCGAGGCGGAGCAGCTTCCTCTGGCCTGGCGCGCGGCCGACGGCCACCTGGTGGTCACCGTCAAGAAGCCGGTGCGCTTGGGGCGCCGGGCAGCGGTCAAGGTGTCGGGCCCCGGCACCGTCATGGCACCGCTAACCGGTGCGATCACCGACGTGCAGGCCCTCGGAAACGAGTTCACCGTCGAGATCAAGGTGGACGAGGATCAGCGCTCGGCGCTGAAGTACATCCTGAAGTCCTTGGTGACGGGCGTCGACGTGCCCAAGGCGCGCGCTTCGCGCTACCGCTTGACGCTCCCCGCGGTCGTCTCGTCGCAAGAGCACAACACCTACATGACCACGTTCTCGATCTCCCGGGGGGGATGTGGCCTCGCCTGGAGCGGGGCGCCCCCTCCGCTCGGCGGCCTCTTGCAGGTGCGCCTGGGGAGCGGGAGGGCTGCGGTCACGCTCCGGGCCCAGGTGTGTTGGGTCAAGGAGCTGCTTGGCAGACACACGGTCGGGGTCCGGTTCGCGGCAGGACAGGAGGCCGCGCTGATGGCGCTCATCACGGGGCGAGGCGGGTGAGTCGTCCCTAAGGGATGACCGGCCTCGGCGGGGGGACGTGAGCTGGACGATGTGGAATCTCACCTTCCCCCCTCGGATGGATCAGCTTGGGCGCTCCTGGTGGGATCACCTACCGCGCCCCGCGACACGGACGCGACCGACACCACTACCGTCTGTTCTGCATACTCGAGCGTGACGGGGCGCAGCTCGGCCTCGGAGGGCCGAGCCTGCGTCGTGATCACTGGGATGGAAAAGCCGTTCCGGACGACTTTCAGCGAACGCGACTACGCCCGCGTCCGGCACCTGGGGAACGATTACCGGTCGCGCGTGCCGCGGTCGGTGCTCCGGTGACCCCATGGACTTTCCGCGCGAGTACGCGAGCGGGCGCTGCCCGCCATCCGCCGTTGGGTACGAGCTCGAGGTGGCAGCCCAGTGCCGCCGCAACCTTGAACACGGTGCCGACGGTCGGGTTCCCACCCGTGTCGGTCAGCAGGCGACGGACGATCTCGGGTTTGGCGGAGATGCGGCGCGCGACCTCTGCCTTCGAGATCCCGCGGCTCGCCCTGGCGCCCTCGAGCGCACGGATGAGTGAGTCGGTCGCGGCGATCTCGGCACGCGCGACCTCGAACTCCCCGCGGAAGGCTGGGTCGCGGAGCTTCTCATCGAGGAATCTGTCGAACCCGGTCTTGGACGGCATCGCAGGCGTAACATATACGCTACGAACGCTTCGGAAAACCCACGCAAGGTAAACCGCTCTGGCAGAAGGACCCGGGTTGTGGGCCCAAGGGTCCGAAAGACAGAAAACCCCTGAAAATCAAGTGTTTGAGGGCGGAGGCGCCGGGGATCGATGTCGGTTCTTTGGGCGCTCGATGGGCTATCCGAGAGCCCATCTCGGGACATCATGGGCACGCGCGATAGCCTATGAGCGCCCATCGAGAGCCCTTTTCGCCCACAACTTGTGGGCGCTCCAGAAACGCCGGTCCATAGTCGGACATCGATGGAGGCGCGCATGGAGTCATGACCCCGACCGGGCGTGAACCACGTCCGGCTGAGACGCATCAAGGCGGGAGGGCCGCGAACGCGGGAAGCTCCAGCGCCATGGAGTCATCGCCGTGTCGCCGGGTCGGGCCGGTCGCCGTGCACGCACCTGCGTCGGCCGTAACGGACCGGAAGGTCGAGCTCGACTGGCTGCGCCTCGGGATCATTGTGGCCGTGTTCCTGTTCCACACCACCCGCTTCTTCGATCCCGAGGGCTGGCACGTGAAGAACGCCACGGTCCACCCGTGGCTCATGGTGCCCATCGCGATATTCACCACCTGGGCTATGCCGCTCCTGTTTGTGATTTCGGGTGCCGGTGCCTGCCTCTCGCTCCGTAGCCGTGGCGCGGGACGCTACGTGAGGGAGCGGGTACTGCGGCTCTTCGTCCCGCTGGCGGTGGGCGCCTTCACGCACGTCGCGTGGCAGGTCTACCTGGAACGCGTCAGCCACGGCCAGTTCCAGGGGTCGTTCCTCGAGTTCTTTCCGCACTACTTCGAGGGCCTCTACGGCTACGGCGGGAACTTCGCCTATCAGGGGCTCCACCTCTGGTACCTGGAGATGCTCTTCGTCTTCAGCCTGGCCTTCCTGCCTGAGCTTGCCCCGATTCCGTGGACGGTCAGGTTATGCCGCCATCGCCTCGAAGCGCCAGTGGTGTTCCTTCTCGTTCGGGCTCCTGTAGCCGTTCCGTGAATGCAACCTCCTCGCGTTGTAGTAGCTCTCGATGAACGAGGCCAGGGGCGGCCTGGCGTCCTCAACGGTGCGCCAGGTGGTCGTGGACGGGCCCTCGAACTCCAGGGTCGAGAAGAAGCTCTCGGCCACGGCGTTGTCCCAGCAGTTGCCCTTGCGGCTCATGCTCTGCACGGCCCCGATCTGGCCGAGAACTTCCCGGAAGGCCTTGGCGGCGAACTCGAAACCCCGGTCGGAGTGGAACAGCAGTCCGGGTGCCGGCTGGCGCCGCATGATCGCCCGCCGCAGCGCCTCCGTGGACAGCTCCGCGTCGAGGCGGTCGCCGAGGGACCAGCCCACCACCTTGCGCGAGAACAGGTCGAGGATCACGACCAGGAATAGGAAGCCGCCGAGCACCGGCAGGTAGGTGGTGTCACCGACCCAGACGCGGTCTGGCGCCTCGGCGGCGAAGTTCCGGGCGAGCAGGTTGGGCGCGATGGGCTCCTGGTGCGAGGAGTCGGTCGTACGCTTCCAACGCCGCGGAGGGCGCGCTACGAGGCCCTGGCGGACCATGGAGGCCGCTACCCGCTTCCTGCTCGTCCGGTGACCGCGCCGGCGGAGCTCCTGCTGGATCCGTGGAGCCCCGTACCGACCTTCCAGCTCGGCGAAGATCGCGGCCACGAGCACGTCCAGCTTTTGCTGGTCCAGGGCGCGCTGCGATGGCCCCCGGGTCGAGAAGGAATGGTGCCCAGAGCGGGACAGCCCGAGCGCCCGGCACATCAGCGCCTTCGGGTAGTGCCCTTTCTCCGCCTCGATGAGTTCGAAGCTCATCGACCGCTCTTGGCGAAGAAGGCTGCAGCTTTTCGGAGGAAGTCC
>DATKMD010000077.1:0-27345 GCA_035542075.1 Thermoanaerobaculaceae bacterium
GAAGGCTCGCGGGCGATCGCTGCCCCACTTGAAGCCGTGGTCGGAGACCACAAGCACCGCGCATTCGTGCAGTGGGCAGGTCTCGATCAGTCTCCCGAGCCAGCGGTCCACGACGGAGAAGTAGCGCGCCACCCCGAGTACTGCGGTTTGCGAGAAGGTGGCGTCGGCTCCGGGCAATGGCGGCGGGAGGTACGGGGAAAGGAGGTGCCCGATCTCGTCAGTCCCGATCGTGTAGACCATGGTCAGGTCCGCTGCATGGCTCGCTGTCTGGGCGGCCTCGGTCGCCGAGCCGAAATAGGTGCGCGTGCCCACCATGATGCGGCGGAAGCCGTCGATGGGGTCCTGCATGCCACGGTGGGCGGCGACCGCCTTTTGGTACGCGCCCTTGTCAACCGGCAGCAGCGCGCGCACCACTTTCTCGTCGGTTTCCGTCTCGGCCCGCGCAGCTAGCGCCCGGAACTCTGGCTCGCGGTCCGGCGGGAACACGACAGTCCCCTGCGGTCCCTCGGCCACCGTGTCCGAGAGCAGGAAGAAGAGCCGGTCCGAGACCAGCACGCCGTTCACCGGCTCGGCCGGCCAACTCGCCCACCACCCCGAGACGATGACCGAGAACCCGGCCGCGGACGCCATGTTCCAGAGCGCGGGAACCCTGCGCTGCCTCCCCGTGACCGGCACCTTGGTGCCGCTTCCAGGATCGACCTCCACAAAGTCCAAGATCCCGTGCTCGTCCGGTGTCTCGCCGGTGGCCATCGTGGTCCAGATGAGCGGAGAGAGGAGCGGCGTAATCGAGGCCAGGTCGCCCCAGCTCCCCTCGGCCATCAGCCGCGCCAGGTTGGGCATCATCCCTCGGTGGAGGAGGGCCTGGAGCATCTCCCAGTCGGCACCGTCCCACCCGACCAGCAAGACCCGGCGCGACGGCTTGCCTACCAGCTCCCGCAGTGCCGAAAGCCGGAATGCAGCGAGTTCTGCGGGGTCGGGATTGACGTGCACCGTGACCGCTTCGAGGGGAACGCTGAGCTTTTCCGCCACTTCGGCTGAAAGCGCGGGCTCCGGCGCCCCGGGGCAGCCCACCAGGGAGATCCCAGCCAGGCAACGAAGCGAGAGCGCCGCGATCTGCCCGCGGACCGCGCCGCCGACGGCGGCAGCAAGAGCCTCCGAAGGCCCTGCGCCAGGCACCAGGACGTGTCTGCCGGGCGGGAAACGGACAGTCACTGCGACGGTAATGCGGGCGCCCTCTCGCGATACGGAAGACACGTCCCCAGTGACCCTTGAGGACGCCTCCTCCCGCCAGCGCCAGGACGGAACCCACGACGCACCGCTGCCGGCCACCAGGAACTCACCCCTGGAGGAGTTCCAGGCGGCCTCGCCGGGGAGGATGCGCTCGACGCTCCAGACGCCGGCTGCCGCAAGGGCTACCAGGACGGCCAAGCTCAGAATGGTCTTCGGCATTGCGCGAGGATAGCAGCGGGCGCGAGCCCGCGCGGCCGGCCCTCGCTTGCAGTGAGGCAGTGGAAGCTACCCTTCCGACGAAGCTCCCGGGCGATCGCCGCGGGAGGGAATCCCCCCCGGACTTCCCCTTCCCGGGGCATCACCGCTTGCGACCCAAGAAGCGGCCGGCGTCTTTACGGCCCTCCTCCGGCGCGGAATCAAAGCGTGATTCGCACGCCGAACCGGACCGAGGTAGGCGGCGTTCGAAGGATCGCCTTCCCGTAATCAGGATTCACCGGCGTCGGTGAGCTGTTGTCGGCCTCCTGGAAACCCCATCGCTGGTCCAGAAGGACCGGCCGTTGGGCGTTGAGCACGTTGAACACGTCGAGCAGCAGGTTGATCGTCACGGACTTGAGTGCGATCGGGTACCCAAAGTGCAGGTCGGCCTCGTAGGTGGAAGGGGTCCGCCCCTCGCTGCCGCGCTGGGTGAGGAAGAACTCGTAGCGGTTGTACGCATCGGAGTAACCCATGCGAGAGAGCGGTGTGCCGGTCCGGTAGTAAGCGGCCAAGCCGAGCGAGAGCTTGAAAGGTGTTATGTAGATCCCGGAGACCTTGAACTGGCTTCGGCGATCGTTGGAGAGGTAGCCGCGGTTGGTGATCTTCGAAAGGTCCTTGCCGTTCGTGAAGAAGTCGTAGTAATCGTACGCGGCGGAGATGTTGGGGTCGGCGCCCACGTTGGTGTACGGGGCGAACTCGCCGTCAAAATTCCCCTCGAGCTTGGAGTAAAGATAGGACGCCATCATCTGCCAGTTGTTGGAGAAGCGCTTGGTCAGGTCGAGCTGGATACCCTTGAAAGTCCGCTCGGGCTTGGGCGCGGGAAAGGTTTGCGAGTAGTCGAGGGTGTAGACGCGGCTCATGATCCCGTGGCCGGGGTTGCCGATGCAGTAGGTGCCGTCGTCGATGCAGAGGAAGTCCTCGATCACCCGGCCGTACGAACGGTAGATCCCCTTGACGCCCACGGCGATGTCGGTGGCGACCTCTTTCTCGCCGCCCAGGATGTACTCCTCGACGTACTGGTTGCGGAGGTTGGGGTCGGACGGCTCGGTGAACCCGCCCAGAATCTTGGAAGGAGTGCCGAGGTCGGCCTCGGCGGCCGGGTCGGGATGATTGTCCGTCGGACTGTAGTTGATGATGTCCGGTTGCCGCTCGTACGAGTACGACCGGATCACAAGGTCCATCGGGAGTTGCTCGTAGAACTGGCCGTACGAGCCGTAGACCTTCGAGCGGTGGGCGCCGGAGGGATCCCAGATGAAGCCGAGGCGTGGCGCGTAGTCCTTCTTCATGTCGATCTGCTTCACGCCGGAGGAATCGATGATCTCCTGCCTGTCCCACCGGACGCCCAGGTTGAGGGTCAGCGACGGGGAGACCGCCCACCTGTCCTGCAGGTACAGCGTCGTGACGCGGTGCTTGGGCGTGGCGGACAGGACCGAGAGCGGGGCGTTGTCTATGGTGGCGTCGGGGGTGGTCCAGTAGTAGTGGTCGTAGACCGGCTTGCTGGGGTCGACCGGGTTGGCGTAGATGTACACAAGCTGCCCACCGGACATACGCTTGGTGACGTTCGCCTCGGCGGTTTCGTACTCCGCCCCAAACTTGATCTCGTGGCCGGAGAAGAAGCGGCTGAGGGACGCGGCGTACAGGTCCCGTTTGAACTCCTTCCCCTCGATGCGGCCGAACCCGCCGGTCTGGAAAGAGTTGTTGGCGAGGTCTTGGTACTGAATGATGTCGCCCGCGGCGCTTGCGGGCCCGATGTTGTGCTTTTCCTCGTGGCGGGCGATCTGAGCCGAGGCGGCCCAGTTGGAACCGAAGATCGCGTCGTAGCGCAGCGCGTAGTCCCGTCCTCCGTACTCCTGCTTGCCCTCGTACGTGAGCGGATCGCCGTTGAGACTGTGGTTGGCGTCGTTGATCGCGCCGGTATCGGTACGCGGGTCCTGGAAGAACGTGCCGGTCAGCGACTGGTTCCCGCCCAGGCGCCACGTCAGCTTGGCCGAGCCGAGGTCCCGGTCGCTCGGGGAAGAGACGATCTGGCCCTCATTCGGGCCGGCGGGCAGGGCGCTCTGGGTCGTGTTCTTGACCTTGTCGTAGGCAACGTAGAACCACAGGCTGTCCTTGACCATGTAGCCGCCGAAATCGAGGCCGAAGTCCTTCTTCGTGAACCCGGTGACTGTTCCTGTCGTGGAGACAACCGGCTCGGCGTTGGCCTGGAGCGAGTCGTTGTCGTAGTACCCGAAGACGTCGCCGTGGAACTCGTTGCCGCCCGACTTCGTGATCACGTTGATGATGCCGCCCGTGGAGCGGCCGTACTCGGCCTCGTAGCCGCCGGTCTTGACGTCGATCTCCTGGATGAACTCGAAGTTGAGCTCCTTGCCCTGAAACCCGTACTCCATGCCCGTCGTGTTGACGCCGTCGATGAAGTACGAGTTTTCGGCACCCGAAGAGCCGTAAACCGTGATTGTGTTCTGGTCGGGGTTGTTGTTGCTGGCATCGGAGGAGACCCCCGGCGCCACCTGTACGATGCTCGAGTAGTTGCGCCCTGTCGGGAGCGTGTCAATCGCCCTTGAGGTCAGGTTTGTCCCTACGGTCGTAGAGGCGACGTCGATGGCCGGCGCCTCGCCCGAGACGACAAGCGATTCCTTCACGGCGGGGCGCATCACCGTGTCGAGCGACGTGTCCTTGGCGAGGCCCACCGTCACACCGGTTCGGGTCTCGTTGGCGAACCCCGTCAGCGTGAAGGTCACCTCGTACTGGCCGGGCGGCAGCAGCGTAAGGCGGTAGTCCCCACGCTCGTCGGTTGTGGCGGTCCGCTCACCCTGGAGTGCGGGTCCTCGCGCCACCACGGCGACACCGGGAAGCACTCCCTTCTGCTCGTCGGTCACGGACCCGATGATGCGGCCGGTCGTCTGGGCCCCTATGGCGCCAGCGAACAGGCAAAGGGCGGCCGCGGCTACGGATGCGCGAAAAACGTCCTGCGTCCCCATGCTTTCCCCCCTTGATACCGCTTTGTCTGCAGAATCACTGGCGGCGATCCTACGCGCAAAGCTTGTGAAATCAAGGCGCAAATGGATTCTTGCTCCGCTGGCTGGGAGCCGTTCGCTGGGTTTGGGCGTCTTGCCGGGCCGTCGATCCTGGCCAGGGGGTGCTGAGTCCGCTCAACGAGGCCACCTTGACGCTTGAACGCCCCACGCCGCAGATGCGCGGCAAGTGAATTGCCGCTCGCTCGTTCAAAGGAGAGGCGAACCTCCGCGTCCCTCAGCGCGCGCTAGGGGGCGCAGGTCTCGAACTTGCCACCCTTGATGCAGTGCATGGTGGGCCGGTTCGTGGTGTCCCCCGAGGCATCGAAAGCGAGCTTGCCGGTGATCCCCTGCTTGTCCCCCAGGCCCATCAGATGCTGTAGAAGGTCGGCGGTGTCCTTGGGTGGCCCACCCTGCAGTGCATCGATCGCCACCGTCGCGGCGTCGTAGCCGTACGCGGAGAAGAAATCCGGCGCGGCCCCGTTGTTCGCGGCCTTGAAGCGCTGGACGAAGCTCTTGGTCGGCTCCCGCTGCGAGTCTGGGTCGAAGCTGGTCATGGCGATGAGCACACCATCCGCGAGGGCCCCCGCCCGCCGAATCGCGCTGCCGGTCGCGAACGCCGACGTGACGCAGATCGTTCCCGGGAACTTGGCGTTGCGGACCACCTGCAGGGCCGCAAGCGTCTCCTCGGCGTACGCGCAGATGAAGACCGCGTCCGGCTTGCCGGTCGCGAGCGCCCCCCCGATCGGCTGCTCCCAGTCGGAGGGGCCGATCGGGAATTCCGCCGTGACCTTCGCGCCGAGCTTCGTGGCCTCGTCGGAGAAGATCTTGAGCATGCCCTCACCGAACACACCCTTCTGGTAGAGGACGAGGACCGTGCGCGCCTTGCGCTGGTTCACCAGGTAGTCGGCCGCTGCCACGCCTTCCACGTCATCCGGCGGATACATGCGGAAGAAGAGGTTGCTCGAGGCGGCGAGCCCCGCCTCACTGGCGGAAGGCGAGATGATGACCTTGTTCGCCTTGTCGGCCTCGGGGATCATCCACTTCGCCTCTGACGAAGTAGCCCCGCCGATCACGATCAGCGCCCCCGTCTTGAAGAGGTCGCCGGTCTCCTTCCTGGCGGAATCCGGGTCCGAGAAGGAATCGCGGTACCTGGCTTCGATGCCCTTGGGCGACTGCTTCGCCACCGCCTCGTCGAACGCCAGCTTGATACCGGCCTTCAGCGAGGCCCCGTACCCGTTGTTCGGGCCGGTCTCGGGCAGCACGACGCCGACAATGAGCTTCTTGCTGCACGCCCCTGTGAGCAGCGCAGCCACCACCATCAACCCTGCAGAGAACCGTTTCATCCGCCACCTCCTGCAGCGGGCCTGCGAAGACTGCTTCGCGGTTGGCCGGCATTGTACTTCGTTTCTCAAGATGTGAAGCCCCCTATCATGGGGCTGGCGCGTTGGCGAGCTGCCACGTCAACCCGGCAATCGCCGCCAGACCCTCGCGCAGCAAGGCAGGGTCCACCTTGTCGAGCGTGTCCGCTTCGGTGTGGTGGACCTCGAAGTAACGCTCGACGTCGCCGTAGAGCGTCGAGACCAGCACGCCCTGGTCCTTGAGGGGCGAGATGTCCGCTCCCCCCCCACCCGCCTCCACCGGCAGGCCGACCGGCTGTGCCGCCGTGACAAACCAACCGAGCTGCAGTGGTGTCCCCGATGCGCTCCACCGCTCGGGCTTGCCGCTTCCCAGGTCGGTCTCGACCGCCGCCACATGGCGCTCCCCGGCGTGCGCGGCGGCGTACGCCTTGCCGCCCTCGAGGCCGTGCTCCTCGTTGGCGAAGAGCACTGCGCGGATGGTCCGGGCTGGCCGCACGCCGAGCGCGCGTATGAGGCGCATCGCCTCGATCACGTGGACTACGCCGACGCCGTCGTCCTGGGCGCCCTGGCCGACGTCCCAGGAGTCGAGGTGGGCGCCGACCAGCACGACCTCGTTGGCTTTCGATTCGCCTCTGATCTCGGCTACCACGTTTGCGGTATCGACGAGGCCGCCGTCGCGCGCCCCCATCTCGAGACGGACCCGGACCTCGACGCCGGCTCGGACAAGCCGGGCGATCCAGTCGGCGTGCTCGGCGTCGAGGGCCGCGGCCGGGATCCTCGGCTTGTCGGGGTCGTACTCGAGGGTGCCGGTATGAGGCGTGGCGAGCGAGAGCGGCGGCACCGAGCGCACGAGCGCCGCGACCGCGCCGGCCGCCGCGGCCAGCGAGGGTCCGTGCGTGCGCAGGTGGGCAAAGATGCCGTACAGACGCCCCGCACTGGCGCTTGCGGGGATCTCCGGCTCGAAGAGCACGATCTTGCCCTTCACCTGCGGGCCGATCTCCTCGAGCGAACGCAGCACCACGACCGGCGCCTCGACGCCGGGTGTCCCGACCGACTCCCCGAGGCCGAGCATCGGCAGGTCGTGCTCGACCGGCGCGGTCATGACGGCACGCTCGCGGCCGCGGATCCAGAGCCCCACCTGAACGGGCTCGGCCCGGACGCTCTCATGCCCATCCTCGCGGAACGTCGCCTCGGCCCACCGCACGGCGTGCTGGAACGGCCCGGAGCCCGCGATCCGGGGCCCGATCCGGTCGCACAGAAACTGGAGGCGTTCGTAGGCACGGGCGTCGGCGTGAGCCGCTTCCTTCAGGCGAGCGAATAGCGTCTCCTGGTCGGGTCCCGAGGTCGGTTTGCCTGTCTGGCCCGTGAGAGGCTCGGCGACCGCAACAAGCACGATAGCTGCGAGGCGAAGTCCCCGGCTGGCAAGGTGTGTGGCGGCACCTGAGTGCATCGGCATCTCCCGAGCGCCGCCGCGCGGAGGCGGCGGCGCACGAAGCCCGAAGCTTACATCAACGGCGATGCGGGACTCGGACGATACGCTGCGGCGAGGGAAGGGTGAAGAGTGCCCGCCGGGGCTTACCGCTCCGGGTCGGGCCGGTCCGCGGGATGCCACAGGTTCTTCTCCTGGAGCGCGTCCTCGGCGGCGGCCACCCCGGCCCGGAACTCGTCCCACAGCTCGGGAGTGATCGTGACGCCCTTCTTGGTCGGCGCCAGCTCACCGTTGCTGTCCTGGTAGAAGATCCTGATGTCGACGTAGGTGCGGCCCTTGTAGTTCGACAACGAGATTCGCAGCGTGTCGTCCGCGTTGCGCTTGAACTCATGTAGTACCTTACGATCCTCGGGCATCGGTGCCTCCGTGCGGCGGGGAGTCTAGCAGGGTAGGCAACCGGGGAGGTGACCATGGGCGATGGTGGAAGCAAAGCGACGGTGATTGCGCCGCAGGCTGCACCTGCCGCACCGGTGAAGAGAGCGCGCGGGGCACGCATGGCGGTGCTGGTCGGGCCGGAGCAGGGGGCACCGAACTTCATCACCAGGCGTTTCCTGCTCGCGCCCGGCGCCCGTATCCCCGCTCACCGGCACCCGACCATCGAGCACGAGCAGGTAATGATCCGCGGCGAGATGGTGCTCGGCATCGACGACGACGTGCGGACGGTTCGAGCCGGCGACGCGATGTATCTGCCTGCGGGTTGTGCTCACTGGTACGAGAACCGCAGCGCGCAGGAGGCGGAGTTCCTCTGCGTGATCCCGAACACACGGGATTACGCCACGGAGTGGCTCGAGGACCCGCCGACGGGCGCCTTTCTCGGCTAGAAGTGACGGTTCACCCCTGCAGGTTCCGCCATGCGGGGCCGCTGCACCCCTGACCCCCTGAGGCTCTTTCTAGCCCCGGCTCCTGTCCGTGCCCGACTCGGCATACGTCGGCGCAGAAGAGGGTTGACAGCAAGAGTAGAATACGTCTCAGACTCACCCACAGGTGGGGTTCCGGCCCCCGGCTGAACTGGGGTGCCGGGGACGGTGGTCGGAGGGGTCATATGAGTCTTTTGACCAAGTTCAACCTGGCGCTCGTGGTGGTGTTCTCGCTGGCAATGGTGCCGGCCGGTTACGTCTCGCACGCGCTGCTGCAGCGAAGCGCCCGGACGCAGGTGATCCAGAACGCACGGATCATGATGGAGACCGCGATGGCGGTGCGGGGCTACACCATCAAGCAGATCAAGCCGCTCCTCGACCCCCTGCTCGCTGAGGAGTTCCTCCCGCAGACGGTCCCTGCGTATTCGGCGACCGAGATCTTCAACTACCTGCGGCAGAACTACCCGGAGTACGAGTACAAGGAGGCGACGCTGAACCCCTCCAACCCACGGGACCGTACGGTGGACTGGGAGGCGGACATCGTCAACGAGTTCCGCCGAGACCCGAAGCGCGCGGAGATCATCGGCGAGCGCGAGACGCCGGACGGACGCTCGCTGTTCTTGAGTCACCCGATCCAGATCAAGGACGCTCGGTGCCTTGCGTGCCACCTCACGCCCGAGCAGGCACCGCCCTCGCTGGTCAAGGCGTACGGGCCGGGAAATGGATTCGGCTGGAAGCTCAACGAGATCATCGGAGCCCAGGTCATCTCGGTTCCGATGTCGATTCCGATCCGCATGGCGAACGACGCGTTTCGCACGCTGCTGGCCTCCCTCGTGGCGGTGTTTGCGTTCACCCTCTTGGTTCTGAACCTCCTGCTGCGGTTCGCCGTGATCCGCCCGCTCACCCGCCTCTCGGCGCTGGCGGACCAGGTCAGCCACGGGAACATGGCGGTCCCGGAGCTTGTTCTGAAGGGCAAGGACGAGGTGGCCCTGTTGGCGGGTTCGTTCAACCGGATGCGCATCAGCCTCCAGAAGGCCCTGGCGATGCTCGATGAAGCATGACGCGCTAGATGGTCCACCGCGTGGGAGGTGATCGGCGGTGGCGACGGAGCTGACCCCCGGCTCGATCTTCGGCGACTACGAGATTCTGCAGGAGCTCCGCGAAGGCGGCATGGGACGCGTGTTCCGCGCGCGCCACCTGACCCTCCAGCGTGATGTGGCGCTCAAGGTGCTCGCCGACCGTTACGCCGACGACGAGTCCTACCGGCTGCGTTTCCTGACGGAGGCGCGTGCCGTCGCCCGCCTGAATCACCGCAACATCGTCCAGATCTATGACTTCGGTCGCGTGGGAACGATCTTCTTCCTGGCCATGGAGCTGGTGCCGGGCCTCTCGGTTGGGGACCGCATCAAGCGCAACGGCAGGTTCGCGGAGGGAGAGGCGATCGCCGTCGTGAGACAGGCGTGCAGCGCACTCGGCGTCGCACACGCGGCCGGCCTCGTGCATCGCGATGTGAAGCCCGACAACCTGATCCTCGGCGACGACGGCGTGGTCAAGCTCGTTGACCTCGGTCTCGCAAAGAGCCTCTCTGACGACCAGCACTTGACCCAGACCGGCATCGTGTCCGGAACGCCGCACTACATCTCGCCGGAGCAGATCGCTGGAATGAAGGACATCGACGGCCGCGCCGACGTCTACTCGCTCGGGGCCACGCTGTTCCACATGGTCACGGGGCGTACGCCGTTCGAGGGGTCTTCACCCATGGTGGTCGTCGCCAAGCACCTTCACGAGGAGCCGGAGGACCCACGGACTCTGGTGCCGGGCCTCGGGGCCGGAATCTGCGCCGTCATCAGGAGGATGATGGCGCGAGACCGAAACCAGCGCTACCCCGACATGCGGGTGGTAGATGAGGTCCTGAGCCTGCTCGAGGTGGGTAGCCTCCGACCGGCGCTTGCAGACGTCTCGGCTTCCGTGACGCTGCAGGAGCAGGGGCACTCGCCGCCGCCGATACCCGGTAACGGCTGGGACCCTTCGGTGCTGACCAGCATCGAGGCGCGGCTCGCCGCTGCAATCGGGCCTCTTGCGAAGATCCTGGTGACCCGAGAGGCCCGCGGTTCAACGGAGCTGGAGAAGTTGTGCACGGCGCTCTCGCAGCACATCCCGTCCGAGATTCAGCGGCGCACCTTTCTCCTCGACGCCCTGAAGGAGGCGAAGGCGCTGCTGCGCCGCCAGGCCACACCGGAGCCGGCGCCCGCTCGGAAGAGCGATCCACTCTTGCCGGCTCCGGCATCGGCGCACGACTCGCCGTTCACCGTTGCGTGGAATCCGGAGGCGCTCCGAGCCGTGGAGGAGAGGCTCGCCGAGTCGATCGGCCCACTGGCCAAGGTGCTGGTGAAGAAGGCATCGCGCGCCGCGTCGACCTGGGATGAACTGGTCAACTCGCTGGCGGCGAACGTCCCTAGCCCGGTCGAACAGGCCGCTTTCCGGAGCGACGCCGCCAAATTCACCCGCTGACGCGGGGCATCAGGAGCCGGCGGGAGCGACCTGCCGCACGACGTCCAGGATCGAGCCGTCGTCGGCCTTGACGATCTCCACGGTCTCCCCGGTGAGGTCGGGCTCGGGCATCAGCGGACCCAGGCCCTTGGCCCTCGCCATCGCCTTGGCGGCGAGCTCCTCCATCGAGATGAGCGGGATGCCGGCCTTGCTCGCGTTCTCCTTGAGCGCCGCGACGTACGGGGAGCGCGAGGCCGGGTTGACCACTGCGTCGTCCTCGGTGATCACCACGTCCACCAGCTCGCCTGGCATGGTGACGGTGTTGACGCGCTCGCGGATCGATGGGTAGGCCTGGCCCCGTCGCTTTGAGAACCCGGCGAGTGTCGTGAATATGATCGTGAGTTGGGAGCGCCCAACGTTGGGCCCGCCCCCGATCCCGCCCACGTAGCGACCGTCGTAGCCGGTGACCGTGTTGACGTTGAAGGCGGCGTCGATCTCGGCGCAGGAGAGCAGCGCGAAGTCGAGAAGCGGCGTGAGCGTCCCCTTGCACGCGAGGTTGGCGTAGATCGAGGTCGAGACCTCCTGGTGGCCGGGGTCGTTGAGCAGCGAATCGAACACGACGTCGGTGGGTTGGAAGCACTGCCCGTGCATGATCAGCTCGACGGCGCCCCGGCGCAGCATCTCGACGTGGATCTGGGTGATACCCCCGATCGTGAACGAGGCCTTCAGGCCGTGCTCGACGAAGTGGTCCGAGAGGCGTTGCAGGATCGCGAGCGAAGCACCGGAGCCAGACTGGAAAGCCACTCCGTCGCGCAGGAGACCGGCCGACCCGAGCAGCGCCATCACCCGGTCTGCGACCTTGGGGTTCTCGCCGCCCATGACGCGCGCGAGGTCGAGCGTGCCGGCGCCGATACCCGAGGCGTCGCCGACGCTCTCGAACGGAACGACGAAGTCCACGTACTCCATGGAGAGCGAGCGGTGGGGGAGGAAACGGTCGAACACAGTCCCCGCGCACACGCACGCGTAGTCGGCGTACCTGACATCGGCGTCGAAGAGGCCGAGCGGCCCACAGCGCTCCTCGGGCTTCCCCAGAACGCCGGAGGCGTTGCCCCATCGATCGGCCGCGGAAGCGGGGAACACCGCAAGACGCACCGGCTCGATGCCGAGCATGATGTCGCGCTGCCGCCCGCCGTGGCTGCACCCGACGATCCGCACCGGCAGCAACGCGCCGCCCGCCGTGGCCTTGGCGAGGCCGCCGTAGGGGTTGCCATAGAGGTAGGCGATCGTGCCGTCCTTGACCGCCTCGATGAGGTAGTCGAGCTCGCCGAAGTAGGCATTCCCGATCAGGCGGATCCCCTTCAAACCCCGGCGCTTGAGTTCGCCGATAACCGCGCGCAGGAAGCGGTCGCCGCCGTTGCGGTAGTAGTGGGGGAACGACACCGCGTCACCGTCCCGAACAACGGAGAACGCCTCCTCGAGGGTCGTCACCTTGGACGAGCCGTCAAACGGCTTTGTGGGGATGCGGGCCGGATGCGTGGCGGTCTCCGGCATTTCGGCGTGGGACCCTGCGAACGGGCGGAACTGTCGGCCGTCGAGCCGCGTGGGAACCTCGCGACCGAGTGCGTTCTTCTGCCACGCCTCCAGGCGCATGGGGTACCTCCGAACGGGCAGCCTAGAAGAAAATGAAAAGCTTCACAAGCTTCCTGCACGGCCGTGATCTACACTCGCGGGAGGAGAACAGAGGTGCCGATCATCCACGCCCTGATCCTTGCCGTCGCTGCGAACGCCGCCACCGCGGACCCGCCGCCGCTTCCCGTGCAGCGAATCTCGGTGGCGATACCGGACCCCGATCGGGTGCAGGTGACGCTGCACGCGGCAGCAGCGCCGCACGTGGGCTCCGGCATGACGGGGCAGCGACTCCTGCTTGGCGGGGCCCCGATTCCCCTCGATTCGCCGGTGGACGTTACGGTCGCAAACGGTGAGACGCGAATCGATTTCGAGTTGAAGCTGCGCACGGTGCCGGAGGCGGTGCTCGCCCTTGACCCCAACCGCATGCCCTTTCGCTGGGAGGGGTTGGGCGCGCGGGGCGCGCCCGTATTGGCGGCGGGCGGCACCATTGACCTCGGAGACCCTGGCGAGACGGAGCTGCCGCTGGCCGATCTGTACCGTGCGTACGCTCGCCTTTCCGACGTCAAACTGACGCCCTCGCTGGTCGCCGTCTCGGTCCACGCGCTGCTCTCGCTTTACAACCCTTTCGGCTTCGAAGTCGTCGTCACCGGCCTCGAGTACCGCCTTGTCGTGGGGAGCCAGACCGTGCTCTCGGCGACCCGTCCGGGTTTCAGGCTGCGGTCGGGGCAGCGTAGCGACGTGCTGGTTGAGCAGGACGTGCCGTTCGGCGACGTCGCGGGTGGAGCGGCCGCGTTCCTGCGCGGCGAGCCCGCAGTGCTCGAGGGCACGCTCACGATGCGCACGCCCCAGGGTGAGCGTGCGATCCCGCTCCAGTTGCGCGCCGGGATGTAGGGACGACGTCGCGGTTGATGGCTACGACGCCCCCGATTTCCCGACGGCTTCGAGGATCCGCCGCGCGCCCTCCTCGACATCGCGTGGGGTGGTGAAGCGGCCTACGGAGAAGCGCACCGTGGACATCGCGGTCTCCGGATCCACCCCCATGGCCGTGAGCACGTGCGAGGGGTGAATGGTGCCGGTGTGGCAGGCCGCCCCGGCGGAGGCGGCGACCTCGTCGGCGAGCAGCGCAAGGAGGGCGTTGGCGTCGGTGCCGGGAAACGCGCAGCTCGAGGTGTTGGGCAAGCGCTGCTCGGGATGGCCGTGGCGCACCAACGCTGGGAACCGCTCCACGAGCAGTGCCTCCAGTCGGTCGCGCAAGCCGGCGAGGCGCGGCGCTTCGTCGCTCACCTCCTCACGGGCGAGGTCGCACGCCTTTCCCAGGCCGACCACCGAGGCGACGTTCTCGGTCCCGGCGCGAAGCCCGCGCTCGTGGCCGGCCCCGCGCACGAGCGGCTCGAGCGCGACGCCGTTGCGGACGAAGAGCGCGCCGACGCCCTTCGGCGCATAGAGCTTGTGGCCCGCGACCGTGAGCAGGTCCACGTCGAGCTCACGGACGTTCACCGGAAGCTTTCCCACCGCCTGCGCCGCGTCCGTGTGCACGAGCACACCCCTACGCCGGCACGTTGCCGCGATCTCCGTCAGGGGCTGCAACGTTCCGACTTCGTTGTTGGCCAGCATCACCGAGACGAGGACGGTGTCATCGGCGAGGGCGGCGGCGACCTCCCCGGGTTCGACACGGCCGAAGCGATCCACACCCACGATGGTCAGCCGGACGGACCCCTCGCGCTCCATGGCGCGGGCGGTTTCGAGCACCGCGGGGTGCTCGACCGCGGAGACCACAACGTGGCCGCCGCCGCGTGCGGCCACCACGCCACGCAGCGCCCAGTTGTCGGACTCGGTGCCACCGCTGGTGAGGAGGATCTCCTCCGGCGCCGCCCCGAGGCACCGCGCGACCAGGGTGCGCGCAGCCTCCACGAACTCGCGCGCCTGGCGGCCGAGGCGATGTCCCGAAGACGGGTTCCCGTAAACGTCCTGCAACACGGGTACCATGACCGCCACAACCCTCGGATCTATGGGTGTGGTGGCGTTGCAGTCCAGATAGATGAGGTCGGGCGTGTCGTTGCTCACCCCGCCATCGTACTCGACGGCGGATCCCTGATGGCAACGCCCCGGCCACCGGCGTACACTCCCCCGGATGGCGCCCCCCTCACTGTGGCTCTACCGCGCTTTGATGGCGGTCTCCCTCCCCCTGCTGGCGCCGTTCCTGCTGATCGCCGACCGCCGCCGTGGCAAGAAGCGCCCTCCCTGGGCGCAGCGGCTGGGGTGGCGCCTGCCGCCGATCTCAAAGGGCGGCGTGTGGGTACAGGCCGTGTCGGTGGGGGAGGTGGCGGTGGCGCGGCCGCTTCTGGCGGAGCTGCGGCGGCGCCACCCGGGCGTGCCGCTCGTCCTCTCCGCGACCACCTCCACTGGCCTGGCGATGGCGACGGGGGCGCAACTCGCGGATGTCGCGCTGCCATTCCCGGTCGATCTGCCGGGCCCGATGCGGCGCCTGATGGATGCCGCCGCCCCGCGCCTGGTGGTGCTGGTGGAGACCGAGCTGTGGCCAGAGCTTTTGGCTGCGTGCGGCGCACGGGGGATTCCCGTGGCGCTGGTCAACGCTCGCGTTTCGGACAGGTCGTTCCGCGGGTACCGGGCGCTGCGCCGTCTGTTGCGCCCGCTGCTGCGGCCCGTCACTCTTGCGCTCGCCCAGACCGAGCGGGACGCAGAGCGCCTGGCGGAGATCGGCGTGGCGGCCGAGCGCGTGCGGGTGACCGGCAACGTGAAGTTCGATGCGCCCCCCCCGGGGGCCGTGCCCCGGGTGCTCGAGGAGCTGCGCGGGGTCGCAGCGGGTCGGCCGGTGCTGGTCGCGGGCTCGACGATGATCGGCGAGGACGAGCAGGTGCTCGACGCGGTCCAGCGAGTGCCCGAGCAGCACCGGCCGTTCCTGGTGCTCGCGCCCCGGCACCCCGAGCGGGCGGCGGACGTCGTTCAGATCGTGGCCGCGCGCTCTCTCTCGGTGGTGCGTCGGACCCTGCTGCCGGAAGCCCCGACGGGGTGCGCGGTCGTGGTGCTCGACACCGTGGGTGAGTTGGCGGCGCTCTACCAGCTGGCGGACGTCGCTTTCATAGGAGGGTCGCTGGTCGCCACCGGCGGCCACAACCCCATCGAGCCCGCGCGTTTCGGCGTACCGGTGCTGACCGGTCCTCATGTGCGGAACTTCCACGCCGTCTATCAGCACTTCGTTGCGGCAGGCGCGGCGAGGGTCGTCCATTCGGCGACGGAACTCGCGGCCGCGCTCGAGGGGTGGCTCACCGACAAGGAGGCGGCACGTGCGGCCGGGGAAGCCGGGCTGCGGCTGTTGACACGCCACGCGGGCGCTACCGCCCGAACGGTGGACGCGCTGGAGGCGTTCCTGGCATGAGGCGCTGGCCCGCCTGGTTGCTCGGTTTCACGGACATCATGGAAGCGGTCAACGCCACGGCGTACGCCGCCTACCGGTACGGTCTGCGGAAACGTGAGCGCGCCGCCGTGCCGGTGATCTCCGTCGGCAACATTGCCTTCGGCGGAACCGGGAAGACCCCGCTCGTGGCCGCGCTCGCCCGCACGCTCCTAGCGGCGGGGGCGCGTCCGGCAATCCTCACGCGCGGCTACCGCAGGCGCGAAAGCGGACCGGTCGTGATCTGGAAAAGCGGCCCGCCTGGCTGGGAGCAGGTCGGCGACGAGCCGGCACTGCTGGCCCGGGCCCTGCCCGACGTACCGATCGTCGTGGATCCCGACCGGGTGCGCGGGGCGGCCATCGCAGTGCGCGAGACGGGCGCGACCCACCTGCTGCTCGACGACGGGTTCCAGCACTGGCGCCTCGCCCGCGACCTCGACATCGTCGCGGTGGAGGCCTCGGATCCAGTATGCGCGACCGCGCCGCGCCGCGAGCACCCCAACGCCCTGGCCCGCGCGCACGCGATCGTGCTGAGCAGGGTCACCGATCGCACCGAGGCGGCGGCGGGGATGGCGGTGCTCGGGCCGTACGCCCCGGACGCGAAGATCTTCGCAACCAGGCTCGTCGCGCGCGGGTTGCACCGGGGTGGCGAGCGGCAACCAGCAGACTCACTCAAGGGCGTCGCTGTGACGGCCATGGCAGGGATCGCGTCGCCGGAGGGTCTCATCCACACCCTCGGCGACCTGGACGCGAACATCACCGACATGAAGTTCTACTCCGACCACCATCGCTACTCCAGGCGGGAGGTGGAAAAGATCCTCGCCGAGGCGGACCGCACGGAGAGCCTGGTCGTAACCACGGCAAAGGACATCGTCAAGCTGCCGTCGGACCTCAGCCCCCGCGTGGCCTGGCTCGAGGTCGAGGCGGTGCCGCTGTTCGGCAGCTTCGAGGAGCTGCTCGCGCCAATTCTTGGCTCGCCCAAGGTAGAATCGCAGGCGTGAGCGCACGAGCCCGTCTCCACGAGCTGGTTGAGACGTTCCCCTCGCGCCGTGTCGTGTTGTACGGCGACCTGGTGCTGGACCGGTTCGTGCTCGGCACCCCGAAGCGCATCTCGCGCGAGGCGCCCGTGATCATCCTGCGCTTCGAGGGGCAGCGCGACATTCCCGGTGGCGGCGCCAACGCCCTCGCCAACCTGGCCGCCCTCGGCGCGACCGTGCTCCCCGCCGGCGTGGTTGGCGAGGACGAGGCGGGGGCGAGTCTGCTTGAGGCGCTCTCCCGCCTCGGGGTGGACGTCTCCGGCATCGTGGTGCTGCCGGACTTCCGGACCGTCACCAAGGTGCGGCTTCTCGCCGGGGGGGTGGCGTCGCTCAAGCACCAGGTTGCCCGCTACGACGTTGAGGACCACCTCCCGGGGCGCGACCGCTGGCGAGAGGAGCTGTTCGAACGGCTGGCCCGCGTCGCGCCGGCCGCGCACGCCGCCGCGGTCTCCGACTACGGCTACGGCGTGGTCTCCGCTGAAGGCGTGACCCGCCTCCGAGCTGCCCTCCCTGCGGGCGCGCCGATCGTGGCCGACTCGCGCTTCGGCCTCGAGTCGCTCGGCCCGGTTGACGGCGCCACCCCGAACCTCGAGGAATTGGCGGCGGTATCCGGCGGGCTGCCCTCGGGAGACGCAGCGGTGGCCGCTGCCGCGGAGGCTCTCCGCAGGAGGCTCGGCGCCCGTTTTGTCGCCGCGACCCGCGGCAGCGACGGGCTGACGCTCGTGGAGGACGACAGGGACCCGGTGCACCTGCCGGTGTTCGGGACCGACCAGGTTGCGGACGTCACCGGAGCGGGCGACACCGTGCTCGCGACGTTCACGCTCGCGCTCGCCGCCGGCGCACGGCCCGAGGAGGCCGCGGTCATCGCCAACCTGGCGGGTGGGATCGTGGTCGGCAAGCTCGGCACGGCGACCGCCTCGCGCGACGAGCTGCACCAGGCCATCGACCAGGCGCCTTTCGTCCATGACTGAGCTAGAGCCGAGGGGTCAGGGGTCAGGGGACAGGGCCCCCAGCCACCCACGAAGCGTTGGGGTGTGCTGTGAGTAAGGCGCCGCGCACGAAGCTCGTCTCGCTTGGCGAGGCGCGGGTGATTGCGGAGGGGATGCGCTCCGCCGGCAAGCGTGTCGTGGTCGCCAACGGCGCTTTCGACATGCTGCACGTCGGCCATGTGCGCTACCTGGTGGCGGCGCGTGCGCTCGGCGATGCACTGTTCGTCGCGGTCAACTCCGACCTCTCGGTGCGGACGAGCAAGGGCCCCCTGCGCCCGATCGTCCCGGAGGACGAGCGCGTGGAGCTGCTGTCCCATCTCGATTGCGTGGACTTCATCGTGATGTTCGACGAGGCAACGGTGGCAGAGGTGCTGCGCGCGCTCAAGCCTCACGTCCACGCCAAGGGCACCGATTACACGCCCGAGACCGTTCCGGAGCGTGAGGTCGTCGCGGAGTGGGGCGGCGAGACCGTCATCTGCGGCGACATCAAAGAGCACGCCACCACCGATCTCGTCGGCGAGATCCTCAAGCGCTACGCCCCCTGACGGGGCTTTGCCCCATCACCCCTTCAATGACTTGAAGCTGGCGCTTCGGATTTTGGTTTGCCACGCGGGTGCGCGGCCGTTCGGGCCTTGGCCGCCCCCGCGGCCGGCGGCCCGAGACTCCTCCGGCCGCGACCCAGCAGGGACGCCCCACGGCGGGGACCCCTCGCTGTTCGCATGAGGCTGCGCCAGCGAAACCCCACCGCGAGTCGCCCGCCGGGTCCCCGCGGCCTCCGGAGCCATGGCCGCTCGCACCCGCCTGGCGGATTCAATGCCCACCGCCTAAGGTTCGGCGGCAGCCTTCGATTTCGAGCCTGCAGTCGATCGTCCAATGCGTGCCGCCTGGCACTAACGAGGCCGCAACCCTAACTGCCGACCGTCGCGTCTGTCGTGACAGAATGCGAGTGGCGGCAGAGTTGAGGTGTCGGTTGCGTGGCGAGGGATAGCCCTTTATGCGGGAACCGTGCAAAAGGAAACGAAGGCCCTTGCCAGCGGTGTGAGGCGGTCACCCAACAATTGGAGGCCCTGACCAGCTGTCATAGTCGTGAAGATATCGGGGCTGGTATTGGAAAAACCCAACGCATGTAAGTCGGCGAAAGCCGCCCGAATGACGTCAATCGGAACACCAGGCAGAGCGACCGGGAAGAAGGACGAGAAGCCGCCCATAATTCGGCTTTCGGGTATTTCCATCGAGGCAAGATAGCCACGCGGATCAGCCATGAAGCGGAGGATACGTAGGTGAACCGACGACAGGCGCTCCACCAAGTTGAGAAAGAATTCCCGCTGATCCTGCGTTAGGTTGGTCGGCAGCGCCGAGTTCACTAGGATCCCGCGAAACGCTTCGAGCTTCTCCTTCTGTGGGAAATCGGCCGCGCCCCGAAAGCACCTCTCGAAGATAAAGGCGTAGTCTTCAGTATTGATTCGTCCTGCTTCGACCCTCTCACGCAGGGCCTCTAGATCCTGACCGACCTGGTTAGCAAACTGCTCAAGGCGCTTAACCCGCCGACTGGGAATGTAGTCGGTCATCAGGGATGCGATGCCGCCGCAAAACGGCGCTGTGGCCAGTGCCGCCTTCAAAACACTGAGCAGGTGTTCCGTAAGGTCAAACGGGGCGGATTCGTCGAGACCACGAATGGCGCGGCGTTCCTCTTCAGGCATGCCCAACTCCCTTCGACGCGGCGGGTGCCTGGTATCAGCATCTCACCTTTTTGAGGCTGCTTGGCGCGCGCTTGTCGAGGCTGGCCAAAACCGGGGCAAGGGCCCAGGACCTGTCCGCTCGCCCCGCTGGCGGGAGCGCGGCCACCCCAGTGGGGCCTTTCGGCCTGGGCTTGCCGACTTCTGCATCGGACCCTCGTCCTCATTTCATCCTACCGCAGGAGGGAGCGGACGCGAGTGTAGACGTCGCGGCGGTGGCCGACGGTGACGATGAGGATCTCGATGCGTTCGGCCTCAATGCGATAAATGATGCGCCAGTCACCGGTGCGCCAGGAGTAGAGACCCTTGAGCGTGAGCTGCAGCGGCTTGCCGCGGTGCGGCTCTTCCCGGAGCGCGTCGATTGCGGCCCGTACCCGCTTCCGCACCGTGGGGTCGAGCTTCTTGATCGCCTTGGCGGCGGTCTCGGTGTAGCGGACGGTCCAGCTCAACGCCAGACCTCATCGTCTCCCAGCACGCGGCCCTTCTCGGCGTCGCGCAGGCCGTGGCGGACCGAGGCCATCAGCTTGGAGTCCGCGAGGATGTCCAGGGTCTCGAGCAGACCCTCGTATTCCTCGATCGACAGGAGCACGCCGGCCGGTCGCCCCGAACGCGTGATGGTCACGCCTTCCCCGAGCTTCTCGATCTCGGCCAGAAGGCGTGCGAGGTGGGTTTTTGCTTCCGAAAGCGGCACGGTGGTCATGACACCCTCCGGACCAGAATATAGACCATTTTCAAGACCAGATGCAAGCTATTGGTTATCGCAACTCCATGAGATCCTTCGGCCTCACTGCGCTCGGCCTCAGGAAGACAGTTGATTCGGTACGGCCGGCTTCCTGCCCGGGGGGTGGGAATTCAATCCGCGCCGCGGGTGTCCCGCCTCGGCGGGACCACGGCTCCGGAGGCTGCGGGCCACCGAGGGCGCATGGAGCATCTAACTCCGCCCTGCGGGTCGGAGGGCTGGACTCGACGCCCAGCCCGAGCGACTGCTCCCGGCCCGTGGGGCAAAAAGAAAATCCGGCGCGAAGCGCCAGCAGTTACACGAGATTGCTTCGTCGTCCCGCTGGAGACGGGACTCCTCGCAATGACAACGATCTCGGGGTTCTCAGGACTGCTCGGACCCTGAGGTCAACGTCTCCAGGCAGGCGGGGCAGTATTCGGGGTGCTTGAGGTCGATGGCCTCGGGCCAGAGCGAACGGTGCATCGCGCAGTCGGGCACCACGCAGTGGACGAGCCCCACGGTGTGGCCAAGCTCATGCACGACTTCGGTGGTGATGCGACGGACGAAGATCGCCGCCGCATCCAGGCTCTCCTCCTCCGGGCGAAGACGGAACCAGGAGACGATGCCGCGCCGTCCACCCAGGTGGGAGATACCGAAAACGTACGTCAGGGCGGGCATGAAGAGATCCGCGCCGATGAGGCCCATGGTCAGCCAGCCCGGCTCCGGGTCGGGAACCTGCTCGATCAGGCGGGAGGCGTCCACTTGCGCACGCTGCCGGTCGTAGCAGTGCTCCAGCGCAACGGCGAGGTGACCGATCTCACCGCCGGCGTAGGGGCGCGGGAGCCCGGCGAGCACGGCCTCGGCCAGCCTGGGAGGCACGTCCCCCAGCGCCAGGAGCCTGACGTTCACACCTCACGGCCTCTCGATACCGTACTTCTTCATCTTGTTGTAGAGCGTGACGCGGTCAACGCCGAGGGCGCGCGCAGCCTGCGCGACGTTGTAGGAGCAGCCGGCGAGCACCTGGCGGATGTGCGCCGCCTCCATCGCCGACAGGGAGACGTCGGCCGCCGCCGGCGGAACCGCGAAGGGGAAGTGACCGGCCTCGATGCGCTCACCCTTGCACATCACGATCGCTCGCTCGATGGCGTTCTGCAGTTCGCGGACGTTGCCTGGCCACGGGTACGCGACCAGGGCCGCCATCGCCTCCGGCGTGAATCCCGAGATGCGGCGGTTCATCTGGGTTGTGAAGTGCTGCAGGAAGTGGTTTGCGAGGGCGGGGATGTCCTCGGTCCTCTCGCGCAGCGGCGGCAGCGGGATCGTGAACACGTTGATCCGGAAGTAGAAGTCCTCGCGGAAGCGCCCCGCCGCCACCTCGGCCTCGAGGTCGCGGTGGGTGGCGGTGACGAGGCGGAAGTTCACCGGGGTTGGGGTGTTGCCGCCGACGCGGGTGATCTGACGGTCCTGCAGGACACGAAGAAGGTCCACCTGGACCTTGGGGGGCACGTCCCCGATCTCGTCCAGGAACAGAGTGCCCTCGTCGGCGAGCTCGATCTTGCCGCGGCGGCGGGCCACTGCCCCGGTGAACGCCCCACGCTCGTGACCGAACAGCTCACTCTCGAGCACGCCCTCGGCGAGCGCACCGCAGTTCTCCACCACGAACGGGCCGAAGCGGCGGTTGCTCCTGAAATGGATGAGGTGGGCGACGAGCTCCTTGCCGGTGCCGGACTCGCCGTTGATGAGAACGCTGGTGTCGGTGGGAGCGACCTGGTCCACGAGCTCGAGAGCCTTGGCCATGGCCGGAGAGCCCGAAGTGATCAGTGCCGGCGTCGCGCCTGCAAGCCGCTCGCGCAGGGCGCGGTTCTCGGCCATCAGCGAGTAGCGCTCCGCTGCCTTGCGGACCAGGCGCGAGACGTTCTCGGGGTCAAACGGCTTGACGATGTAGTCGTACGCACCTTCCTTGAGCGCCTGCACGGCGGTCTCGACCGAGGCGTAGGCGGTCATGATGATGATCGTGGCGTCGGGGGCCAGTTCGCGCACCTTGTGCTGGAGCTCGAGGCCGTCCATCCCGGGCATCTTGATGTCGACGAGCAGGATGTTGGTGCCCTCGCGTGTGAGCGTGGCCAGAGCCTCCTTGCCGCTGGCGGCCACGCTGACCTCGTAACCCTCTTCGCGGAACCAGGTCGCCAGGGAGTTGCGGACGTGCTGCTCGTCATCCACCACCAGGATCCGCACCGGCGTCGTCATCATCACGCCTCACCCCCACCCTCTGCAGGCGCCGCCGGGAGCGTCAGGGAGAAGCGGGTCCCCCCCCCGGGCGCGCTCGCGACCTCGATCGCCCCATTGTGTCTTTGCACGATGCCGTAGACAACCGCGAGGCCGAGCCCCAGGCCCTTGCCCTCACCCTCGCCCTTAGTCGTGAAGAACGGCTCGAAGATGTGGGCCCGCACCTCGTCAGGTATGCCGACGCCGGTGTCCTCCACCTCCACCTCGACCCCGCCCTGCGGGGCTGGCGCGGTGCGCACCGTGAGAGTGCCCCCGTTCGGCATCGCCTCCACCGCGTTGATGCAGAGCGCCAGCAACGCCTGCTCGATCTGTGCCGGGTCGCACATGATCTGGGGGAGCCGGGAGGAGAGGTCGAGGTCGGCCTTGACCTGGGCAAGGTCCATCTTGTGCTTGATGAGGAACAGCGACCGATCCACGAGCTGGTTGACGTTCGTCGGCTCCATGCGTGAGCCGGTGCGGCGGGCGAACAGCAGCAGGTTGGAGACGATCTCGCCGCAGCGAGCGGACTCGCTGGCGATCGCCTCCAGGATGCCCAGGCTCTCGCGGGTCTCCTCGGTCTGGTCCGGGCGGTGGGCGTACCGGCGCAGCAGGACCTTCGAGTAGGTCACCACACTCGCGAGCGGGTTGTTGATCTCATGGGCCACGACCGCCGCCAGCTTGCCAAGCGAGGCCATGCGTTCGACCTTCATCATCTGGTCCTGTGCCTGACGAAGCTCCGCTGTCTTTTCCTCCACGCGTCGCTCCAGCGTCTGTGCCCACTCCACCAGCTCGGCGTTGGCGCGCTGAAGCTCCTGGGCCATCTTGTTCACCGAGTTGCCGAGATACGCGAACTCCGAGATCTCGCCGTTCTCGTACCGGGCCGAGTAGTCACCGGTCCCGAGCGAGGCGAGCGTGCGGGTAAGTGATCTGATCGGTCGGTGCACGGATCTGCGCACGACGAAGACCATGACGCCTACGACGAGCAGAAGCGCCACGGCGGTGGTCCCTACCATCAGCGCGGCCGTTTGCCGCCGCGCCTCCTCGATGCGGGGCAGGAGCAGCGTGACGTCGAGGACGCCCAGGAGTCGCTTTGTCGCGGGGTGGGCATGACAGCCCGCGTTGGTGCAGGCGGGCTCGTTGTCGATCGGCCGGATCACGCCCAGTGCCGGCACGCCCCCCACCACGAAGGAGCGGGTTCGGTCGCCCGGCGGGAGCTTCTCAATGGGCCTGTCCGCCTGGTGGCACTTGAAACAGGCCTCCGAGCGGGGGTCGAGACGCGTTCCGACCTCGCGCGTGTCGGAGGAAAAAACGATCTGTCCCTCCTTGTTGAAGATGCGCACTCGCACGTTGGGGTCGTGCTCGCCGATGGTGCGGACCGAGGTGTGCAGGCCCTCCCGGTCGTTGTTGAGCATTGCCGTATGGAGGGCGCCGTAGAGCGTCTCGGACATCGCGAGTCCGTTGATGCGGGCGGCCTCACGCGCATAGCGCTCCTGCAGGCCCACCTGCACCACGGCAGTGAGGGCCAGCAGGAGCACCAACACCACGATCAGGGTACCGGTGAGTCGAAGCGTCAGCGAGTTGAGCCGCCATCGCCACATGGCTGCGGGTTTCCTCCGTTCACCCCGCACCCACGGTACCCCCACTTCTACGACGGGTCAAAAGTGCCTGTCGCTTTCGAAACTCGCAGGGACCTCGGGACCTCCGCGATCGCAGGCTGCACCTTCTTCTCCGTTTCCGCCACCGGTCCTTCCGGGAACACCGGCAGGTACCGGCAGGCCAGCACGAAGATCGTCATGCCGACGGCTATCAGGCCAGCCGAGACAAAGAACTCGGGGATCGAGGGGATGTAGCTGCGACCGGTCGCGGCCTCCACCGACGTGATCGACACGTTCAGGCGGTGGAAGATGAAGCCCAGCACCACCAACCCCTGGACCGCGGCCAGTCGCTTCGGGGACCGCCGGAAACGCTCGAACGCCAGCAGGACCATGGGCACCAGCACGCCCAGCCCGACCTCTACAAGGAACATTGCTGAGGTCCTGTTGAGGGGAAAGATGGTCGAGAGCGCATCGCGGCTGGCGAGGTCGCGCAGCCGCAGGACGAAGTAGATCGCGAGCACCACCACCGAGACCCGGGACAGACGCGCGAGCAGGTGCGTCTCGATCGGCTTGCCGAAAGCGCGCTTCGAGAACCAAGACTCCACCACGACCATGGCAATCCCTGCTGCAAGAGCCGACACGAAGAACAGCACCGGAAGCATCGGGGTGTACCAGAGCGGGTGCATCTTCTCGGGCAGGATCAGGAACAAACTGCCGAGGGAGGACTGGTGCAGCGTGGAGAGGATGACGCCCAGGATGACGAGGACCGGCGTGACGGTCTTGAGGACCTTCAGCATCCAGTCGAGCTTGAACCGTTGCCTGAAGGGCTCGATAACGACCGGGGCGAACTCGAGGGACAGCACGGTGGTGTAAAGCATCACGCACCAGCCGACCTCGAACATCACGGAGTGTGGGTTCCACATGATGATCGGGTGCCAGATGTTCCACGGCCTCCCGAGGTCCACGAGCAGCGCCGCGATCACGAGCAGGTAACCAAGAAACGCTGTGAGCACAGTGGGACGCACGATCGGCTTGAAGTCCTTGAGGTGGAGGATGTGAACGGTGGCGGTGACCGCGAACCCACCAGCCGCCAGACCCACACCGCAGAGGAGGTCGAAGCCGATCCACAGCCCCCACGGGAACGTGTCGGAGAGGTTGGTGACGGCGCCCAGGCCCTGCGTGTAGCGAATGTAGGCGATCCCGGCAAGGATGAGGATCAGTACCCCGGAGAACACGGACCAGAAGCCGAGCCTCAGCGAGGAGAGGCGCTTCTTAACCATGGTGCTCCCCCTTTTCATCGTGCTCGGCGCGGGCTACCTCTTCCTTGCGCTTGGTGAGCCAGAACATCCCGCCGAGGAACACCCCCCCGAACAGGACGACGTCCGGCACATGCTTGAGTGCCTGCCACGTGAGGTTCGGCAGCGGCAGTTGGCTCTTCACCGGCGGCAGTCCGAGCGCATCGGAGTCCTTGGGGCCGATGAAGAAGACGTCGGTTCCACCCGCCTCGGTGACGCCGTATACGCGCTGGAAATAGGTCTTGGGGTCGTTGGCCACACGGGAGCGGGCCTCGGCCAGCAGCGCCTCGCGCTCGCCCGTGATGGTGGCGCCCGTCGGACAGGCCTCCGCACAGGCGGGGCCCGCCTCTCCGCGGTGGGAGCACATCTGGCACTTGCGCACCCGCGGCATCGCCGAGTGCCACTCGTACGTCGGGACCCCGAACGGGCAAGCCAGCATGCAGTAGCGGCATCCCAGGCACTTGCTGGCGTCGTACACGACCGGGCCCTCGGCTGTCTTGTGCAGCGCCGACACCGGGCATGCCGACGCACAGCTCGGCTGCTCGCAGTGCATGCACAGGCGCCGCACGTAGGTGTCGTTGCCGCGGTCCATCAGGAAGGTGAATGTCTGCTCATCGAAGCCGCGTGCCTCATGGGCGGGCTGCTCGTTCGACTTCTGGCAGGCCTCGACGCACGAGCCGCAGCCGATGCACTTCGTCACGTCGACCAGGATCCCTCGACGGGCCATGGCCTACGCCTCCTCCGTGGTAGAGCTCAGGAACTCCTTCTGGAAGGCATCCCACCGCTCCTCGTCGAGTTCGGACACGACGCCCTTGCGCGGGATTCCGCCGTCGGCCAGCAGCGGCACCGTCGCGAGCGTTCCGGTGGGGGTGAGGAAGTCGGCCAGGCGCTGCATCTCGGCGCGCAGGAACGCGGCGGCAGCGCTGCCGATGCGGAGCGGCTTGATCGCCTCGTGCTGGTCACGCGACCACAGCGAGACCACCCAGCCCACACCGTACGGGTCGCGGCTCACCGTCCACGGTTGCGCGGCAACGTGATCGTTCACCGCCACCACCTCGCCGGAGGCGGGGGCTGGAACCACCAGCGTCTTGCCCTTCACGCGCAGCTTGAGCAGCGGGTCGCCGCGCTTGATCTGCGCGCCGCGCGGCGGCGCCTCAACACCTTCGACTTCGCCGATCGCCTCGGCGAGAAAATCGTCGATGCCGACGCGGAGGGTGCCGTCGCCCGTGATGCGGACCCAGCTGTGGCGGGGGTCGAGGAAGATGCCCTGGGGCGGCCGCGGCTCGAGCATCGCGGTGACGGGGAGCATCACGGGCGCCACTGCGTGACGACGCCGGAACGCCATGACGACGGCATCCACACCGATGAACACCAGGATTGTAAGAATCACGAGAATCGCGGTCATTTTGTTTGCCTCCTGGCGGAACGTTCACTTCTTCCGCTCGCCCCTCTAAGAGCAAGCCCCTTGCCAGCTTCTCCGGCCCCTCCTTTTCTCGTTGATTCCAAAGGGCTTGTGTTCCTGCACCCGGAACTATCCCACGGTTGATTGTTGATTTTTTCAGCAGGTAGCGCGACGCGGCTGGATCGTTCTTCTGTTCACAACCGGACGGAAAGTGGCCTAAGCACGGCGTTTGCTTGTCTTTCGGAGTTTGTTGAATAAATCAACGAAACACCCCATCTTCCTCCAGTTACGCAGGATACAGCATCACCAGGGTTGCCTTCTGGTGCCGGGGGGCGACCCACTAGAATCGCTGGGTGCGCCTCGTGCTCACTCGCCTCTCGGCCCTCGGGGACATCGTCCACACGTGGCCGCTGGCTGACGCGCTGGCGCGCGGCGGGCAGCCGGTCGAACTCGCCTGGGTGGTCGAGGAAGCTTTCCTCCCCTTGGTGGCCCTCCACCCCGGTGTGGTGCGCGCAGTGCCAGTGGCAACGCGGCGGTGGCGCCGCGCCCCGTTCGCGGCATCCACTCGCAGAGAGGT
>DATKMD010000078.1:0-4312 GCA_035542075.1 Thermoanaerobaculaceae bacterium
CAATCCATGCCATCGCCTCCTATACGGCGCCCCGTCTCGCGGCGAGTCAATGAGCCGCCTGAACTAGTGCTCAGTGTCCCCGCTGTACTTCAAATCCCAGCCACGCTCTTGGCCCCATTGCCGTGGTTGGCGCGTCGGCCCAGCGCCCGCTACGCGCAGGCGGAAGCGGTGCTCGCTCGCTTGGCGCCCGACCTCGCCGCTACAGGGCGTCGCTAGTCCCCATGCCAGCCACTTGGTGCGGGCCGTCCTTGCCCTGTAAGCCCGAACGTTCGCGGAACGAGGGTCAACCCACGTGGTAAGGGGCAGCTGCTCCTCGAGCCCCTTGAATTGCTCGAGAAGCTGGCGGCCCTCACCCCACGACCCGAGGTGCGTCTGCTCCTCTACCACGCTGGCCCCGCACGCCGCCTGGCGTCCGCGAGTGGTGACTCACGCCGGCTGCCCGGGACCGATAAGGACGTTTATGTTTCCTACGAGCTGGCCCCATTTCGACAGGGGTGTGCGATACTTTTCCTCCATCAGCGGCACACGCACCGGCCAGTGAGACTTCAGGGGTCCCTCGAGACGATCTGATCCGAGAGCCACTTGAGGAGCTCGAGCGTGAGCTCGGGCCGGTTCCGGATCAGCCACTCGAGGCGTTCGCTCCGCATGACGAGAAGCTCGGCCTCGGTGACGGCGACCGCGGCGGCCGAACGTGGCGCGTGCCTGAACAACGCCATCTCCCCCAGCAGCGCCCCTTCCTTCACTAGATTGAGCCGGCGTTCACCGCCGGTGGATCGCTTCACGATCTCGATCGTGCCCGTGTGAACGAGGTATGCCTCTCCATGCGCGTCGTCACCCTCCTCGAAGATGACCGCGCCGGGCGCGTAGTGGCGCCGCTCGATGTCGCCGTGCGTGAGGTTCCGGTAGATCTCGATCCCGATCGAGGGCAGGTGCGACTTGCTCTCCACGGGGAGGCGCGCGTTCGCCCACGCGCCGAGACCGCCCTTGAGGATCCGGACATTGCTCCACCGTTGGCGGCGCAGGAGCCGGGCGACCTCAGCGCTCGTTCGCTCTTCCGGACTCGTGCAGAACGTGACGATGAGCTGGTTCTTCTCGATCGGTAGGTCGATGTGCCGCTCGGTGATGAGCTCGGGGTCGAGGCGGATCGCCCTCGGGATCGAGAGTGGGCTGGTCTCGTAGTCGGCGGGGGTGCGCACATCGAGAAGCACGGGATTCAACCCTCTCTCCAGGAAGTCGACGACCTGACCCGGATGGACTCGATACCGGTTGCGCTTCCAACGTCGGACTCCCCACATCCCCCACGTGGTGACACTCAGCAGCGCAAGCGCGACGGCGGTCGTCCACGCCCAGGGAAAGGGCCGGGTCGGCGGGTGGGCGAGCTTGTACTCGGCCTCCCGCATCGAGCGCTTGACCACCACGAGACCCGGCAGCAGTGCATCCGCTTCACGGAACTTCGCGAGCGCGAGCGAGTACCGCTCGCCCAGCAGGGCCGTGACGCCGGCCGACCATACTGGATTGAAGCGACTCTCACCCCGCCTCACATCGGTGCCCGCCAGGAAGGCGCGCACGTCCTTGGCGGGAATCAGAAAATTGAAGCCCTGGACCTCGGCGCTGCCGCGGAGGGAGATGAACGTCATGACGCCGACGACGGATCCGCTGTCATCCACCGCGGGCCCGCCACTGTCTCCATAAACGGCGGAAGCGTCCGTCTGGATCACATCCTGACCGATGGCGTCTGTGTTGAATCCCGACACCTGTCCCTTCGTGGCAGATGCTTCCGTCAAGGCCGTCCGGCTGAGAAGCTCATGATCCCTGACCACTCCCGGGAAGCCCAGGATGTGGAGCTCGTCGCCGAGCTTGGGCTCCTTGTCCGTGATCGACATGACCGGATACGCGCCCTCCTGGATCTTCAGCAAGGCCAGATCGCGCCCAGAATCCTTGAGCGGATTGCCCTTCGCGTCGAGGGTGATCGGTGCGCTGAACTTCGCGACCTGGGCCGCGAGATTAGCGCCGTTGGACAGGAGCACGCTCACTCGCCCTGTCGGCGTGAGCTTCACCGCGGCGATGGGAATGGCGCGCAGCAGCTCTTCCTCGAGGTCAGGCCGCTGACCTCGCGCGAATCCGCGCGCCTTCAGCGCGGGGTACACACAGCCTTCCTCGACCGCCCTCAGCTTCAGGTTGAACTCGACCCACGCTGGTACACGGTATGCGGGATCGATGACGTGCGCGTTGGTGATGAGGTAGCCCCGACCATCCACGAACCATCCAGTGCCGACCTCGATGAACGGCTTCGGGCTGACCGTGATGTGACCCCGGCCGCAATTCACCGTCGCGCTCGCCTTGACCTCGGCGCTCACAAGCACGACAGCCGGCACGGCGTGCAGCAAGGCCTCCTGGACGGAGAGGGCTAACGAAGGCGAGGGCGTGGCGGCGAGGCCGCCGCTGGCGGCCAGCACTGTGGCCCACCGCACACTCGAGGCTCGCGCGCTCATCGGATCAGGGGCCGACATCTTAGCACTGCTCGCCTGACGCGAGGCGCAGGCGGTCCCCTTCCGGCGAAGACCCGTTATTCGCGAAAGAGCCTTCGATACCTGCAGGACGGCGAGCCATGAGCGAGTCCGACCGTTTGCTCGGCGCAGGCCGGCCCGGAGAATCTCAATCGTCGAGGTGTTCGATCCGCCTCTACCGACATGACTAAGCTGGAACGGTTGGATGACTTGCTGAGGCAGGATCCTCAGCCGGCCAAGGTCGAGATCCTGAAGCATCTCGATGGAGACCTGGTGATCGAGCCGCGAGCCTCTACCGCCACCGAGCAACGGGCCCGAGATCAAGCGGCCGCGCAAAAAACGACAGCTCCTGAGTGCTCAGAGATTCAAGCCTAAGTCTGCCCGTTCATGCCCACGCAGCTCTTTCTTAGAGGGAAGGCCGGATGATGCGATCAAGCCCCCGCCTGGTCACCCGCCGGTGCCCTGAGTGCCCGGTGCGCCTTCCGGGCTGGCGCCAGCCAATCGCGCGCACCTACCGTGTGCCGACGAGGACGGGCTGGAAGAGGCAGCCGTCAACGCGGCGCACGCGCGTGAAGCCTGCCTCCCCCATGAGGACCGCCATGCGCTCTATCCCGATTGCGAAGTAGGTCGTTTCAGGCGTCCGAAGCAGGACTTCCTTTGGCTCGCCATTTGTCACCAGCTCAAAGGTCACGTCGTAGAATTGACCCCGCCATCGGCGGCTTTGCACCAGGCGGCACCGACGCCCTGACCAGATGCGGTCCCCATAGTCTTGGGTCTCGACCGTGCCGGGCGACGGGGGCCCGTCGTAGTCCCGCATCGAGATCACGCAGCCGCCCCGAGGCCGAATGCACCGCAGGCATTCCCGGAAGGCACACCGGATGTCATCCTCGGACAGCAGGTGCGGGAGGGCGTTGTCGCAGGCCAGCACAATATCGAAAGTCGCCGAGCGAACGGGAAGGGCCCTCATATCCCCGACCACGCAACCCAGTCGAAGTCCGCGGCGTTCGGCCTCCTCCCCGGCGCGCTGCACCGCCGCGAGGGCGAGGTCGGAGCCGATGACCGGGAAGCCGCGTGCCGCCAAACCGAGGGCCTGCGTGCCGATCCCAACAGCGGCGTCGAGGACGCGCTGGGCCGCGGAACCCCATTCACTGGCCAGAAGTGACGACAGCGCGCGGCCCTGCCGCTCGATGCTGGCCTCCCAGTCCTGGTACACGAGGTGGTACCAACCAGCGAGCGCGTCGTAGAAGGCGCCCACCTCCGCCATCGCCACACTGTATCAGGCCCAGTCTTCGCCCGCCCTAGCTTGCCTGTTCTCCTCGGCCACGGGCTCCCACCGATAACAAGTCGCCGCGAAGCGATGGCCCGTCGATCCGACCTGTGCACGCACAGTCCCGCCAACCAATTCTGGGTAATTCCTGGGTAAACGAAAGGGGTTAGCGGCTGCTGCGTCCGCTAACCCCTTGGAATTTTGGTTGCGGGGGCTGGATTTGAACCAGCGACCTTTGGGTTATGAGCCCAACGAGCTACCGGGCTGCTCCACCCCGCGGTGACAACTGCAATGTACCCGACGGATGGTGACGTGTCAATCGAGTCCCCCTCGCCTGAGGCCCCTCACCCTACCCTCTCCCCCGAGGGGAGAGGGACTCGACGGGCCCTCTCTCCGCCGGCTAGAGGGGCTTGCAGCCGGGGCGGTCGTAGCGGTGGAACTCGCCGCGCGCGTTGATCGCGATGCGGATGCTGGGCTCGGTGCCCACGGGCTCGAGGTGGTGCCAGCGGTTCTTGGGGCCGAAGACGAAGTCCCCGGC
>DATKMD010000079.1:0-42568 GCA_035542075.1 Thermoanaerobaculaceae bacterium
CTCCGACCCGCCTGCGCGTGCGACCCGACAGCACTGCCCGCCGTGGGGCCCCTCGGCGTCGGCAAGACGCAGCCGCGCCGTCTCCCCTCGCCGGCCAGCGCGTCGGGTCCCCGCACGCTCCGGCGAGATGGCTCCTGAGGCCCGCGGGGCGATTTCAACCACCCACCCTTCGACTTGAAACCTGGGAGCTGGGAACGACACGGTCTCGCGTTCTAGGAGCTCGGGACCGATTGTGTCCAGAGTGGGTGGGGGGAACATTCCGCCTGGCGGGTGGGGCGGCCATTTCTCCGGAGGCCACGGGGTCCCCAGCGTGCGGATCCGGGGTGGGGTGTCGGTGACGCCGTCTTTTGCGGACACCGAGGGGCCCCACCCCGGGCCGCACTGCTGGGTCGTGGCCTCCGGAGTCTCGGCGCGCCGCGAGCGGGGGCGAGCAAGCGCCGAGCAGGCGCCCCACCCACCGGGCAAAACAGAGCCGTCACGCAGTGACCAAGAAAGACAACCCCCTTGCGGGGATTGTGCAGGGCCGCGTAATCTCGTTCGCCATGAACGAGCGAGCTCCGCTGGCTGTCGTGGTGGTGGGCATCGGCCACCTCGGAAGGCACCACCTGCGCTTGGCCCGCACACTTCCCGGCTGGCGGTGTGTGGGCGCCTTCGATCCCGACCGCACTCGCCTCACGGCGATGTGCGCCGAGTTCGGTGCCGAGCCCCTCGCCAGCCTCGAGAAGGCGGTCAGCCGGGCGGACGCCGCGGTGATCGCCTCCCCCACGGTCACGCACCGCGAGGTCGCCGAGCCGTTCCTCCTCGCCGGGAAACACGTCCTGGTCGAGAAGCCGATCGCGAGCACCGTGGCCGAGGCGCGCGAGATGGTGGGGCTGGCCAGCCGCCGGAACGTCGTCCTGGGCGTCGGACACGTCGAATACTTCAACCCAGCGGTGCAGGCCGTCCTGGCGCGGCGGCCGACCCCGCGCTACGTGGAAGCCCAGCGCCTTTCGCCGTTCACCCGGCGTTCGATGGACATCGACGTGGTCCTCGACCTGATGGTGCACGACCTCCAACTCGCCCAGGCCCTGAACGACAACGCCGCGCTCAACGAGGTACGCGCGGTGGGCGTGCCGGTGCTGTCGGAGCGGGTAGACCTCGCCAACGTGCGCCTGCAGTTCGCCAACGGCTGCGTTGCAAACCTCACTGCGAGCAGGGTTTCCTCCGAACGTGTCCGGAAGCTCCGCCTGTTCGAGCACGACGCGTACCACTCGATCGACTACGCCGAGCAGACCGTCTCCGCCTACCGCCTGGTGCGCGCCGGGGGCGAGACGTCCATTGCCCCGCTCGACGTTCGGGTGGACAAGGCGGAGCCGCTTGCCGTGGAACACCTCGCATTCCAGCGCGCCTGCCGCGGAGAGGGGGGGCCGTTCGTGGACGGGGAGGCCGGTACCTCCGCCCTGGCCGCCGCCGTAGCCGTCGTGGAGGCGATCGCGACCGGCGGAGGCCCTTGACGCCGCGCCGGTGCGGTCCCATATTGTTGGTGCCAAACCGGCCGCGGGCGTTGGACGGACATAGCAGCCGCGAGACCCACTGCAAATGCCCGGGCGGACTTTCCGCCAAGCCGAAACCCCGCCCCGCGGGGTTTCGCTGTCGAAACCCCCACTAAGGGTTTCGCTTTTCCCGCCCGACGCGTTGACCGTGGTAGGTGGACGCGGGTAACCTTCGTGGCGTCTCCGCGGGAGGGTCGCCATGCAGGAAGCTTTGGGGCGCTACACCCGTCGTCTCCGGGTCGTGTGCGCGGCCCTGCTCGCCAGCGTCGCAGCGTACGCCGGCGTGGTCGCTGCGCTGCCGCTCCTTGCCGAGCCCGCGTTCCCGCAGGGCGAGCCCCTGCTCTGGGGCTTCGCCTTCCTCGCCGCGGTGAACCTGGTCACGATCATGCCGGTGTACCGGGCCATGCTGGCAGGGCCGCGGCGCGTCTACACGGTCGGCCAGCAGCCGGAGCGCCTGCTGGCGGCGCACTTCACGGCCCACACGGTGGCCTTTGCCCGGCTTGAAGCGGTCGCCATCCTCGGGCTCGTGCTGTTCTTCCTGACCGGGCGCCAGGACTGGTTCTGGATCTTCATCGGCGTCGCCGCCGTCGGCATGGTGATTCTCTGGCCGAGGAGGAGCAAGGTGGCCGCGTTGCTGGAACTTCCCGGAGAGGGTGCGATCCAGGTTCCCACCTCGCCGTGACGCCTGGGTAGCGGCCGCGGCTCAGTGGCCTTCCGGGAAAAGCCTACCCGGACGGTTCGGTTGGCGGCCCCTCGTGGTGCCCGAGTCGGGCGCGCACGCGCTGAATCGGGTGGCGCAGGGCAGGGAACCGCTTCTCAATCCAATTTGTCAGGCGGGCAAAAGCGGGCACATCGGGTGCGAGGAGCAGCGCCGCAAGCGCAATAAACAGCCAGCCCTGCAGGACCGGCAGGACGAGCCCGGCAATCCCGAGGACCAGCAGCGCCCACCCGAGCGCGTGACGCACCAGACGGCGCAACCCATGGGTCATGACCTGATGTTCCCCTGCATTTCCTCTCGCGCGACAGTCTCCCCGAGACAAGCTTAGGCGGTGCACGTTCCTTGTGGCAACCCGCCTCGGGCACCAACGTCAGGGGTGAATGTCGGCTTCCCGGCAATGCCGCTGGATCACGGCAAGGAGCTCACGGTGGACCGCGGGGCCCGCCGCGACCACGTTGCCGTTTGCGAAGATTTCGCCTGTCCCGTCGAGGTTCGTCACCGCCCCGCCGGCCTCGCTGACGAGCAGGGCGCCCGCAGCGATGTCCCAGCTGGAAAGGCAGAACTCGAAGAACCCGTCGAAGATCCCCGCCGCGGTGTGGGCGAGGTCGAGGGCCGCGGCACCCGGACGGCGGATGGCGGCGACGCGCAGGAACACGTCGTGGAAGACACGCAGGTACACGTCCAGCAGCCGATGAACGCGAAACGGAAAGCCGGTCGTGAGGAACCCCCCGGAGAGGCCCTGCCGGTCGGTCACCCGGAGTCGGCGCCCGTTGCACCAGGCGCCGCTGCCGCGGGCAGCGGAGAACGTCTCGTCCCGCATCGGGTCGTAGATGGCCCCCACCACCACCTCGCCCTCGACCACCAGGGCTACCGACACCGCGAAGTGCGGGAAGGAGTGGACGAAGTTGGCTGTACCGTCGAGGGGGTCCACCACCCAGCGGGCGCCCCCCGCACCGCTGGCACCCGCCTCCTCGGCCAACAACCCGTACTCCGGGGTCTGCACCCGCAAGTAGGAGGCAATGACGTCCTCACTCTCGCGGTCGGCGGTCGAGACGAGGTCGTTCTTGGCCTTTTCCGTGATCTGCCCGGGCTCCAGCGTCCGGAAGTAGCGCCGGAGCACCTCTCCGCCGCGCTGCGCCGCCGTCACGGCGACTCCCAGGAGGGATCCTTCCATCACCTTCGTCCAATTCGTGTTAACGTTGGTTCGGGAAAGAACCCGGGCCGTGACGGTCGGCGGGGAAATGTATCAGCTGCCTCCCGGGTTGGAGTGTACGGATGGCGGGGAACGATCTCTTGCGGGAGGAGGAGCAGCGGGTGCGGAGGCTTCGACTGCTGGTGGACGTGACGGCCCAGGTCCTCGCGGAGGACCAGAGCCTGACGTTCTGCGAGGCGCTGCGGCTGATCGACGCGGCCCGCACAGCTTCGATGCGCCTCTTCCCCGAAAAGGAGGAGACCTTCGACCTCGTCATCCGCCCGCGGCTCGAGCGCATCGTGCATGAGCGCTTCCAGGTCCCTTCCCTGGCTCCGGTCAATTGACCGCAGTCGTGTACTCCGGGTACTGCCCCATCTCCGCCTTCGTGGGCTGACCTTCCATCTGGAGGGTCACTTCTTCCCCTTCGCGGATCTCGACGCCCGGAACGGCCACGACGATCTTTCCCGGCACCCCGGGGACGATGTGCGACGTATCCAGGGTCAGCGGCATCCGCACCCGGTCCTTGCCATCGGGCGCGACCACGTGAAGCACCATCGTGACTCTGTCCAGTGACTCCTTGCCTGTGTTGGTGACGCCCAGATCCATGGTGAGAACGGGCTTACCGTCCTTGTCCTTCTGCATCTCGTAGAAATTCGGCTCGACCTTGTAGTGGAGGCGGAGGCGCGTCGTGCGCTCCCAGGGTCTCTCCTTCCTGGGCTCATCACACCCGCCCGTCAGCCCGATCACGGCCAATGCCAGCGAAGCCGCGCCGAAGACCTGCCTGTTCAAAGCCCCACCCCCAGTCCGAGGAAGAAGCTGGACTCTGATGCCTTCCGAACCTCCCCGACAAGGCGCAGCAGCGGCATCAAAGTGACGCGCGCCCCGATCGTCAGCGTCGTATGGGTCCTTTCCGCCGAGTGCGAGGCAGCCACGGGCTCGCCGAAGGTGGCCCGCGCCGACGCCCTGCGGTATCCGAGGCCGGCGTACGGTGAGACCACCGCAAAACCCTTCGAGATCAAGAGCTGGGCCTCGGCCACGTCGCAGTCGAACGGGGCGCCGTTCAGCTGCGAGTAGCTGGCCCGGACCGCCAGCGCCGGCGACACCGTTCCCCCTTCCAGGAACGCCCATCGGGCCTCGCCGCCCCAGAAGTGCTCGCCCGCGACCTGTCCCGTCTGGAACCCGACGTCGAAATTGAGCGGCAGTCCCTTGCGCAGGATGAGCCGCTGGCCGTATAGGACGCCGCCCAAGGTGTGCGCGTCGACCTCGTGCCACCAGCTGGCGTTCGTGTCCACTTGCGGCCCGCCCAGGGCGACGATCGCCTCGAACCCGGGAAGCCCGGTGGGTACAGCCGTCCCGAGGTTGGGAAACGTCAAAACGTCGCCGATGCCCTCGACGAGACCCTGGAGGTCGTCCTGCGTGAAGGAGGCGCCGAAAGAGAACCCGCCCGCGTGAGCAAGGCCAGCGGCCAGCAGCAGAGAGAGCAGCGACAGGCATGGGCGCTTCATTCCGACCTCCACGGCGGAGTGTACCCCGGAACTCGGACCGGTCACCGGTGCCCTCACCAGAGGGAAGCAAACAGTTCGTTCGAGACGAGCCAGCCGCGTGGGGTCAGCCTCAGGCGGCCCTCGCTGCGCCGGGCGTGGCCGAGGATCAGAAAGTCCTGCATCTTTTCTCGGAACGCCGGCACCGCCTCGAAGCACACCTCGCCGAGCTCTTCCCTGATCCCGCGTGCGAGGCGCAGGCCGAGCATGACCCTCTCCCTCAGCACCTCCTGCGGCTCGAGGCCGTGGCTCCACGCCCGCGGCAGGCGCCCCGCCTCCACCGCCTCGAGGTACGCGCGCAGCTCCTCTGGCGCGGCCCAGCGGCGCCGCCCGCCCTGCCCGTGCGCCGCCAAGCCGACCGAGAGTACCGGCCGGCGGCGCCAGTACCTCAGGTTGTGACGGGCAAGCCTCCCCGGCAGGGCGAAGTTGGACACCTCGTAGTGCCGGTACCCCGCCCGCGTCAACGCGCGCCCTACGGTCAGGTACTGGCGCGCCGCGGCATCGTCGTCGGGGAAGAGATCGGGGCGGCGAAGCGCCAGACGTCCGAGGGCGTGCGGCTTGTCGGTTTCCAACAGGTAGACCGAAACGTGGCCGGGGCGCAACCGCAGCACCTCGGAGATCGTCACGTCGAGGTCGCGCCTGGACATGCCGGGCAGACCCAGCATGAGGTCAACGGAGATCGAGAAGCCGGCCCGCTGGAGCAGCTCGACGGCTTCCCTGGCCTGGACCGCCGTGTGGCGCCGGTTGAGCATCGTCAGCACCGGGTCGCAGAACGCCTGCACACCCACCGACACGCGGTTGACCCCGAGGCGCGCCCAGGCATCGGTCCGCTCCTCCGTCACGTCGTCGGGGTTGGCCTCGAGGGTCACCTCGGCTCCCCGCACCCGCGGGAAGTGTTCGTCGAGCACACGGAACATCTGGTTGAGCAGATCCTGCGGGACCAGCGACGGCGTCCCGCCTCCCAGGTACAGCGTCACGATCGGCCGCCCGCTCCGGCGGCCCAGCAGTTCCAGCTCCCGGCACAACGCGGAGATCGTGCGTGGCAGCAAGCCCAGCTCGGTCGACGTCACGAAGGTGCAGTAGGCGCAGCGGCTGGCGCAGAAGGGCAGGTGCAGGTACAGCCCCGCCGCCGCCCGTAAGGTGCTGCGTGCCCCGTGAGCCGCGGACCGTGAAGGACTCATACCAGGCGGGTGGCCGGCGGATGGAGGCCTGGAGGCTTGAAGGCCTGAAGGCTCGAAAACCTCAGGCCTGGGCGGGAGGGCGGGCGGGCAAGCCTCACGCCTCAGGCCCTCCTCAACTGGCGATCCAGCGCGCCAGCACCTCGTCGAAGGGCTCGCCCGCACCGCTCCACGTCGAGCGTGCGAACGCCTCGACCCAGGGAGTGAAGCCGGGGATGACCCGAAGGTTGTCCTCGGCGACCAGTGCCTGCGGGTCGCGGCGCGAGGCGAGCAGTGCCTGCGCGGCGCGCCGGAGCTGCCAGCCGGCCGAGCTCACGCCGTCGAGAAGGTCGAGCCTCCGAGCCCACAGCAGGAGCTGTGCGCTCGCGGCAAAGGTTCCGCGCGGCGTCACCGAAGTGGCCGGGCCGGGGAGTCCCTCCGGAAGCCCCGCACGGCGGCAGGCGCGGGAAGCTTCACGCTCGAGCTCGGTCGCAAGCTGCCCCAGGTCGGTGTGGAACAGCAGGTTCTCCAGCTCCTCGTCACCCCCGTCGCCCGCCAGAGCGTCATAGACACGGTGACGGTCCTCCGGCGGTAGCGAGAGTGGGCCCGGGAGCACGAACGTCGCTCCCGCCTCCTTCGCCTCGGCCACCCCACGGTCGATCTGCTCGAACGGCTCCGGCGCCGGCCCGAGGCAGAGCAGGACGCCCGCGGCGACGCCGACCTTTCGCCAGGGCCTCAGGTCGGGCAGAGGCGCGCCCCCCCAGAACGCCGGCAGCCACGGCGCCAGCACCACGGCCTGTCCCTCGAGTGTTGGCGCCGGCAACTCCTTCGGTGCCAGCACGCCGTCGAGTACCGCGAGCGCCCCGCAGCCCCCCTCCAGCAAGCGCACGAGGAACCCGTGTTCCTGACGCACGAACTGGGCGTGAAGCAGCACTCTGACCGGTCTTCGCGGAACGCTCCGGTCGCCGACGCCCGGCTGCCGCTTGGGGGCCTGAAAGACGAGGCGCATCTCGACCGGGTCGAGGGCAACGGTGCGGCCGGCCGCCACCAGGGGTGGTGGCCCAAGGCGGTGGCTCACCGGGAGCAGGTCGGGAAACGCCGGTTCAACCCGTCTCATCGGAGAGGCCTGAGAGCAGCGCCCCAAGGTCGGGACGTCGGCCCGCGAGGGCACGGCGCACGTACTTCGCCAGCACGTCGGTCTCCAGGTTGACTCTGTCGCCGGGTCGCGCGTTCCCGAGGGTGGTGGCGGTCACGGTTGTCGGGATGAGGGCAACCTCGAACCAGCCCTCGCCGAGCGCGGCAACCGTGAGGGAGACACCATCCACAGCAACCGAGCCCTTCATCGCGACCTCGCCGGCCACCGCAGACGGCAGCGCGAACCTCACCGTCTGAAAACCATCGCCGGGACGGGCCGCCACCACCGTGGTGGTCGCGTCGACGTGGCCGAGCACGATATGCCCTCCGAGCCGGTCGTCGAGCCGCAGGGAGCGCTCGAGGTTGACCTTTGCGCCCGGTCGCAGACTCCCGAGCGTCGTTCGCGCGAGGGTTTCGGGCGAGAGATCAGCCGAGAACCCGTCCGGGTTCGCGGTGACGACCGTCAAGCACACGCCCTGGACGGCCACGCTCTCCCCGGCCGCCAGCGGCTCGCCGGGGAGAGCGCATCGGACCTCGACGGACGCGCCGGTTCCCCGTCGCCGGAGCGCGCGCACCTCGCCCACCGCACTGACCAGCCCGCTAAACACGCTCGACCTCCGCAGTCAGCACAAGGTCATCCTCAAGCCGCCGCACCTCGACGAACCTCAGCTTCACCGCCTCCTGGGGCGACGGGAAGCCGGCTCCGCCCACAGCCGACGTGGCGTCCCGCCCGCCGAGGAACAGGGGCGCCACGAACGCGTGCACGCCGTGAGCCAGCCCCTCTCGAAGAAATGACCAGTGCACCTCGCCGCCGCCTTCCACAAGGACGGAGCTCACACCGTGCGCGCCCAGCCAGCGTAGCACCTGACGCAGGTCGCACTGGCCACGCTCGTCGTCCCCCACCTCAACCACCGTCGTCCCTCTGGCGTCGAGTTCCTTTCGCCGCTCGGCCGGCGCGCCCTCGCGGCAGAAGATCACGACGTCCTGCGGATCGCTCTCGAGCAGCACCGCCTCGGGCGGCGTGCGCAGGCTGGTATCGAGCACGACCCGGAGAAGATGTGGGTTTGGATTGAGGCCGAGGTGTCGCACCAGCCTCGGATCGTCGGCCAGAACGGTGTTCACTCCGACGAGCAGTGCGTCGTACTCCTCCCGCAGCGCGTACCCCTCCCTCCGGGAGGTCTCGGAGGTGATCCACCGCGAGCGCCCACCGCGAGCCGCCAGCTTCCCGTCGAGGGTCATCGCCATCTTGAGCGTGACGTAAGGGGAGCCGGCCGCGATCCAGTGGAAGAACCGGCGATTTAGCCTTCGGCACGCCTCTTCCTCCACTCCCTCAACGACCTCGACACCGGCCGTGCGCAGCGCGTCGACCCCGCTCCCGTTGACCAGCGGGTTGGGGTCGCGGGTGCCGATCACGACGCGCGCGATGCCGGTGGCCAGCAGCGCGTCCACGCACGGCGGTGTCCTGCCCTGGTGCACGCACGGCTCGAGATTGACCACCATGGTCCCCCCCGCCGCTTGCGACCCGCCCTCCTGCAGGGCATACACCTCTGCGTGTGGTCCGCCGCACTGCAGGTGCGCCCCCGTCCCCACGACCTCGCCGCCGTGGGAGAGCAGCACGGCCCCGACCATCGGGTTGGGGCTGGCTCCGTAGCGGCCACGCTCAGCCAGCTCAAGTGCCTGGCGCATCACGGCGACCCACCTGCCGGTCACGCGATCCCTCCCAGCAGCGCTTTCGCGAACACCTCGGGGACAAACTCGAGAAGATCCTCGGGGCCCTCCCCAACACCCACCCACCGCACCGGGACGCCCAGCTCGCGTGCCACGGCGAGCACCACGCCGCCCTTTGCGGTCCCGTCGAGCTTGGTGAGAACGACGCCGGTCACACCGGCGTGGGCGCGGAACTCACGCGCCTGCACCAGGCCGTTCGTTCCCGTGGTCGCGTCCAGAACCAGGAGAACCTCGTGCGGCGCCCCGGGCACAGCACGGGCACACACCTTCCGAACCTTCTCCAGCTCGGCCATGAGGTTGTGCTTGGTGTGCAAACGGCCCGCCGTGTCCACGATGACGTCGTCAACGTCGTGGGCGAGCGCCGCCTTGAGCGCGTCGAACACCACGGCGCCCGGGTCGGCGCCGGGACGCTGCGCAATGACCGGCACCTGCACGCGCTCGCCCCAGCTCTGAAGCTGTTCGATCGCGGCGGCGCGAAAGGTGTCGGCCGCAACGAGGACCGCGCGCCTCCCGCTCCCGCGCGCATGCCCCGCGAGCTTCGCGGCCGTGGTCGTCTTCCCGGTACCGTTCACCCCGACCACCAGGGCCACTTTGGGCCTGCCGCGCCCTGCCTCGGCGCCGTCGGCGCTCAGCATCTGTTGCACCCGTGCTTGCAGCCAGTCGAGTTCTCCGCCGACCGCAATGTCGCCCTTCCCGCCGGCGCGCTCAAACTCCTTTCCCAGGGTTTCGGCGACATCCGGACCCACATCCGACGCCAGCAGCAGCTCCTCCAGCGTCTCGCGCGTGATCTTCCATCCCGCGGCGGAGAGCCGTTCCCCGAACAGGGACCGGGTGGCTCCCAGCCCGCGCCGCAACCTTTGCAGCAGGTCCAAAACACACCCCCGAAGGCCAAACCCTCAGTTCGGGTCAGGGAATCTCACGGTCGAAGTCGACACCCGCGCGCTGCATCGCCTCACAGGCGATTGCGGACGAGGCGCCCGATTCCATGATCAGGACGAGGTAGTAACCACCTTTGAGCGCCCGGCTCATCACCTGCATCTGCGTCCCGGCAATCCCGATCCGCTCGACCCCCCCGGCTCCCGACAGCGTGGCGAGGCGGGCAGCCTGCCGCAGGAAGATTCCGTGATAGGCGCCCTCCAGCTTCAGCTCGTAGGGCGTCGCCTGACGCGAGATCAGCTCGACCGCCTCTCCCTCCGGGTCGAGGAAAACAACACCTTGCGCGCCAGGTACGTCCACCAGGAGGTTCGACAGAAGGTACTGGAACGCCACTCCTCTACTCCAGCCGCAAGCGGGCCTGCTGCGCCTCTGGCGACTTCGGGGCCACACCGATGATCTTGAGGTAGAGCTCGCGGGCTTCGGGCTTGCGTCCCGCGGCATCGACGAGCTTCGCCAGGGCCAGCATCACGTCCGGCCGCTCGGGGGCACGGGCCATCGCGCTCCGGTACGCGTCCTCCGCCAGCACCGCCTTACCCAGCTTCTCCTCCACCTGCCCCAGAAGAAGAAACGCCTCCACCGGCGCCGCTTCCCTCGTGGCCTTGCGGAGGTTTTCCTCCGCGGCCGGAAGGTTTCCGCGCACGAAATAGAGGGATCCGAGGTTGTACAGCACACCGGAATGGTTGGCGTACGTGGCGTCGGCGGCGACCGAGAGGAAGTCCGACTCGGCCATGCTGAGCTGCCCGAGCTGCATGTATGCGGCTCCGCGGTTGTTGAGGGCATCGGAGTACTTCGGCGCGAGAGCCAGGGCACGGTTGAAGGAATCCAGCGCCTTGTTGGCGTTACCCTGCTGCAGCTCGGCCATCCCGATCAGGTTGTGGATGGTGGGGTTGTCCGGCTGAAGCTTCAGCGCCGCGTGGTATTTTTCCAGCCCCTCCGGGATTTTGCCCTCGTTCACCAGCGCCCGCCCCTCCTGCATCAGCAGCGTACCGGCAAGCGGGTTGCTCGAGTCGATATCGGGCGCGGTCGAGGCCTGATGATCCGGCTTGCTCGACGAGCAGGCCACGAGTGCAACGACCCCAAGCAGAAGAACCGTCCAGCGGGCCGCATCTCTCATCGTCACGCCACCTCCACGCGCCCCAAGGGTACCAGGTCTCCCTTCTGGACGGCGGTGAAGAACGCGTCCACCATGGCGGGGTCGAGCCGTGCCCCGGACAGCTCGCGCATCCTCCTGAACACGTACTCGAGGCCCATCGCGTTCTGGTACGGGCGCTGGGTGGTCATCGCGTCGAAGACGTCCGCGGCCGCGATGATCCGGGCCACCATTGGGATCTGGTTCCCCACCAGGCCGTCGGGATAGCCGCCGCCGCCCCAGTTCTCGTGGTGCGACCGGATCCCGGGGAGCATCTCCCGAAGCCTCTTGATCGGGCTCACGATGGCGGCGCCCTTCACGGTGTGGATCCGCATCTGTGCAAATTCCGAGTCGGTAAGCGCATCAGGCTTCTGGAGAATTGCGTCCTCGATCCCGATCTTGCCGACATCGTGGAGGAGCGCGGCGATCTCGACCTTCTCCAGCTCTCCCCCGGAGATTCCGCAGTGCCGGGCGATTGCGACCGCGTACTGGCTCACGCGCTCCGAGTGGCCTCGCGTGTACGGGCTCTTCGCGTCGATGGCGGCCGCCAGCGCCCGGATGGAGTCGACCAGCAGTTCCTTGTTCTCCTGCAAGGCACCCTGGAGGGAACGAACGTAGCGATCGATTTCCACCGCCATGACGTTGAAGTTCTCAGCCAGCTGGCCAAGCTCGTTTCGTGAGGTCACGGGCACCTGGCGCGTGAAGTCCCCTTGGGCGACCGCGGTGCTCACGTCCGCCAGGTTGCGCAGCGGTGAGGTGATGCGGCGGGCGAGGATCACGCCTGCGACCATGGCTACCAAGGCGGTGCCCACCGCGAGCAGCGCCGTGGTCTCGGCCATGTTTCTCACCGCCGCAAAGGCCACTCCCACGTCGCGGGCCGCCACAACCGCCCACGGCGGTGCCTCCACCGGACAGAGCGAGCCGAGCACCTCGTCGCCGCCCGGACGGAGTGGATCGCTGTACGTCTTGGTGAGGCGGACCGGCGCCTCGAGGAACTGCCTCACCAGGGGGTGCGCCTGTGCCGATTTGCCCACCCGACGCGGCTCGCTCGAGAACACCACGTTGCCGCTCTTGTCCACCACGTCAACCGTAACTCCGCGGCCACCCTCCTCGGCCAGCCGCGCGACCACGCCCTCGAGAGAAACCACGCCCTGCATCGCCCCGGCAACCACACCGCCCCGGCCCGTCAGGGGAAGCGACACGAGGACCATCGGGTCCTCGCCGGGGAGCCGCAGCAGGTCGCGCCGCACCGGCCGGCCCCGGAGGTTGGAGGTGAAAGCCTCGGCCAGCGCCGGCCCCAGCTCCGCCTCGGAGGCCGGCGAGAGGGACCGGTTCTGCACGAACGACCCCTTTCCCGAGGCGTCGAGCACGCGCAGGAGCACGATGTGCCGATTCTCCCGGACCAGCTCGTTGAGAATCTCCGAGGAGGCATCCGGCTGCAGCGGCTGCCCCTGGCTGGGACGGAGCGCCAGCGCCACGGCCTCGATGCGCCCAACGCTGTCGAGGAAGTAGAGCTGCACCTCGCGCGCCAGGCCCACGGCCTGACGCGTCAGGTACTGCATCTCCAGTCTCGCGACCTGCTCGCGGTTTGTGGTGACGAACCCCCAACCCGCCAGCCCCACCGGCAGGACTGTCAGAGCGACGAGGATCGCCGTCACCGGGTACAGCAACGAGCGCGAGAATGGCCAGCGCGGAAGCATAAAACTCACTAAACTATAGCATGCAAAGGACACGGAGAAGCCATGGATGAGCGTCGCCGGGTCGCCGCCGTCCTCGAGGAACTGGCGATGCTGGCCGAGCTCGACGGCGAGAACCCGTTCAAGGTTCGGGCAATGGCCAACGCCGCGCGCACCGTGCTCCGCCAGCCGGGCGATCTCGCCGAGACTGTCGCGAGGGGCGAGCTCACCGGCATTCCCGGCATCGGCAAGGGCATCGCGGCGCTGATCGTCGAGACGCTCGACCGCGGTGAGCCGGTGCAGCTCGTCGAACTCCGCGAGAAGCTCCCGCCTGGTCTCCCCGACCTCCTATCCCTCCCCGGTCTCGGCGCCAAACGCGTACGCACCCTCTGGCAAGAGCTCGGCATCACGACCCCGGGGGAGCTTGAGTACGCCTGCCGCGAGAATCGGCTGGTCACGCTTGCGGGTTTCGGCCCGGCAATCCAGAAGAAGCTCCTGGACGCCATCGAATTCCGCCGTCACGCCGCCGACAAGCACCACCTCTCAACGGGGTGGGAGGCGGCGGAGGCAGCGCTCGCCGCGCTCCAGCAAGCGCTGCCCTCGGGCCGGCTGGCGGTGGCGGGCGAGGTGCGGCGGTACTGCGAAGTCATCACCGAGGTGGTCCTCGTGTGTGCCGGTGCGCCCAGTGCAAGGGTGAAGGCTGCCCTCGTCGAGGTGTTGGGCGATCTCGCCATCTCGGAGGATGGAGTGACCGGACGGAGCCCATCCGGTCCGCCGGTCCGCGTCGCGCTCACCGCGAACGAATCGTTCGGCGCGGCGCTCCTCTGGCACACGGGGAGTCGTGACCACCTTGCGCAACTTGCCGCGCACGCGGCGCGAGAGCGGTTGACGCTTGCGGGCGGGACGCTCAGCGATGCCGGAGGGGGCGCGGTCCCGTGCGCTGACGAGGCGGAGGCCTACCGCAAGCTCGGTCTCCCGTGGATCCCCCCCGAGCTGCGCGAGGGGACCGGCGAGGTCGAGGCCGCCGCGAAAGGTACGCTTCCCGTCCTGATTGAGGAAGCCGATCTGCTCGGCGCGGTGCACGCCCACACGACCGACTCGGACGGCACGGCCTCGCTCGCCGAGATGGCGGCAGCAGCGGCCGAGCTTGGGTGGTCGCTGCTCGGGATCGCGGACCACTCGCAGGTCGCGGCGTACGCCCACGGGCTCGACTCCGACCGCCTGCGCGCGCAGGGCAAGGCGATCGAGGCCCACAACGCCCGGGGAGGCAAGCCACTTCTCCTGAGGGGCCTCGAGGCGGACATCCTGCCCGACGGCGCGCTCGACCTGCCGAAGGAGGTACCGCTCGACTTCGTGATGGCGTCCGTGCATTCCTCTTTCCGACAGAGCCTTGAGGCGCAGACGGCCCGCCTGGTGCGGGCTGTCTCGCGTGGGCGCGGCACGATCCTCGGTCACCCGACCGGTCGCCTCCTGCTCGCCCGTGAGGGATACCCGGTGGACCTTGAGGCGGTGCTGCAGGCCGCCGCGAAGAGCGGCGCCGCGGTGGAGATCAACGCTCACCCGTTCCGTCTCGACCTCGACTGGCGGTGGGTGCGTCGAGCGGTGGCGCTCGGCGTCCCGGTCGTGATCGCCCCCGATGCCCACGACCCGGCTGGCCTCGCCGATGTCCGCTGGGGGCTCGGCATCGCCCGCAAGGGCTGGGCTACGGCCAAGGACGTCCTCAACGCGAAGCCGTGGCCGTGGTGGCGCTAGAGGCAGGCCTGAGGCTTGCCTATCAGCCACCCACCCGGGCTTGAAGGCCGGGACGCCTTCAAGTCTCCGAGCCTTCAAGCCTCCTCTTGAGCTGCTTGAGGTCGGCCCACGACTCGCGCTTCGCTGCGGGGTTACGCAGCAGGTAGGCGGTGTGGTAGGTCGGCAGGACGGAGTGACCGTGCCACGCGGTCCATCGCCCGCGGTAGGTCGAGATCGGAGCCGTCGTCCCGAGGAGGAAGCGCGCGGCGATCCGGCCGAGCAGCACGATGACCTCGGGGTCGATCAGCTCGATCTGGCGCTTGAGGAACGGCATGCACGCCGCAGCCTCATCGGTTTGGGGATCGCGGTTCCCCGGCGGCCGGCACTTGACGATGTTGGCAATGTAAACGTCTTCGCGGCGCAGGCCGATCGAGGGCAGCATCACGTTGAGCAGCTGCCCCGCCCGGCCCACGAACGGCTCGCCGATGCGATCCTCGTCCGCACCGGGGCCCTCCCCGACGAACACAACCCGTGCCTTAGGGTTGCCGACGCCGAAGACCACCTGGGTGCGCCCCTGGCAGAGCCGGCAGCGCCGGCAGTCCGCCAGGCGTCTCGCCATCTCCGCGAGGTCCCCGGCGACGAGAGGATCCTCGCCGCCTGCCCCGCTGCCGGGGGGAGCCGGCCTTCCTGCCGCAGCTTGCGACCTCCCGGATACGGGCGTCTCCTCCCGGGAGGCGGCCGCCGCGGTGGCGACATCGCGCCAGCCGAGGTCGTCCAGGTACTTGAGGAGATCGCGGCGTCTCATGAGCGGCGCGCCGAGACCAGCTCGGGGGTCAGGGTCAGGAGGAGCTCGCGCGCGAGCGTCGCCTTGTCCTGCGCCGCGAACTCCCGCCGCATGCCCATGCGCGAGAGCACCAGGGCCCGGTTCCGAGTCTGCTCCATTCCGAGGCCGGGCTCGTCGATCGGGTTGGCGACGACCGCATCCGCGCCCTTGGCGGTGAGCTTGCGCCCGGCACGCTCCTCGAGTTCGGCAGCGAGCTCGGCCGCGAAGATCACGAGGTAGGGACGGCCGCCTCTGCGTGGCACGCCCGCCGCCAGGTCCGGAACGGGCTCGAGCGCCAGCTGCGTCCCGCCCTGCCGACGGTCGAGTTTCCCGGTCGCCACGGACGCCGGTCGGAAATCGGCCACTGCCGCCGCGTGCCAGAGCGCATCGGTCTCCGGAGCGAGCCGTCCGAGCTGCCCCGCCAGATCGGCGGCGGTCTCGAACCGCTCCACCCGCATCCCGCCGGGAACGATGACGCCCGGCCCCGCGAGCACGGTCACGTCCGCGCCCAGCTCCCGCGCGGCGACCGCGAGCGCCACCCCCATGCGCCCCGAGGAACGGTTGGTGATCACGCGGACCGCGTCGATCGGCTCGCGCGTCGGCCCGGTGGTGATGAGGAGCCTGGTGCCCGCCAGCGGCCCGCGTGGCGGGAGCGCGGCCAGCGCCGCGCCCACGATCTCGTCAACGTCTGCGAGCTTCCCGACCCCGAGCTCGCCGTCCGCCAGCAACCCCCACACCGGCTCCACGACCACTGCGCCGCGACCCCGCAGCACCGATAGTGCCTGCTGGGTCGCCGGGTGCTTCAGCATGAACGTGTTCATCGCCGGCGCCAGAACGACTCTCCCGCGATGCGCGAGGGCGTAGGTCGTCAGGGCATCATCGGCGAACCCCGCCGCCATCTTGGCGAGTACGTTGGCGGTCGCCGGCGCCACGAGCAGCAGGTCGGCGCGGCGGGCGAGGTCGATGTGGTCGATGCCTGGGCTCGTCGGCTCGCTCCAGAGGGAGAGCTGTGCCGGGCCCCGCGACAGCACCGCGAAGGTGCGCGGATTCACGAAGCGCGTTGCGTTTCTCGTCAGGATCGGGAAGACCCGGCACGAGGCCTTGACCAGGCCTCGCAGCACCTCGACGGCCCGAAAGGCGGCGATCCCCCCGCAGACACCCAGTACCACACGGCCGCGCACCTACTCCTCGCTAATCTCCTCGGGGGGAAGCAGGACTTCCGGAGCCGGCTCCTCGACGACCTCGAGGTTCTCGTCGAACTTGGGGCCCTCGAGCTCCACTTCGAGCCCTTCTTCTTCCTCCTCCTCAGCCTCGGCCTCGGCCTCGGCGTCAGCCAGGGCCGGGATGATGGGCGGTGGGATCGGGAACAGCACCGGGGCGTGCTCCTCGGCCTCCTTTGCCGCGACCTCCTGCTGCAGGAGCATCTCGTACTCGTCGACGGTGACCTTGCGCCACGGCACGTGCTCGGTACCTAGTTCCGCAAGGGCAACGGTCGTGGGCTTCACATGACGCGTCGCAACGCGCGCCCTCGCCCCGCTGATCAGCTGTTCCGCGCGCTTGGCGGCGATCAGGATGTAGCGAAAGGTGCTGTCAATTCCCTCGGGCAGATCCGACATCACTCCTCCTTCTTCAAGGCTCGCTCGAACTCCTCCAGGATCCCCTGGACCCCGGCCCGCATCCGGAACGGGCGCATCCTCGCCGCCGCGACCACGCTCCCGAGGGCGCGCGTCGCCTCCTCGAGCCGGTCGTTGATGATAACAAAGTCGAACTCCGCGTACTCCCGCATCTCCTGAACGGCGTTCTTCAGGCGCAGCTCGATGGCGGCCTCGTCGTCCTGGCCTCGGGCTACCAGGCGGCGGCGCAGTTCGGCGTACGACGGAGGGAAGACGAAGACCTTGACCGCGTCTGGCACCGAGGCCCTCACCTGCCGGGCCCCCTGGACGTCGATGTCGAGGAAGACGTCGCAACCCCGCTCCAGCCTTCCCTCGACCTCGGCCCGCGAGGTGCCATACAGATTCCCGTGTACCTCGGCGAACTCGAGGAACTCGCCGGCGGCGACCATGCGGTGGAAGCCGGCGCGGTCGACGAAGTGGTAGTCCACACCGTCGCGCTCGGCCGGGCGAGGGGGCCTCGTCGTGTGCGAGACCGAGAAGTGGGCCTCGCGCCCCTGCGCCGCGAGCTCCTTCATGACGCGGCGGATGAGTGTCGTCTTTCCGCCCCCCGAAGGCGACGCAACGATGAAGAGCTCACCCCGCCCCTTGCCCACACGCACCTCCCGCGCCACGATGATACTCGCGTCGGCCCCTAGGTGAGACGGGCACGATCCGGGTAGACTCTGGCGATGCCCAAGCTTGCGCGAAAGGTGCGCCACGACCTCGGCTACGCACTGCTCCGGGTCCTGCTGGCGGGGGCACGGCTGTTTCCGCTTGGGGCCTTGCGGGGCGTGGGCTGGCTGACCGGGCGTGCAGCCTTCCCGATGGCGCGCCGTGACCGGGGCCGGGCCCTCGCGCATATCGCACGCGCCTTTCCCGAGCATGGGGAGCGTTGGCGGCGGGCGCTGGCCAGCCGCTGTGCCGGCCACCTCGGGAAGGTTCTCGGCGAGGTGGCCTGGCTGTGGTCCGCCTCTCCCCAGGCGATCCTCGCCAAAACAGACTTTGAGGGTGTGGAGCACCTGACGGGCGACCTGGGCCCGCAGCGTGGCGCGATCTTCGTCACCGGCCACTGCGGGAACTGGGAGTGGCTCAACCTCGCCCTCGGCGCCTCCGGGGTCCCAATGACGGTCGCCGCCCGCGAGGTGTACGACCCCCGCCTCGACGAGGTGGCTCGCCGCCTGCGGAGCCGCTTCGGGGGCGAATCGGCCCTGCGCGGCAAGGACGCCGGGGGGAGGCTCGTGAGGGCCCTGCGGAAGGGTCGCGTGATCGGCCTGCTCATCGACCAGGACATCGACGCCCCGGGGGTGTTTGTCGAGTTCTTCGGCCAGCCCGCCTGGACGCCATCCGGGGCCGCCCTGCTCGCGTTGCGCACGGGATGCCCAATCGTCACCGGCTTCGCAACGCGGCTTCCTGACGGCAGGATGCGGGCGTCGTTTTCCCCACCGGTCGAGATCGTTCGGAGCCCGGACCTCGACGCCGATGTGGCCGCCTTGACCGCGACCCTCACCGCACACATCGAACGCCAGGTGCGGGCGAGCCCGGAGCAGTGGGTGTGGATGCACCGGCGCTGGAAGCACCAGCCGGGTGAGGGGGAGAAGGTCTGGCGTGCGGGCGGGGAGCAGGGTCTCACCTCCCTCAACCCATAGCCGTGGGCTAAAATGACCCCACGCGCCCGGGGCCCGGCCTCTTCCCACAGCCCCGGCGCGGACGGGAGGTGGTATGGGTCGCGTTCTGCTGGGGTGTGGGCTCGTGGCGCTCGCGGCGGTCCTCCTCATAGGGCTGGCCGTCGCGGGCACGTACAACAACCTCGTGAAACTCGACGAGAACGTCAAAAACAAGTGGGGGCAGGTCGAGAACGTCTACCAGCGCCGGGCGGACCTCGTCCCGAACCTGGTCGAGACGGTCAAAGGCGCGGCGGCCTTCGAGAAGGACACCTTCACCGCGGTCACCGAGGCGCGGGCCAGGGTCGGTCAGGTCAACCTGGGCAACCAGGTCCCGGATGCCCAGCAACTGCAAAAGTTCCAGGCCGCGCAGGACTCACTCTCCTCGGCGCTCTCCCGTCTGCTGGTCGTGGTCGAGAAGTACCCCGACCTGAAGGCGACCCAGAACTTCAGGGACCTGCAGGCACAGCTCGAAGGGACCGAGAACCGCATCGCGGTCGAGCGCAAGCGCTTCAACGACGCGGCGCAGGAGTTCAACACGGTGCGCCGGCGCTTCCCCACGGTGCTGTTCGCGTCCCTCCTCGGCTTCCCCGAGAAGCCCTACTTCCAGGCGGCCCCGGGGTCTGAGAAAGCGCCGCAGGTGAAGTTCTGAAAGACAGGGGTCTGGGGACAGGGAACGGGGCACAGCGACGACGAGCCCTGTCGGGGGCGGCAATTGCCGCACTGGCAACCTGTGCGGCGTTCGCCCTCGAGGTGCCGCCGACGCCGCGCGAGTACCTCACCGACCTCGCAGGGGTCGTCGCTCCCCAGCAGGCGGCTGCAATCGACGAGCGACTGCAGGGCCTGGAGCAGCGCACCGGGCACCAGGTCATCGCGGTGTTCTTCCCCTCCCTCGAGAACGAGTCCCTCGAGGACTTCACCATCCGTTGCGCCGAGCGCTGGAAGGTCGGGCGAAAGGCTCTGGACGACGGAATCATCTTCTTCGCCTTCGTGCGCGATCGGCGCATGCGCCTCGAGGTCGGGTACGGCCTCGAGGACAAAGTCCCCGACGCGGTCGCGAGTCGTCTCCTTGACGACGTCGTGCGGCCCGAGTTCGCGAGGGGTGACTTTGGTGGCGGCGTGCTCGCGCTTGCGGGGGCACTGGAGGGGATCTTCCGCGGGGAGCCGCCGCCCCGGCCCGTGCGGGGGACGGGGTCTTCACCCGGCCTCCCGGCGGTCATCGCTATCGTGGTCCTGTTCCTGCTGGTCAGGGCGCTCCGCGCCGGCCGCGGTGGTAGGCGAGGTGGCTTTGGTGGGTGGGGTGGTTTCTCGGGTGGGGGGTTCTCAGGAGGCGGGTTCTCCGGCGGGGGATTTTCCTCGGGCGGAGGGTCGTTCGGCGGCGGGGGAGCTTCTGGATCGTGGTAGGGAAGAGCGGGGCAAGAGCGAAGAGTCGGGATTTCGGGGCGAATCGGAGTGTACGGGAAGCGAAGCGGTCGAACGAGGAGCGACGCCGGTTGGCAAGGAAGCGGGGAGAGGCCGTGGAGTGTGACCTGATCGTTGCGGGCGGAACGGTGTTGACGATGACGCCGGGGAGCGAGCCTTTGCCGGACGGCGCGGTAGCCGTGCGCGCCGGCGAGATCGTGGCGGTGGGAGACAGGGCGGCCCTGCAGACGCGGTTTCGGGCCGGGAAGGTACTTGAGGCGAACGGAGGCATCATCCTCCCGGGCTTCGTGAACACCCACACGCACCTGGCAATGTCGCTGCTGCGGGGCCTTGCGGACGATCTGCCGCTTGTTGAGTGGCTCGAGAAGCACATCTGGCCAACCGAGCGGGTGCTCATGAATGCGGAGTCGGTGATGCTGGGAACGCGCCTGGCAGCCGCCGAGAGCCTGCAGGCCGGCGTCACCTGCGTCTGTGATATGTACTTCCACTCCGAGCGGGTGATCGAAACCGTGGTGGCGGCGGGGCTGCGCGCCGTCGTTCCGGAGGCCCTGATCGACTTCCCGACCCCCTCGTGCCCGACGCCGGAGGACGCGCTGGCCAAGCAGCGAGAGTTGCTCGAGCGTTACCGCTCCCACCCGCTGGTCGTACCGGCCGTGGCGCCCCACTCACCGTACAGCGTGTCGGCCAGCAACCTGGCCAGGGAGGCGGAGCTCGCGGAGGAGTTCGGCGCCCCGCTGATCATTCACCTGGCGGAGACCCGCTGGGAGACGGACAAGATCATGGCCGAGAAGGGTGTCTCGCCGGTGGCGTACCTCGCCGATCTCGGCATCCTCTCGGATCGCACGGTCGCTGCCCATTGCGTGCACGTCTCCGAGGACGACCTCGCGCTGCTCGCCGAGTTCGACGTCGGGGTGGCCACCAACCCCGTGTCAAACCTCAAGCTCGCGAGCGGCGTCGCCCCCGTGCCGCGGATGCTCGATCTCGGCCTGAAGGTCGGTTTCGGAACGGACGGGGCCGCATCCAACAACACGCTGGACCTGCTTCGGGACGCCCAGCTCGCGTCGCTCCTCTACAAGGGGATCAGCGGGGACCCGACCAAGATGCAGGCGCGCACCGTGGTGGAGATGCTCACGATCGGGGGTGCGAGGGTGCTTGGGCTCGCCGACAGGATCGGGACGCTGGAAGAGGGGAAGCGCGCGGACGTCATCTGCTTTGCCCTCGATCAGCCCCGTGCCTTGCCGGTCTACGACCCCTACTCGCACCTCGCCTATGCCGCGCGCTCGTCGGACGTGCGCCACGTGGTGGTCGAGGGGCGCGTCGTGGTGCAGGACCGTACGCTCGTGGGCACGGATCTCGGTGCCCTGCTCGAGGAGGTGCGCCGGGCGGCGGCCGGCGCCTGGGAGCGACTGGCGACCTAGCTCTTGTCTTCGTCCTTGGGGCGCCTCAGCACCCTGCGCACGTGCTCCGAGTTGATGCGGATCTTCACGGGCCCCTCGCTGCGCGGGGCCCGGGGGCGCTCCTCGGCGTCCGCTTTGACGGCTCCCGCCTTGCCCTTGACGGTCTTTGGGGCGGGCTCCGAGCGGCTCTCTTCACCGGTCGCCTCGAGCACCTCTGCGATCATCTTGGTGAGGGCCTCCGGGGCGGCCTCCTCGAATTCGATGCCCGCACGGTAGAGGAGCACGCGTTGGTCGTTCTCGTCGAGGCCGAAGCCCCAGGCCCGGCAGCGGCGCACGATGGCGTGCACGACAATGTCGCCGCTCTCAAGCTGGATGCGCAGGTCGCAGGGAACCTCGGGCCGGAGGCTGGTGGCAAGCTCGAGTTGCGCGCCCCGAGAGGAGATGTCCACGATCCGGGCGGGCAGGAAGGTCTTCACCCTCCCCCGCAGGGGCTTCTGTGGCTCAACCCTGGGCACCGCTCGACGCTCGTCCATCGCCTCCACTCCGAAGAACCGCCCCCACAACGAATATAGCCGTTCAGCCGCGCTTTGGCCAGGCTCGCCTGTCCCGGGGCACCGCATGCGGGCAGAGTCAGTTCGCGGGAATGAAGCGCTCTCGGGGAGGGGTTGTCGGTGGCGGAAGTTGAACCTGAGACCTCCCGGAGGACCCCGGGAATCGAATTCGGACCGAAGAAGGAGAGCACGACAATGGCCAGACCAACACTCCCTCCCCTGCCCTACGACTACAAGGCGCTTGAGCCCTGGATCGACGAGCAGACGATGCGGATCCACCACGACAAGCACCACCAGGCTTACCTGGACAACCTTCTCAAGGCGGTCGCAGGGACCGACCTCGAGAACCGTGAAGTCGCCAAGACGCTCGGCGACCTGGCGAACGTCCCCGAGAAGATCCGCACCGCCGTTCGCAACCACGGCGGCGGATTCGTCAACCACAACCTCTTCTGGGAGATCATGGGGCCGAAGGCGGGCGGCGTGCCGACCGGGGATTTTGCCAAGGCGATCGGCACCGCGTTCGGCAGCTTTGACTCGTTCAAGGAGAAGTTTGCCGCAGCCGCGACGGGGCAGTTCGGGAGCGGCTGGGCCTGGTTGGTCCTCGGCAAGGGTGGCCTGGCGGTCTACAGCCTGCCAAATCAGGACAGCCCTCTCTCCAACGGTGACACGCCGATCCTCGGCCTCGACGTCTGGGAGCACGCCTACTACCTGAAGTACCAGAATCGCCGCGCCGAGTACGTGACCAACTGGTGGAACGTCGTCAACTGGGAGAAGGTCGCGGAGCTCTTCACCAAAGCCAAGAAATGACACCCGGCGCCATGCGCCGGGTGTCATCCTGATGCCCCCCGCCATCGGCGGGGCCGAAGGATCCCATCACCAACCGGGACGAACGTGCCGGCGCCATGCGCCAGGTTTCATCCTGAGGTCCCCGTCACCGGCGGGGTCGAAGGATCCGGTCGCAGACCGGCGCGATACTGCCGGCGCTGGGTCAGCCCTGCGGCAGGGCCCCGGCGGCGCGCCCCACGCACTCGTATTCGAAGCCGGCCTCACGCATCTTCTCCGGCTCGTAAACGTTGCGCAGGTCGACAACCAGCGGGCGCCTCACGGTTGCTTTCAGCCTCTCGAGGTCGAGCGAACGGAACTGGTTCCACTCGGTCAGGATCACCAGGCAGTCGGCTCCCGTGGCCGCGTCGTACTCGTCCGCGCAGTACGTCACGCCTGCGGGAAGCATCTCGCGGGCGTTGTCCATTGCCGCCGGATCGAAGACGCGTAGCGCCGCGCCCTCGGCACCAAGCGCACGCAGGATCGGAATCGCCGCGGCCTCCCGCATATCGTCGGTTTCCGGCTTGAAGGAGAGGCCCAGCACGCCGATCGTCAGGCCCTTGACCGAACCGCCGCACGCGGCGCGGATCTTGTCCGCCATGCGATTCTTCACCCGCTCGTTGACCTTCACCACGGTTTCCACGATTTCGAAAGGCCGCCCGGCCTGGCGCGCGATGTCGACCAGGGCATGGGTGTCCTTCGGGAAGCACGAGCCCCCGTACCCCGGACCGGGGTGAAGGAACTTGGGGCCGATGCGTCGGTCGAGGCCCATCCCCTTGGCGACGTGGTGCACGTCAGCCCCCAGGAGCTCGCACAGCTCCGCCACCTCGTTGATGTAGGTGATCTTGGTTGCGAGAAACGCGTTGGACGCGTACTTGATGAGCTCCGACGACTCCACGTTGGTGATCACGAACGGCGTCTCGATCAGGTAGAGCGGGGCGTAGATGTCCTTCATGATCGCGATCGCCTGGGCGTCGCGGGCACCGATGATCACCCTGTCGGGGCGCATGAAATCGCCGATCGCGGAGCCCTCACGCAGGAACTCGGGGTTCGACACCACGGAGAATGGCTGCCTGCTGTTGCGCTTCTTGATGACATCCTCGATCAGCTGGCCGGTCCCTATCGGCACGGTGGATTTGGTCACGATGACCTTGTAGCCGTTCATGTGGTCGGCGATTGCCTCCGCCACCTCGACCACGTACGTGAGGTCCGCCGAGCCGTCCTCCTTGGGAGGCGTCCCGACCGCGATGAATATGGCCAGGGATTTCTCGATGGCGTCCTTGAGCTCGGCCGTGAAATGAAGGCGCCCCGCCTTCTCGTTCTTGGCCACCAGCGCGTCAAGACCCGGCTCGTAGATAGGGATCTGGCCCTCGTTCAGCATGTTGATCTTGCGCTCGTCCTTGTCCACGCAGGTCACGTCCATCCCGAAGTCGGCGAGGCAAGCGCCGGTGACGAGACCGACGTATCCGCTACCCACCACCGCGATGTGCATGTCCCCTCCTCCGAAGGTGCGCCGCAGAGCGCCCGCGCAGTGTAGCGGGGGGCTGGGCACGGGGCAAGGCGTCGTCGGTCATCCCGCCGTGCCGTCCTGAAGGCGCTGCCGCGCGGGCGAGGTCGCTGCGCGCCGAGCCCCGCGCTCAATCAGCAGGCGAGGTGGCCCGTGCCGGCTGCTCCCCCGCCCGCAGCCACTTTCCGATCGCCTGCAGATGCCAGGCGATTTGCGTGTCCGAGGGGCGCAGGTTCCATGCCCCCGCGAGGCCACGCTTCACGACGTGGCTCGCATTCCAGGAGTCGTCCGGGAAGTAGACCTGGAGCGATTGCACGGCAAACGAAAAACCGACGAGGACCAGTACGACACCGCGCAGCCCCAGCCTCATCGGCCTCGACCCCACAAATGCAGCGAAAGCCGGCGTGAGCAACAACGACGCCTCACAGATGATGCGGTACCCGTAGCTCCAGCCTCCGAACCACTCGGTCCAAGTCGCGACCAGAAGGAGCAGTGGCACGGCGGCGGCGAGGCCGATCGTGCCGAGAGGCACCGTTCCCTCGCCGCGCACGACCGACTTCAGCTCACGCGCCGCACCGACCAGTGCCAGCAGGAGAAACGGCGAGTAGACGAAGAGGCCGCGGCTCGGGGCGAACAACAGGCCAGCGAGTCCCTCAAAGAGCGGGGTCTCAAAGCTGCCCGGCTGGAGGTGCTTCGCCTGGGCGAAGACGAAGGGCGACCCGCTCGTGAGCACGTTGACCCACACCGTGAGCAGGGCGAACGGGAGCGCGCCGAGAACGGCCCAGACCGCAACACGACGCCGCCGCAGGAACGCGACGAGGAACAGTACCAGCACCGGCAGCAACAGGGGAGCCCGGCACGTGACCGTCCATCCGAAAGCCGCGCCGAGCAAAAGACCGCTCCCAGCCGTTTCGCGGTCGCGCGCGATCAGCAGGAGCGCGAGTGCCAGGCCGACCATGCTCGGACCGTGCTGCCAGAGGTCCTGCGAAGCCGAACTGAACGCGGCCGTCCCGAAGGCGAACGCAAGCGTGGCGACGAGCGCGCCTGCAGGTGCGTACCGCCGCAGCGCGGAAAACAGCAGCATGACCGCGAGCGCCGTCCAAGACGCTGCGGTCAGCTTAGCGACGATATCGAGAAGGACGAGGCTCGGAGCCAGCTTGGCAATTACCGGGACAAACATGAACGGCAGGCACGCCAGAGTGCTCCCTGGCGGGTAGTAGGAGTAGGAGCGGCCGTCGGGTCCCTTGACGCTTGCGACGAGCAGAGGGTCGATCAGTGGCCGGAACTCGTCGACGTCGAGGTCGCCGTTCTCGATCAGGCTGATGGCGGCAAAGGTCGCGAGCTGAGTGTCAACCTGGATCAACCTCTTCGAGTTGGACAGGTAGACCGTGAATACGCCGACCCCGAGAAGTGCCAGCGTGAGATCGGAACGAAAACGGCGGCGTTTCTCGTGATCCCGGCCCGCTGCGGTCCACCGGACCGCCGCCCAGAGGAGGAAGAGCAGCAGCGCGAGCACCACCTGCGCCAGCGTGATTTCCCAGGGGATCGGCTTCATTCCGGAGTTCCTGCATCGCGGGGCACCGCGTCACCGACTGGCAACTGCAGACGTCCCGCGTTCGTCGGCTGGCCGGCGGTCTGCCGGGGTGTCATTGCCTCGAGCCTACCGACCGCGCCAAGAGGTGTCAACAAAGTGGAGGGCTGCCCACCGTCGGACAGCGGCAGCGCAACGCCCCGTAATCCCCGGCGCCTTGACGGGCGGCAGCGCCTGCGGGGACACTGGGACGTGCCACGCGCGGTGAGGGAGCGATACCTTTGGCTGGGGCTTGCCCTCGCAGCACTCTTGCCCCGCGCCCTGGCGGCAACGTTGCGGCCACCGTGGCACGACGAGTACTTCACGGTCTGGGCCACTGGGCTCCCCCTGAGCGAGCTCATCGCCGCGCTCCGGCTGGACTCCGGTCCTCCTCTCCCCTACCTGCTGGTGAGGATCATCACGGTAATCGGGGTGCCCGCGCTCATTGCCGCTCGCGCGCTCGCGGTCGCGGCGGGGACGGCCGCGGTTCTCCTCGCTGCGCGAGCGGCCCGCCGGGCTTTCGGCACCGAAGCGGGGTGGTGGACGGGAGCGTTTCTCGCCTTCCACCCGCTGGCCATTGCGTGGTCCAGCGAGGGGCGCGCGTACGCTCTGCTGCTGCTGGCTGCCGCCTGGGCCTGGGAGCGCCTCGGCGCCCTCGAAAACGACCAGGGCACCATCGGACTCGGCGCCGCGGTCGCCCTCGCTTGTTGGTGTCACGGGCTCGGTCTGCTCCTCGCCGCCGTCGTCGCAGCCGTGGGGATGACGCTCCCCCGTCCGCAACGGTTGCGAGCCCTCACCGCGGCGGGCGTCGGCCTCGCCTCGCACATCCCCTGGCTACCGGTGGCGGCTCACCAGCCGCCCGCGGCCATCGCGTGGATGGCCGCATTCTGGCGGACGGTCCCCCCTGTGCCAAAGCTCGCGGCCGCCGTGCGTCTGCTGTCACCGCTCGGGGGCTTCGGGCGATTCCTCGACCTGCCCTCCCCCCCGGTGTGGGCCGAGGCCGGCGGGGCGGTCTTGCTCCTCGCCCTCCTGGCTTCTGCGTGTCGCCGGCGGGAGGCGGCCTGGCGCCCCCTCCTGGGCGTGCTGCTGCCCGCGGGTGTCCTTGCCGCCGTGACCGCCATTGGTGGGTCCGTGTTCTACCCCGGGCGAGGCGAGGCGCTCTACCTGGCGCCGTGCGCGTTCGTCCTGGGCGTCAGCGCGGCACGCTCGCGGCCGCTGCGGGCGGCGGCAGCGCTGCTGGTCGCTGCGGCGGTGGCGGTAAGCACGCTCGCGCTCGTCCGGTGGGCGGGTCGGCCCCCCACTCCGGAGCAGCGGCTGGCGTCCGAGTTGCGCTCCCGGATGCCCGGCGGAGGCGAGGTCGTGATTGGCGGCTACTGGCGACTCGGGATCTCCTACCACCTCGGGGACGAGCGGTCCAGCTTCCGTCTGATCAACTATCCCGCCGAGGCGGCGCTGCACCCCGGTTGGTACGAAGACCGCTCGGACACCCCAGCGCCTGGGGAACTGGCGCGTCTCCTCGCCGCGCTCCGCCCCGTGAGATCGTGCGCGGTCGTCGTGACCCCGGGCCTGTCCACGACGGTGGACCTCGACCGCCTCGCCGCTGGCCTCGGCCTGCAATCGGCCGTGACGGTGCCTGGGGGGAGGCTCTGGGTGCCCACGTCCGGAGAGGCGCCGCGGTGAGCCCTTCCGACGGCAGTCGCAGGCCTCTCATCGCAGCGCCGGCCCGGCGCCTGCTCCTGGCGGGAAGCGTGCTGCTCTCGGCGCTGACCGGTATCGCGGTGGCGCTCGGCGAGGCTGGCACGCTGGCGTTTCTCGCCTGGCTGGCCTCCCTGATTGCAAGCTGGGCGCTCTGCCGCGGCGCCGGGCCGGAGCATCGACTCACCGCTCGTGAGTGGCTGGCCCTCGCGCTCCTGGTCGCTCTGGCGGGATTCTTCCGCCTTTACCGGATCGGCGAGATCCCCAGCGGTCCGTGGGTGGACGAGTTGGCTGCCGCCGCAAACGCCGTCAACCTCGCCGGCAGGCAGCCGTTCACCCCGTTCGCGACCACTCCGCTGTTCGAGGTGGGGCCCCAATGGGTCCACACCCCGAACCTCTACCTGTACTTCTGCTACGTGGTGCTATGGCTCTCCGGGTTCTCCCAGTTCGGAATGAAGCTGATCTCGGTGCTACCGGGCATCGCGGCCCCCCCGCTGCTCTACCTGCTCGCCCGGAGGTTCCTATCGCGAGAGTGCGCGCTGCTTGGCGCCGGCCTGCTCGCCGTCTCGGACTGGCAGGTCACGGCCAGTCGCTGGGGATGGGACGAGGTCCTGGTCACCGCGCTCACGGTGGCGGCGTTCGCCATGCTCTTCTCGGGTGTGCAGGACGGGCGCCCGTCCTCGTTCTTCCTCGCGGGCGTCCTGACCGGCCTCGCCCAGTTCGCATATGTTGCGGCCCGCCTCTCAGCGATCGCGGCCCTTGCCTTCCTCGCACTGCGCGCAATCGAGGGCGGCCCACGCCGACGCCTCGCGCAGCTGGGCGTGTTCTCCGCAGGCCTGCTGCAGACCGTCCTTCCAATGACCGTCTTCTGGATCCTCCACCCGGCGACCTTCGCGGTCCGTGAACGTGAGATCTCGATCCTCCCGCAACTGCTCGCCGGCAACCTTCGTCCGCTGCTGGAGAACCTGCGCGCCTACGGTCTGATGCTCCTCGTGCGGGGTGACGCCAACCCGCGGCAGAACCTCCCCGGCCTGCCGATGCTCGATCCGGTGGTGGGACTACTGTTCGTTGCAGGGCTTCTGGTCGCCGCAGCGACCTGGCGCCAGCCCGAGTCACAACTGACGCTGCTCTGGCTCTCGATCGGTCTGGTGGGGGGCATCCTCAGCCATCCCGAGAGTGCACCCAACTCCTACCGCGTTGGGATTGTTGCCCCGGCGTGCATGCTTCTCGCCGGCATGGGGTGGCAGGCGGCGCTCGCTCTCGCGCGAAAGACGCGGCTGACTTCCCTAGTGCGGTGGTCGCCGTACGCGACCGCAGGCCTGGTGGCTCTCTCGGGAGCGCTCACGTTCGCAAACTACTTCGTGGTCCGCCCCGCGAGCCGGGAGTGCTGGCTGGCGGTCAAGGAGGGAGCGTACTGCGAGGTTTTGCGGCAGCGGGTCGAACGAATCATGGACGCCCGGGCCCAGGTGTTCCTCGATCGCAGGCTCAACTGGATGACCACCCGGCTTCAGTTCGACACGCTCGTTGCACGACGAAGGCCCCCGGCGGCGTTCCGCTGGGTCGATGAGCAGGTGGTGGAGCCCGCAGCGCTGCGCCATGCGGTGCTGTTCGTCGAGCCCAAGCGCTACCCGGAGCTGCCCGCTGCCCTCCAGGCGCTGCCCGCCCGCGGGGTTGCGAACCCGTTCGCGGAGGAGATCTTCGTCGCGATCAGCGGCGACCGCAAGTTGCTCGAGCTCGTCGAGCCCACCACCCACTGACCCTCGCACCATCAGGACCTCAGCCTGCTCCGGCGTGCGCAAAGTTGGCGGTGCGGACGACGGATCCTGCACCGGGCGCCGCTCGGTCTATCATCGGGCCTTCCTGCGGCAGTCGTATGATGAGCAGACACATGGAGGCGAGCCGACAGGCCCGGTGGCGGCAGGCGTGGCGTGCGAGCGCCGAGCGCCGGTGGAAGATCGCGCCGTTCGGCGTCGCGGCGCTTGCATGCACCTTGGCGGTCGCGGCAGGCTGGAACAACTCCGCGACCAGCGACGAGCCCTACCACGCGCTGGCCGCGTTCACCTACGTCCACGACGGGCACGCCGACCTCAACGTTGAACATCCACCGCTCGTCAAGCTGGTCGCCGGAACGGCTCTGCTCCCGCTGAAGCTGCGGGGGACACGTGACCCCGCAGTCGTGCGCCTGCACAGCCTCACCAATGAAGTCCGCCGGTTCCTCTATTTCAACACCCGGCCGGCGCTCACGATCCTCCGGACCGCGCGCGTAGCCATGCTCCCGTTCCTCCTCCTGCTGCTGTGGGGGGTCTGGCGATGGGGCAGCCTGCTGGGGGGCCGCCCAGCGGCACTGCTCGCAATGGGCGCCGTGGCGACCCAGCCGCTGGTGCTGGGCCACGCGTTCGTGGTTCACACGGACGTCGCTTCGGCCGCAACGTTCCTCGCGGCCCTCCTGGCGCTCGAGCTCTGGCTCGCGGGACGAAGACTGGGATGGGTGGCGTTCGGCATCTGGCTGGGCCTCGCCCTGCTGACCAAGTTCTCCGCCGCTTACCTGGTTCCGCTCACCGCGGTAAGGCTCCTGGTCCATGTTTTGAGGACACGTCGCTATCGTCTGCTCGCGGCGTACGCCGGAGCCGGGGCACTCGCGCTGGTGGTCGTGGTCGCCGGGTACTGGCCCCTGCTGCGCAATGTGAGCGCCAGCGAGGAGCGAGCCACCATTGGGGCCTACATGGCTCTCTGGCCTGGCTCGGCGGCCGAGCTCGCGCGCCTCGAATCTCTCGCCTCCCTGAGCCCCGCCCTCGCCCACTACGGCCTCGGTGTCGCGTACGTGCGCAACACAGCCCTGCACGGACACCTCAATTACTTCCTCGGAAGGTTCAGTACTGAGGCGTTCCCGCTCTACTACCCGGTCGCGTTTGCCCTGAAGACCACGCTCCCCTTCTTCATCCTGACGCTGGCGGGGATCGTCAGCCTCTTCCGCCGGAGGGACGGCAGCTCGTTGGTCCTGGCCCTCTATGCGCTCTGCTACGTCCTCGTCCTGGGCGCCAGTGGCTATAACATCGGGGCGCGCCACATGATGCCGGTCATTCCCCTCCTCGCCCTGCTGGGAGCGCATGCAGCGGCGAACTGGTCGCGCCCCGTGCGAGGCGCCTTGGCGGCCGCCCTCGTCGTCGGAGGCCTGCTGCCGTTTCCCCACTACATCTCGCACTTTTCCCTCCTGGCAGGGGGACAGACGCGTGGCAGCCGGGTCCTCTCGGACTCCAACGTGGACTGGGAGCAGGACTGGGTGCGGGTCGCCCTTCAGGCGGAGAAGAACGGATGGCGACCGATCTTCCTCGTGCACGCCGGCGCTGGCTTCCCCGAGGCGCACTTCGCGCACGCCACTGACTTCCTGGCCTCGCGCTCGCCGGCCCTGCCCGGGTACTACGCGGTCCCGGCCACCACCGCCACCACCGGCACGGTCTACCTGCGAGCGCTTCACGACGACGCCGAGGCGAATCGTCTCCAACAGCTGCTGGCGCTCCTTCAGGCGAGGGGTCGTCCCGTTGCCACGATCGGAGGCAGCATCACCGTCTACCACCTGCCTGAAACCCCAGCGACGTCGCCGCCTCGCTAGGCGCTTTCTCCCCCGGGAACCTTCCGCCGCAGGAACCACAGCCCGAGACCCAACGCGGTCGCCGCAGTGACCGCGATGCCGACCAGGTCTTCGGGGAGCGGTTCCTGGGCCAGCCGCAACGTGTGCGGCCCGACCGGGACCACCACCTCCACAAGACCGTCCCTCGGCCTCCAAGGAGCCGGCTCCCCATCGATCTCGGCTGCCCAGCCGTCGTCGGCGAGCAGCGGCACGACGGCCGGTGCAGGCGTCTTGCCGTCGAGCCTCCAGACCCAGAGCCTGGGACCCGCCGGCTCGGGGGTCGGGAGCGTTGCCCGCGCCTCCGTGGCGCGTCGTAGGGCCGCGGCCAGGTCCACACCGTGAGGCAGCGTTGCCGGGAACGAGGGCAGAATCGGGGGAACCCCAAAACGCGTGGCAGCCTGGGCCGCCCGAGAGGGGGGATCGGAGGGGCGCAGCGCCGGGCCGGGCGGGAGCCGCCACCGCCACGCGAACGGGATCAGGATCGGAAGGACAAAAAGGGCCGCGCCGACGAGCCTCACCCACCTCAGCCTGACAGCGGCGAGCGCCAGGGTCACCAGGCAGGAGGCCGGTGCGAGCCAGCGCCATGGAAACTGCAGCAGTGCAAAGCCAGGGACGTAGGCGTAGATCCAGTACGCCAGAGGCGTGGCCAGCATCAGGACCGCGAGCCCGCCGAGCGCCAGGGATCCTGCCTCCGCCTGCCTCGTCACGATAATCAGCAACGCCGCTGCCGAGGCGGCGAGGAACACCGCGAGCATGTGGCGCGCGAGCACGGGGTCGGGATCGCCACCCAGGAAGAGAAATCGCCCGCGCCAGTCAAACCACCCGGACGCGAACCTCTCCCCTTGGACGCGCCCGAGCGAGACGACGTTGGGCACCCAAGAGACCGCCGCCAGCCCGAGCCCGAGGCCGACGGCGGCACCGGCGCGCCGCGGCTGGCGCGTGCGAGAAACCACGTGAGCCGCGACGATTACGAGCCCCGCCATGAACGCAAACAGGAGTTGGGTTGCGAGGAGAAGCGCGAATGCACATCCGCTCGCGACTGCTTCCCTTGCCGATCCGGGACGAGGGGGAAGCAGCGTCACGAACACCCAGGGCAGAAGCGCACAAGCCCAGGCCTCCTGCAGAGCCGCGCGCTCGTGGAGGCTCACCATGAGGTAGGGGGCGACGGTCCACACCAAACCCGCAACCGCGGCCGCTTTCAGCGGCGCGCCCCGTCTTCGGGCTGCAGCCAGCATCACGAGGCCCGCAACCGGTGGAATCAGCAGGGTCGCGAGGGAAATCGCGGACACCGCATCGTCGAGCCCGAGAGCGAAAGCCGCATGTAGGACCAGAGGAAGAAGCGGTCGCGGACGCGGCTCTGGTGAGCCCAGGCCGCCGTTGAGGTCCGGATACCACCGAGGGAACAGCACCCCGCCACGCCAGCAGCGTGCGTGCTGCTGTGCGTACATCGCGTGGTAGTAGGCGTCATCGCCGCCGGGTGCACCGGAGAGCAGAGGCAGGCCGCCGACGAGCAGGCCCCAGGCGACGAGCGCCACCTGCGCCAGTCGCAGGAGGCGAACGGGCTCAGCGGAGACGGTTTGCTCGGAACCAGTCCACAAAGCGCTGGATCCCCTCTTCGATTGGCACCCGCGGTTCCCACCCCCACAGCTTTCTGGCCTTGCTCACATCGGCGAACGTGATCGGGACATCGCCGGGCTGCGAAGGCATTCCGGTGACCTTCGGTTCCGTGCCGACGGCCGCCGCGATCAACTCGATGAGGTGCTGGAGGGTGGTTGTGCGCGAGCCTCCCAGGTTCACGATCTCGAACGGCGGCGCGGCGTCCAGCGCCGCGAGAATGCCCGCAACGATGTCGTCGATGTAGGTGTAGTCGCGGGCGCTTGAACCGTCGCCGTAGCGCGGCACCGCCTCGCCGTGCGCGAGTTTCTCCGTGAAGTGGTAGATCGCCATCTCCGGCCGCTGCCTCGGCCCGTAGACGGTGAAGAACCGCAGGCAGCTGACCGAGAGACCGTAGAGGTGGTGGTAGGTGTACGCCATCAGCTCGTTGGCGCGCTTCGTGGCAGCGTAGGGAGAAACCGGGCAGGTGATTGGGTCATTCTCCGAGAACGGCACCTTGGAATTGGTCCCGTACACGGAGGAGGAGGAACCGAAGACGAAGGTCTTGGCCCCCGACCGACGAGCTGCCTCCAGCAGGTTGAGCGTGCCGACCCCGTTGACCTCCTCGTAGAGTCGCGGGTCGCGAATGGAAGGGCGCACGCCGGCGCGAGCTGCCAGGTGCACCGTCGTCGTGATCCCGAAGTCGCGAAACGCCCCGTCGACCAGGGATGCGTTCCTGATATCACCCTCGACCAGGCGCCATCTCGGGCTGGTCCGGACAGGCTCGACGTTTTGGCGCTTGAAGGCCGGGTCGTAGTAGTCGTTGAAATCGTCCAGGCAGACGACGTCTTCGCCGCGCGCCAAAAGCTGCGCGGTGAGGTGGGAGCCGATGAACCCGGCACCGCCGGTGACCAGGATTGTTCCCATCTTTCACCTCCCGGGTGCGCCCTTCCGCGTGACACCCGTCGGGGTTCCGCCTGCCTCTAAGAGACTCACGCCGCGATATTACCAGCGCCCCACGGGGCGTGTCCGCGGCGCCCCGATGCCCCTGTCCCGGGACCGAGACGGTCCGGCCCAGGTGTGGTATAGGATTAGGCCATGGCACTGCCAGACTACCTGATCTGTCTGGAATGTGAGACCCCCACCTATGTCTTCGAGTGGGAGGACGGGCACGTCCTGGAGGCGCACTGCGCGGTCTGTGGCAACGACGATCCGGCGGCGTTTGTCTCCGAGGAGGAGCTCGAGGAACTGAACCTCAGTGAGGATCGTGAGGACGAGGAGTAGGCCGGTGAGCGGCGTTCCCGGCCGACGTATACTTCGATGCAGGAGCAAGCGCTGATGGTTCAGCTCTTGACCGGTCCGAGGCTGGCCCGGGCACTCCGGGCCGGCGCGCTGGCGGTTGTGCGGGAGCAGGAGACGCTCAACCGGATCAACGTCTTCCCGGTCCCGGACGCCGATACCGGGGCTAACCTCGCCTCGACGCTGCGCGCCGCAGCGGCGGCGCTCACCACGCCCAACGAGCTCACCGTAGGGCAAACCGTCCGTACCGCGGCCGACGCGGCCCTCGACGGCGCGCGCGGCAACTCGGGCGCGATCTTCGCCCAGTTCCTCCATGGCATGGCGGAGTCCGTCGGCAACCGCGTGAGCCTGACCACCCGGGAGTTCGTCGCAGCCGTTCGCCGCGGCAACGAGGCCGCCCAGCAGGCGCTCGCCCAGCCCGTGGAGGGCACGATCATCTCCGTCCTCAGGGCATGGTCCGCTGCCCTCGAGGAGCAGACGACAAGGATTCACGACTTCCGGGACCTGCTCGGTAGGGCCCTGGACCGCGCGCGCGAGGCGCTCGCCAACACGCCCAAGCAGCTGGCCGTGCTGGCCCGCCATGGCGTCGTGGATGCCGGCGCTCAAGGCTTCGTGTACTTCCTCGAGGGAATCTCCACCTTCTTCCGCGACCGCCGTGCCGCCAGCTGGAGGCGAGCTGGGATGTCCGAGGCGCAGCCAACGCCCTTCGCCGCCGCGCACGCCGAATTCGACAGCACGTACCGGTACTGCTCCGAGGGACTGCTGCTGGGCGAGCGCCTCGACCGCAAAGCGATCGCGAAGGCCGTGACGCCGCTCGGCGGATCGCTCGTGGTCGCCGGGGGGGGCTCCCGCCTGCGTGTCCACCTGCACACCAACGAACCCCAGCGTCTCTTCACGCTGCTCGCCGAGTTCGGGAAGCTCGAGCGCACCAAGACCGACGACATGGTTCTCCAGCAGCTCGCGGCGCGTGAGGCGACGATCGCGCTTGTCAGCGACTCGTCGTGCGACCTCCCGGAGGCGACGGCGCACGCCATCGGACTCGTCAAGGTGCCGCTGACCCTGAGCTTCGGCGAGGAGACCTTCACCGACGGTGTCGACATCACTCCGCCTCAGTTCTACCAGCGTCTGGCCGCATCGGGTGTGCCGCCAAAGACCTCGCAGCCAGCGGTTGGGGACTTCCGCGCCACCTTTCAGCGCCTGCTCGAGAACCACGAGGCGGTCGTCTCCCTGCATCTCTCCGCGGGTCTCTCGGGCACGTACCAGGCGGCTCTCGCCGCGGCCCAGCAGGTGGACCCGAGGCGCATCCGCGTCGTCGACACCCGCCTGATCTCCGTCACGCTCGGCCTCGTGGCGGAGGCGGTGGGCGAGGCGATCGCTGCCGGCGCGAGCCTGGACGAGGCGGCGGCGCTCGCAGCGCGCGTGAGCGGGGAGATCAAGCTCCTCGCAGCCTTCCCCTCCCTCGAGACCGCTCTGCGCGGAGGCCGCGTCTCGCCGGCCCAGGCCCGTGTCGCGGGCCTCTTCAGGATCATTCCGGTTCTCACGATCGGCGAGGATGGGAAGTCCGCGCGGGACGGGATCCACCTCGGATTCGCGGCAGCGCTGCGCGGGATGGTCAAACGGGCGGCCCGTTTTGCCGAGGGCAAGCCAGTGCGCTTGATGATCGCGCACGCGAGCGCGATCGGTGCCGCCGAGTTCGTGGCCGAGCGCCTGACTGCCCGATTCGGCGTCGCGGATATTCCGATCGTCAACCTCACGGCGGTTCTTGCGGCCCACACGGGACCGGGCGCCGTGGGGCTCGCGGTCCGCCGCATGGAGGTTTAGAACCCCTTGAAACCCGCCTTCATGACCGCTACATTCGCGAGGGGATCACGGAACCACGCGCTGTGTTCGGCGACGGGGGGGACGAATGGCTCGACCCGACTACCTGATCTGCCTTGAGTGTGAATCGGAAGTGGAGGATTTCATCTGGCGGGAGGGCGAGATCCGCCGGGCCACCTGCGAGGTGTGCGGCAACTCCGACGTCGACGCGTTCTCCCTACCCGAGGAGTTCGAGCAGGACATGGACGAGGAGATCGAGGACGAGGAAGACGAGGAGGACGAAGAAAAGGACGAGGAATCGGAATACGTTGAGGACTACGATGAGGACGAGGAGGAGGAAGAAGAAGAGGAATAGGCTCGTCCCGGTTCGTCGGGGTGGCACCGCGGACCACCCCTGAGACATCGGCGGCCCCCTGGGTACCGCCTGGTCACGAAAACCCAACCAACGGACACTCTGACTTGGCCCTGCGCGACGTCTCTCGCGGCAGCGTGGAGCTTGCCTCGCCAGGGCTCGCCCGCCTTCGGGCAGCACCGGGCGTCTGCTTCGGGGATCGGCGATGGGCCGTCAGCTGGCACGCGGTCGAGAGCCTGCGGCGGCGGGAGCCAGTCGAACGGGGTATTCCGACGCCTCGCCGAGCGCGCGCACTGCCTCCGGGAGGCAGCCAAGTTGCCTGCGGACGTGCTCCCGGACCTCGTGCAGGGCCGGAACCTCCCGGCCCAACCGGCCCCCGCGCATCCAGGGCTCGAGCAGCGGCTCCCACGGCCCCTGGGGGGGAGCGTCGTCCAGACCGGTAACCAGGTCCTCGATCATGGTGCCGTCCGGCCCGCGGCGGCGCCAGACCTGCTTGGTCCCCGGTACCGTCCGCTTTCCGGCCGAGCGTTTCGCAACGCCCCGCGCGGCCTTTCCGGGCTCCTGGACCGCCACGAGTTTGTAGACGGCCTGCAGGGTCGGGGCGTCGGCCGAGGTCACCATTCGGGTGCCGACGCCGAAGGAGTCCACCGGGGCACCCGCGGCCAGGATCCCCGCGATGCGGGTCTCGTCGAGGTCGCCGCTCGCCACGATACGCACGTCCTGACGCCCGTTGCGATCCAGCACGGCCCGGCTCGCCGAGGAAAGCGCCACGATGTCGCCGCTGTCCAGGCGGACCGCGACGAACCGCAGCTCCGGATCCTGGGAGGCACGCTCGACGGCCGCAAGGGTGTCGAACGTGTCGACCAGCAGGACGGTGCGGTCCGGAAACGTCTTCGAGTACGCCCTGAAGGCCTCCTCCTCGCCCGAGAACGAGAGCACGAACGAGTGCGCCATCGTCCCCGAGACCGGCACGCCCAGGCGGCAGCCGGCCCACACGTTGGAGGTGCCGTCGAGCCCCGCCAGGTACGAAGCGCGCGCCGCCCAGCAAGCCGCCTGTGGGCCGTGAGCGCGGCGAGAACCGAAGTCCACGACGTTCCGCTCCCGAGCCGCCAGCCTTACCCGCGCGGCCTTCGAGGCCACGAGCGTCGAGAAGGAGACCGCAGCAAGCAGGTAGGTCTCCACGAGCTGCGCCTGCTCAATGGGTGCCTCGACGCGAAGCACCGGCTCGCCAGCGAAGACGACCGTGCCCTCACGCATCCCCCAGACCTCGCCCGTGAATCGAAGCTCTGCCAGGTCCGTGAAGAACCCCTCGTCGAGCCCCCGGAAGTTCTCGAGAGTGCGCAGCGCCGCGACCTGATCTGGGGTGAAGCGCAGGGCAAGCAGGTACGCGAGCGCGGGTTCCAGACCCGCTGCCAGGAGGAAGTTGCGTTGAGGGGGGAGGTCCCTGAACCAGAGCTCGAAACAGCCCCGCACGCCCTTCCTGCTCTCGCGGTAGGCCGCGAACATCGTGAGCTGGTACAGGTCGGTGACGAGCCCCAGCTCGTCCTCGCACAGGAGCAGAGGATCCGGCGTTCTCATCTTCGCTCCCGAAAGCCTAGCACGGCACCCTCGACCGGACGGAATCCGACCCGCCCTCGGGCTGCTCCTTCGAACCGCTACAATACCTCCGTGCCAGGCGAGTTCTTCGCGGTGCCTGTCCGTGCCCGCTACGCCGAGACGGACGCGATGGGCGTGGTGCACCACGCCGTCTACCCGGTCTGGTTCGAGGTGGCGCGGACCGCGCTCTCACATGCGGTGGGGGTGCCCTACATCGACTGGGAACGTCGCGGCGTGCTCCTGATGGTCGGAGAGCTCAGGTGCCGCTACCGCCGCCCCGCGAGGTACGACGACCAGGTCGTCGTCTGGGTGCGCGTCGGCGAGGTTGCGAGTCGGCGCGTCGTGTTCGAGTATCGCGTCGAGGGTCCCGACGGAGCGGTTCTCGCGGAGGGTGAGACCCGCCACGTCGTGGTGGACCGAGTCAGCGGCCGGCCCACCGTGCTCCCCGAGGAGCTCCGCGCCTCCCTCGGGCGAACGCCGGGCTAGCGCCTGACCGGGGCGCCCAGGCCGACCAGCGCGAAGACCTGCTGCGGGTAGGTGCCGATCCAGAGCAGGAGCGGGAGCGCAAACGTCACCGGGATGTCGAAGAAGTAGCGGAGCGTGCCGTACACGTTGCGGGCCAGGTCGGAGTAGTTCGCCTGGCTCCACGGCCCCATCGAGAAAGCCTCCAGGAACTTGAGCTGAAAGAGCAGGGCGAGGACGTGCGACGCCGCGAGGACTGCGAGAGCCAGCAGCAGTCTGCGCCACCCCCCGCCGGCCAGCGGGCGCGGCAGGGCCAGCGCGAGAGCGAGGAACGGTACCAGGTTGAAGTGAATCTGTACGAGGGGGACCTTGAGCCACCCCGAATCCGCGCGCATGTCAGTCCTTCCCAGCAGCGCATCGTCGCCCTGCAGCACGACGGCAGAGGCCGGCGGGACCTCCGCGACACGGGCCAGGAACTGCGTGGCGGCGCACAGCGCGTGGGCGTAGATCGGCCGGGCGAGTGCCCACAGAACGACCGCACCCGCCAGCGCCAGCGGGAGGCGCCTCAGGAAGGTGCGTATGTCAGCGGCGGGCGCCCGCGAGGGCATAGGTACGCACCCAACCCAGCCACAGAACCACGCTGAAGATGATCACGAGCGACTGCCAGACGAAGATGTGAGAGACGGAGAACCACTGCGGCCTGAAGATCCCTACGTAGAAGAGGGAGACCACCCGCACCACGTTGAACACCTGGATCGCCGCAAAGCCCAGCACGATCCCGAGGACCTTGCGGCGCCACGGGGCCGGAAACGCAATCACCCCCGAGACGAAAATGAGAATCGCCTCGAGGCCGTTGCAGCCGTTGAAGATCGACACCGAGAATCGCGGTGAGGAGAGCACCTGTTTCGAGACCGTGGCCCCCTCGCCGAACAGGTTCAGGACCAACCTGGCCTCACGTGCCACCAGGGTCGTGTATGGGTTCACGATTCGGTCGTTGACGGGCCTCAGGGCCAGCACCAGAAACGAAAGACTGAGGACCAACGCGTACACACCGACGAAACGACCGGCCGGGGTCGCCAGGAACGCCTTGAACGCCGTCACCACGCGATTATGTTGCCCGCGGATCGGGTGGTCAACGAGCCCCCAGCGCGGCTCGCAGCGCCCGCGACAGACTGGCGCCGCCGGATGACGCCGGGGTGGGTCCACCGCCACCGGAGCGGGTGCAGAATTGGCACGGGTCTTGTAGTATTCACACCGATATGTTCGGTGTGCCCGACCGGGAACCCTCCCTCGAGCAGGAGCTGGAACTGCTGGAGGCTTCGCCGTCACGGTTCTACCGACTGCTCGAAAAGGAAGAGGAGGAGGCACCGTGGCCGCAGGGGAGCGACCCTTCGGTCCTCTTCCTCCTCGACGAGCGGGTGTCGCCGCGGCCGATTCGGCTGCGCGACCGTCCGATGCTGATCGCGCTCGTGGTCTCGGTGCTTCTCCACCTGATGCTGTTCTCCCAGGTGCGTGAGAACAGCCTGCTGTCCGAGATCCTCGCCTCGGAGAGGCTGGCGGCCAAGCTCAAGACCGAAGACAACACGCCCTTCTACGAAATCGTCGATATGCCGAACAAGACGGCTGAGAAACCTTCACGCCCCAAGTCCCCCGCGTCAGATCTCGACCGGCGCGCTCACGGCGGGGAAGGGGCGCCGGCGCTCACGCCGGGCTCGCACGGGAACACCCCCGAGCTCCGGGTCGAGCCACCGCCGTTTGTGGTCGCCAAGCCGGCCGACCAAGGGGCGGGGGACCGGGTGGCTGAGCATGACAAGGGCCGCGAGGGTGCATCCTCGGACAACAAGCTCAAGCTGGGCGACAAGGGTGCCGATGCCGTGCTGATGGTGCCAAAGGACGGCAGCGGCCAGAAACAGGGCGGTGGCCTCAAGGGCCTCTCCACGTTCGGAGCGCTCGGATCATCAGGGGGCGCTTGGCCCAATCGCCGTGGCGGCCAGGTCGACCTGGGCCCGCTGTCGTTCGACACCGAGTGGTACGACTGGGGCCCGTACGCCGCGGAGATGCTGCGCCGCATCCGGTACCACTGGGACATCCCGGAGATCGCGGAGATGGGGGTTCCCGGTGTCGTACGAATCCACTTCTTCATCGAGAGGGATGGGCGCGTGACCGGGCTCGAGATCGAGCGGGAGTCGGGGCATCCCCCGATGGACTTTGCGGCGCGAGACGCCATCCTCAACGCCTCGCCGCTGCCCCCGCTCCCGGCCGACCTCGGCGGGACCTTTCACGAGGGCGTCACGATCACGTTCTACTACAACACCAAAGTTGCGGAGCACAGCGAAGCCGGCTGAGTACCTGCCCCCAACCAGGCCTGAAGGGTAGCTCCCTCCCTGCCACTCGAGCTCGAATCCCTGAGCCGACACACCTCCGAGCCCCCAGGGCTTCAGGCCTTTTTCTCGCAGGCCACCAGGACGCGGCGAAGGGCCGAGGCCACGTGCTCCCCGATCGGCTCCAGGTCGCGGTTGCCGATGATCCCCATCACGCTGCCGGGGTTCATCGCTCGCACCACGGTCTTGCCCCCCTCGACGGACACCGTCACGTTGCACGGCAGCAACACGCCGACCTCGGGCGCGGCGGTCAGCGCCCGGTGCGCGGATGGCGGATTGCAGGCCCCCAGGATGACGTACGGCTGCCCTTCGATCCCCAGCTTGGCCTTCATCGTCGCCTGCACGTCGATCTCAGTGAGGACGCCGAACCCCTCTTTCGCCAGTTCCTCCCGCACTCGCGTCACCGCTTCCGGGAACGAGAGCGGAGAGAACACCTCGAACGCAACAACGGTCTCGTTCACTCTGATCCTCCTCGATGCTTCGCCCGAGGCCTGCCTTCCGCTCCCCCCAGCCCAAAGCTCGAGAAGGAGCATGTTGCCTCAGCAGTTCCACGAGCATGTGTTGAGGGGCAGTACCCTCAAGCCTCCACGCCTTCAGACCTTCATGCCTTGGATGGCGCCCGCCGGGCGCCTCGCTCAGCTCGCTCAGGTGAAGCCGCCGCTGCCACAGGCCGACGCGCTCGGGGCCCCGCACGGCATCGCTCCCCCGGCCCCCGCGCCGCCGGCAACGTTGCTGGCAAAGGTGGAGAACTGTTTGGAGACGTGGCTCGCCCCGCACGCCGGACAGGTGACACCGGTCCCATCCGCGCCCACGCGCTGGAGGACCTCGAACCGTCGGCCGCACTCACGGCAGGTGTACTCGTACAGAGGCATCAGTGCCCTCCGCAGCCCGTCCAGAGGGAACCCCAGAGTTCCGTTGGGACGCCCTCGGGGAAGACTTCCTCGGTTGAGTGGATCGACCCGCAGCTCCGGCACCGCCAGAGCAGTGCCCCTCACGTGGGGACCGGTTTGAGCTCCTTGCCGCATCCCGGGCAAAGTGCCGCTTGCCGCTTCTCCTCGACTTGTTCCATCCCCAACCTCCCCTACTTCGACGTGGGCCCCTGGTCGGGCGCCCCCGCGGCGCCGTCGGGCTGCCCGGACGGCGCACAGCCGCGTCGGCCGGAATCCGTTTCGGCCCGTGCCCGGCCCCCGGCCGGGTTCGGCACCGCTCAGGTCGGCACACCAAGCCTGGGCAGCACCACCCACTGCAGGACAAGCCAGGCAGCCAGGAACCCCAGCGGCAGAAGGACGTCGCCCCAGCCGTTCATCGGTCGCCTGCGAGCATCGCGGCCCGCCCTTTCTCGATCTCCCGCTTCTCGGCGTTGACCTGGCGCTCCAGCGAGTTGCATACGCTCTCGCATATCGAAAAAACTGTCGGGTCCTCGATCCGGTAGTAGACGTTGACCCCCTCTCGGCGACACTCGACCAGCCCGGCCTGGCGGAGCACCGAGAGGTGCTTCGAAACGTTGGCCTGACTCCCACCGACCTGTCCCAGGATGTCGTTCACGCACCGTTCGCCGCCCTGCAACACGTGCAGGATCTGCAACCGCATCGGGTCGGCCATCGCCTTGAGCCGCTCAGCGATCCTCCCGAGGAGCTGTTCTGGTCCCTGTCGCACCGGGCCTCCCGCTTGAAAGTATAACCAATGAGTGATAGATCTGCAAGCGGTCGATGCAACGCGTGCCGCCGGAACGTAACGCGCTGGGCTCACGCGACTTCCTCGACACCCCAGACGATCATCTTGAGGTGTTCACCGCAGTCCTCGCAGTAGGCCTTCACATCACGGACGAGCGCCGCGAGCGCCTCCGCCTGGACCACCGTGAAGAT
>DATKMD010000080.1:0-5636 GCA_035542075.1 Thermoanaerobaculaceae bacterium
GTCTCCCTCCGCGGTATGGTTGAAGACCACGTCGAGGATGACCTCGATGCCCGCCCGGTGCAGCGCCTTCACCATGTCGCGGAACTCGTCCACCGGGCCGAGCGGATCCTGGCGGGAGCTGTAGGCCTGGTGCGGGGCAAAACGCCCGAGCTCGGATGTCGGGTGAATCCCCGCACGTGCATCTCGTACACGATGGTGCGCGCGAACGGCTGTCTCAGGGGCGCGTCGTCCTCCCAGTCGCAGGCGGAAGGATCCACCACCACGCTCTTCATCCGCCGCGTTGTCCCCGAGATCTGGCTTTCCCTCTTGTGCACGTCGATGCCAACATGGGCCATGGGCTGGTGTCTCCCTTTCTGCGGCGTTGACCGCGGGGTGCTCTTGTGGGGCCGTCTATGCCACCACGTTAAGCGGGGAGGTCAGCCGGCTTCATCCTATCTATGCTCTGGTGCCAAGCTGGTGCCAAACGTGGCCGGTCTAGCGCGCACTACCCGCACGCGCCTCACGCGGAAGGTCCGTCACTTTGCTCGGTTGGCTTCTCTTGATCCCCCTGAGTTGGCTCTGGCGAGGGATTCGTAATCAGTAGGTCGCGGGTTCAACTCCCGCCCCCGGCTCCAGTCTTCTCCAGGACTGCTGCGTCCGTTACGGGTTGTCTCTCTGCCCCGCGGCGGTCGTCGTGCCAACGTACAGGCCAGGGCCGTCCGAAAACGAGTGCGCACATTCCGGAGAACAGAACCGGTAGGCCACCCCTTCGTGGACGATCGTTGCGACGGCGCCGTCAACCGCCACCTGCATCCGGCAGACGGGATCGGTAGTGGTAGCCACCGGTTTCTCGCTCACCCGTACGAGCTCGAAGAGCGGCACGGCATAGGTCACGTTCTTGAACTGCTGCTTCCCGATCGGCCGAGGCTCGACGCCAGCGGATGTACCGATCGCTCGTGCAATCGGCTCTGTGCACAGGATCTGGCCGCCACTCGCGTGGGCCGCGAGGCGCGCCGTCAAGTTGATCGGCGCCCCAAAGAGCCGTCCCTCTCGCTCCACGATTGGCCCGCGGTGGATTCCTATGCTCACACGCGGAAAGTCGGGCTCGCGCTCGATCGCCTCACGCAAGCGAAGCCCGGTCCGCACGACCGCAAGGGTGTCAGCGCCAGAACAGAAGACTTCATCGCCGATGCTGTCGACAATCGAAACGCCAGGATCAAGGCACGACTTCGCGAGGTGCACAAAGCGGAGAACGGTCTCGGAGGCTTTCAGTGCGCCATGTGTTTCGGTCAGTGCCGTGTATCCACACAGATCGGCGATCAGAAGGGCAAGATCGATTTCGCGCGCTTCACTCATTCAGGCCGGCTCCCACAGTGAATCGAGCACATGGTGCGTCTGCCAGCCGCAGAGCCTAAGCCCGGCGTGATCACACGCATCCACCGCTCGAGTGATATAACCCCCTCCTGAACGCCGAGACGATGCCCGCATGGGCACGGGTGCAACGGCGATGCCACTCCTCCTGAGTGGAGAATCCACTACTTAGTCAGACGAAGCCTGAGCGCCTGTGGCACGAGTGTCCCAGACGGACCGGCCGCCTTCGACCCGCAGTGCCCAGCAGTCAGATCGAGGCGCGAGCGCCACAGCTCGGGGCGAGCGATGCCCCACTCCGCCGGAAGGATGTCGGACATCGTTCCGATTTCACGTCGTTCGCGCGTGGCACGCCGCTTGCGTTTGTCTGCGTTGGTCTCTCCTGAGGCCAAGGAGGCACACTATGAGAAAGCTCGTCGCAATTGCCGCCGTCTGTGCGGTCCTGCTCCTCCCCCTCGGTCCCGGGGCGCTCGCCCAAGGCATGAAGTGGCGGGGCAGCGGCGGCTGGGGTCCAGGAAGCGCCTATGGCCGGATGTACGATCCCAAGACGGTCGAGACCGTGACGGGCGAGGTCGTCAAGGTGGACCGGATCACCCCCATGCGGGGGATGTCCGGTGGCGTGCACCTGGTACTGAAGACGGACAAGGGTGACGTCTCGGTGCACCTCGGTCCCCAGTGGTATCTGGAGAATCAGGACGTGAAGATCGAGCCGAAGGACAAGATCGAGATCAAGGCCTCGCGCGTCACGATGCAGGGGCAGCCTGTCCTCATCGCTGCCGAGGTGAAGAAAGGCGACGAGGTTCTCAAGCTCCGGGATGACGCCGGGATCCCGCTGTGGGCCGGATGGCGAAGGGGGTAGATTCCAAGCCCGTCCGCGTTGGAGCGGCGGCCTAGCCGCTCCGCACGCAGCACTGAGAGGGTAAGCCCAGGTCTTGTCCGCCCCGATCCCCTCCGCAACAGACACGCTGGCCGGCTTGACGGCTGACGAGGGCCGGCGCCGGCTCGCGGAGTTCGGCCCGAACGTCATCGCCGCGGAGACGTCCTCACCCTGGCGCGCTGCACTGGCAAAGCTCTGGGCCCCGATCTCGTGGCTGCTGGAAGCCGCGATCGTCATCCAGATCGGCCTCGGCAAGTACCTGGAGGCGGCGGTCATCGGGGGCCTGCTCGCGTTCAATGCCACGCTCGGCCTCCTGCAGGAGAGCCGAGCCACAGCCGCACTCGCCGCGCTCAAGAAGCGGCTTGCCCCCACCGCCCTGGTGCGCCGTGATGGCATCTGGACGAAGCGCGCGGCCGCGGATCTGGTGCCCGGCGACCTGATCCGGCTGACGCTCGGGGCCGTGGTCCCTGCCGACGCGCGCATCGTGTCGGGATCCGTGATGGTCGACCAGTCGATGCTTACCGGCGAGTCCGTGCCGATCGATGCCGAGGCCGCCGATCAGACGTACGCAGGCTCCCTGGTTCGGCGCGGCCAAGCGCTCGCCGAGGTCACCGCCACCGGATCGAGGACGTACTTCGGGCGGGCGGCCGAGCTGGTTCGGGTGGCCGGCGCAGTCAGCACCGAACAGCGGGCCATCTTCGGAGTGGTGCGGAAGCTCGCGGTGGTGAACGGTGCTCTCGCAGTGCTCATCGTTGTGTATGCCCACGCCATCGCGATTTCGACTGCCGACCTCGTGGGCTTGGCCCTCACCGCGCTGCTGGCCTCGATTCCGGTGGCGCTGCCGATGACTTTTACTCTCTCGGCGGCGATCGGAGCCCAGATCCTGAGCCGGCGTGGCGTGCTGCTCACACGGCTGACCGCGGCGCACGAGGCCGCGGCCATGGACGTCCTGTGTGCGGACAAGACGGGCACCCTGACGCGTAACGCGCTGGAAGTCACCGAGGTGTTGGCGCTGGCGGGGCTCGACCGGGAACGGGTGCTGACGCTCGCGGCGCTGGCCAGCTCCGAGAGCGACCAGGATCCGATCGACGCGAGCATCCGACGGGCTGCCGCGGGCGCGCGACGTGCCGACGCCACGGAACGGCTGGTTCGCTTCGTGCCGTTCGACCCGGCGACCCGGTTCGCGGAAGCCACTGCGGTGGACGACAGCGGAGCCGAGATTCGGATCGCCAAGGGAGCGTTCCAGGCGATCGCCAGGGTCGCGGAGATGCCGGCGGATGCCCAGGGTCGCCTGGATGCGTTGGCCGCGCTCGGCCATCGGGTCATCGCGGTCGCCGCGGGGCCGCCCGCCACGCTTCGGCTCGCCGGCCTCGTCGCATTCAGCGACCCCCCGCGCGAGGACTCGGCGGAGCTGATCGCGGCGCTGCGCGACCTGGGCGTGCGGACGGTGATGGTGACCGGTGACTCCGCGGTCACCGCAGCCGCCATCGCCGGCCAGGTCGGCATCGCAGGCGCGGTGTGTCCGCCCGAACGGCTGTCCGAGACGCTGAACGGCGGCGAGTTCGGGGTGTTTGCCCGCGTGGTGCCCGAAGAGAAATACCGCCTGGTGATGGCGCTCCAGCAGGGAGGTCACGTGGTCGGCATGTGCGGCGATGGCGCGAACGACGCGCCGGCGCTGCGGCAGGCGCAGATAGGGATCGCGGTGGCGTCGGCGACGGACGTGGCGAAGGCGGCGGCGGGCATGGTGCTGACCGAGCCGGGGCTGTCCGGCATCGTGTTCGCGGTCCGGGAAGGGCGGATCGCGTTTCGGCGACTGCTGACGTACACGCTCAACATGCTGGTAAAGAAGACCGAGATCGTCCTCCTGCTCGGGATCGGGCTCGGCATCACCGGCCACCCGGTCATGACGCCGGTCCTCATGGTGTTGATGCTGCTGACGAACGACTTCCTCTCCATGTCGCTCACGACGGATCGGGCCAGCCTCGCACCGCGGCCGAGCGTCTGGCCCATGCAGCGCATCACCGCGGCGGCGCTGCTCCTCGGGGTGTGCAAGCTCGGGTTCTCCACGGCGATGCTGGGGGTGGGTTTGTGGGGACGCCTCGGGACGGAAGAGCTGCAGACGCTCACGTTCGTGACCCTGGTTCTAGGCAACCAGGCCCTGCTCTACGTGCTGAGAGAGCGGGGCCGGATGTGGGGATCGAGGCCCAGCGGGTGGGTGTTCGCGTCGTCCGCGGTGGATGTGGCCCTCGTCTCGGCGCTGGCGCTGTCCGGTACGCTGATGGCGCCCCTGGCGTGGCCCCGGATGCTCGTCGTGGCGGTCGCCACGATGGCGTTTGCGCTCATCCTGGATCAGGCAAAGCGTCCGATCCTCTCAGCGCTCAGGATGGAATGAGGCGTGGACCGGAGAGGTTCGGACGCCCAAGCGGGACGTACAGACGGAGAGCCTTCCGACTTACTCGCTCTTCACCGATCGGCAGACCATCGCGTGCCATGGTGGCAGCGTAGACCCTGTCCCGTGGGGCAAGGTCAAGCGGTTTTGTTTGCCGATCTTAGGCCGATGATACCGTCAGGCTATGACGTCCACGGCCAAGCGCAAGGGCCGGCTGACCCCCAGGAGGGCGATGGCCAAGCCCGAAGGCGACACCCGCTGGGATCCGCTCGGTCGGGCGGCCCACTTCCGCCTCCTGCCTGCGGCCGAGCGGCGGCAGCTGCTCGGGCGATGCAGGCAGCGCACCCTTGAGGCGGGCGAGGTGCTCTTCGCGGAGGGAGAGCCATGCCGTGGCCTCTACCTCCTGGTGGCAGGCCGCGTCGAGCTGCGCCAGCTCTCGCCCCGGGGGCGAGAGCAGGTCCTCCACACCGAGGGTCCCGGGGCAACGCTCGGCGAGGCCCCGCTATTCGACCATGGGGGATACGTCGCCTCGGCCGTTGCGGCGGTGCCTACGCGGGCGCTCTTCGTTCCGAGGGCGGAAGTGATCGCTCTTCTGCGGCGGCACCCCGCGATTGCCGTTTCGTTGCTGGAGACCATGGCGCGGCGTGTGCGCCGCTTCGCCGACATGGCGGGTAGTCTTGCGTTCCGCCCGGTGCACGAGCGGCTCGCGCACTATATCGTCACCGCGGCCGGTGAGTCAGGACGCCCGGTGGCCGCAGGCCTCGCGGTGGACCTCGCTCTCACGCAGGAGCAGCTCGCGGCGCGACTCGGCACGGTGCGGGAGCTCGTCGCGCGAGCGTTCTCGCAACTCGAGGCGCGGGGGGTGATCACGCGGAAGCGCGCCCGGATCGTGATCCGGGACGCGGCGCTGCTGGCGGCTCTGGCTCGCGGGGACTTGGTGAGCACGCCGGAGCAAGGTCGCGATGTGACTTAGGTCATAGATGTCGAAGCCTCGGCCTCCCTATACTCCTTTCGACTAGATTC
>DATKMD010000081.1:0-14398 GCA_035542075.1 Thermoanaerobaculaceae bacterium
CAGGTTTCGATATCCCGCAGGGTGTCCTGAATCGACAGGCCCGTACGGGGCGTGAGGGCAGGGTCCTGGTTCAGGGGCAGGTCGCCGGCATTGTATTCGACGGAGTCGGCGGGCAGATGGCGCGCCAGCTCGATCAGGGCCGGTAGTGTGAGCAGCGGCTGCTCGGCGAGGCGATGCCCGATGGTGAACGGGCTCTTATCGAACTGCTGGCGGGCCCGCGGGTCGAGAGAGAGCCAGGAAGGGGCAGGAAGACGGCCGTCGTGGGGCGCGGGAGCCGAGGGAAGCATGTCGCGGATGCCCGCTAGGCCGCGCGCTGTCGCAGCCGGCGAACGAGCCGGCTCAGCCGATGGTAGTGGGGCCAGCAGCGCAGCATCAGCCCCGCCACGCCGCCCGGGGCGATCCAGATGGTGCCCATGTCCCGACGGCCCCTCCACAGCCGGTTGATCATGAAGTGCGAGCGGTCGGCGCACGAGTCCATCCAGCGGATCTCCGGATGCGCGGTGGCGAGATGACGCATGGTGAAGAGCTCGAGCAGCATCCCGGGGGAGTACCGGGCAAATCGGTCGTCGAAGGCGATCTTGAACGCGAAGGCGCCGTTGCCCGCGAGGAGGTTGCATTTCATCGCGATCGGCGCCCCATCGAGCTCGAGGGCCAGCAGCTGCAGCCTTCGCCGGCGCGCGGCCTCCGTCGCGATGTCGAGGAAGAACTGTCGCGTGTGAGAGACGGAGGCGAGCGCGGTACCCGCCCGTCCCTTCCATCCGCTCGCTTCGAGCGCGAGGAAGGCTTCCAGCCAGGGCTCGACCGGCTCGTCGGGAGCGGCGACGCGATAGGCGACGCGCCCGGCTTCCGCGAGCCTGCGCTCGAGCCGTCGCATCTCTTTGCTGTGCTTCGCCGAGATTCCTGCCCGGCTGTCCGAGTCGGCCAGGAACATGGCGCGCTGGTACGTGCGGCGGTACTGCACCCAGGCAGGGCGGCGCCCCAGCTCCCGCGTCAGCAAGTCGGCGAAGGGAGCGGCCGACGTCACGAGGTCCAGATCCAGAAAGCGGGCCGGCGAGCCGCCGGATTCGACCCAATCGAGAAGAGCCTGCACCGTGGGCTCGGCATGTGCCCGATGGACGAGAGGCGTGCAGAGAAAGCAGTAGTCGTGCCGCCACAGCCGCAAGGCGGGAAGAGGGAGCCCCTGAAATCGCCGGATGAGCTCGAAGGGAAAGAGGCCCACGAGCGCGCCGGACTGATGGCGGACCACGGCGATTCGCGCGGCGGCGGCGGGCAGCCGGGCCAGGCCAGCCTGCAGCATCCACGACTCGTAGAAAACGTTCGGCTCGATGCTTTCCAAGGCGAGCGCATCGAGCTCGGGGGCGAGCGCCGCGAGATCGTCACGGGTGGTGACGACGCGGACGGCATAGGTACGGGCCGCAGATGTCCGGTGCACGTGACCGCCATGGCAGAGGATCGGCCGCGGTCCCCGTGACGTGCGCAGCCTCGGGGCGAGCCTTGCCCTAGGTTACCGCAAACCGTCCATCCGCCTGGAGCAAAGTCATGCGGGCGCAGGCCACTGCGCAAAGCCTGCGCTGGTCAGCGGACGCTGAGCCCGGTCGGCGCGGCCACCGCCGTTGGATTGCGCCACTTCAGGTAGTCGAAGCTCCACCGGTATTGTTGATTGAAATGCTTGCCGTCGCACGATGCGCAGCCGCGGGCGACGCCCCCGGCAAAAATTGCGTCGGCACGATCGCGATAGACGGGATCTCCGGTCTGCTTGTACACCCATGCGAAAGCAGGAGCGATGAGCAGGCTCAGGTCCGGCGAGCCCGCAGGGCTGCCGGGCTGGAGCGGCCCGAGAGCCGGCCCATACAGCTCGTACCAGAAGGACTGCGTCGAGGCGTCCCATGCGTTCGCCCAGAGCCAGTCCATGGCAACCTTGATGGCCGCGGGAATGCGAGGATCCTGGGATCTCGTTTCGTAGAACTGAATGAGAGCTTCCGCCGTCAACCCCACCATGAAGGGCTGCGTATAGAATTGCCCGAGCGCGGCGGCCGGCACGTCGCCGCCCGTGACGCGGTAGTTCTTGGCCACGAACCACTGATCGATGTGGCCGAGCGCGAGCTCGACGTACGCTTCCCCGATCGGGCTCGACGGCTCCCCGACGGCGCGCGCGAGCAGGTAGGCCGAGAGATTGAACGCGACCTCGCGGCTCACGGCCGGGCTCACCATCGCATAGACACCGCCCACCGAGCCGGTGCCGAATGCGGCATTCCGCGACAGGGACACGAGCGCGGCCTTCGAGCTCGCGTCGCCGGCGCGGAGGTAGCTCTGATAGATCCCGTGCGGGAAGTCGAAGTAGCCAGGAACCTTCCCCCCATTGGGCACCACGTAGCTGTCGCGATACACGGCTTGCGCGCTCAGGGCACAGGAGTCCCAGGATCCCGCGCCGGTGTAGTCGCGGATGTTGTAGAAGACGCGCTGGGCATCGTAGAAGACCAGGTTGAGCTTCTGGTCCATCGTGAGGGTCTGATTCGCGAACTGGGCGCACATGGACTGGCCGATTTGCGTCATGTTCGCCTTCCACGCATCCAGCTGCGGAGCCGTGGTGGGCGTGGCATAGACCTGACGTGACAGGGGGGTGGGAGGCGCAGTGACGGTCATCGGGAAGGTCACGCTGCGGCTGACGGAGCCCGCCGTGACCGTGACCGTGAGGGTAGACGATCCGAGGGGCGTCGTGGCCTGCGTGTTGATCTGGACCGTCGTCGCCGTCGGCAGCGACCACATGACGTTCGAGCCGCCGCCGATGTCCGGAAAGGAGACCGTGGCTCCGCTGGGCAGTCCAGAGACGGTGATGGGGATCGACGTGGGCGAGGTGCCGCTCAGGAGGGTCGCTGTGACGGCAACGTAGAGGGAACGGCCCTGGGCCACGTTCTGGGGTCCGACAGCGGTCAGCGAGAAATTCAGCTGCGCCGCCGCGGGCGGAGGGGACAGGAGCGCGAAGGTGGCCGCGGCAAGAGCCGCAAGGGCGCCTCGTACGTGCGCTCGGGTCCGCCCGCCAGGCGAGTCGGGTTCCGGGCGATTCCTGCACATCCGCAACCGTGTCGTCATCGGTGTCCCCCAGAGGCTTTTTCTTCTGATCCCAGGCAATGTGGACACATGCTAGCGCAGCGTCCGAATCTAGGGCGCGGTGGTGACGGCGACCGCGGTCGAGCCGTCCGAGAAAGTGGCCGTGAGCATCAGCTTGCGGCCGGAGACGAACTCCCCGGCCAGATAGTCGGAAGCGAAGACGACGAAGGTGCCACCGTCGGCGACGGAGAAGCTCACGGCCATGGAACCCGCGGCGTTGAGCAGGGCGCCGTCGAAACTGGGCGCCACCCCGAGCACCCACCAGACGCTCGCGCTCGAGGTGTCCCAGGAACCGGGCGCGTCACTGTCGAGGCGCAGGCCGGTGATGGTGCGCCCGCCGCTCGCGCTGAGGGTTGCCGTGAACGTGCCGTCCAGCGATCCGTCCGACCCGAGTGCCGTGTTGCCGCCCCCGACCCGATCGCGGATCTTGCCATTGTATACGAGCGAGAGCGTCGCGGGTGGCGGTGTCGCCACCGTGGTCGAGGCGGTGGCCGTCGTGCCGTCGGAGAAGGTGGCGGTGACGGTGAGGGTGCGGCCGGGGATGAACTCCATGTTCGGGTGATCGGAGGCGAAGAGGACGAAAGAGCCGCCGTCGGCCACGGGGAAGTTGACGGCCATGGAGCCGGAGGCGTTGAGGAGCGGGCCGTCCAGCGAGGTGGCCACGCCGAGGACCCACCAGGGACTGCCGCTGCTGGTATCCCAGGTACCGGGGCCCGTGCTGTCGAGGCGCAAGCCGGTCACGGTACGTCCGCCGCTCGCGCTGAGCGTCACGGTCAGCGTGCCGTCCAGAGCCCCGTCCGCGCCGAGCGCCGTGTTGCCCTGGCCCACGCGATCCCGCAGCGTGCCGTTGTAGGCGAGGGAGAGGGTGGTTGCGGCTGCGGATGGGGGCGCCACGACCGTGGTCGAGGCGGTGGCGGTCGACCCGTCGGAGAAGGTGGCGGTGAGGGTGAGGGTGCGGCCGGGGATGAACTCCATGTTCGGATGATCGGAGGCGAAGAGGACGAAAGAGCCGCCGTCGGCCACGGGGAAGTTGACGGCCATGGAGCCGGAGGCGTTGAGGAGCGGGCCGTCCAGCGAGGTGGCCACGCCGAGGACCCACCAGGGATTGCTGCTGCTGGTATCCCAGGTACCGGGGCCCGTGCTGTCGAGGCGCAAGCCGGTCACCGTGCGCCCACCAGCTGCGCTGAGGGTGACGGTCATCGTGCCATCCGGTGTCCCATCGGGCCCGAGCGCCGTGTTGCCCTGACCGACGCGATCACGGAGAGTGCCGTTGTAGGCGAGGGTCAGCGTTGCGGGTGCGGAAGCGGCGACAGTGAATCCGCCCGTCAGCGTGCCTGCTCCGCCCCCGGGGTTGGTCACGACGAGATCTTGGGCCCCCGCCGCGGCACTGCTCGCTACCGTCAATGTCGCGGTGATCTGCGTGGCGGACGTCACGTTGACGTTACCGGCCGTGACGCCGCTTCCCGAGAGGCTGACCGACGCCCCCGTGGCGAATCCCGACCCGGTGATGGTGACGGGCACCGCCGTCCCTGCGGTTCCCTGGCCCGGCGCCACCGAAGTGATCGTGACCGGGTTCGCTGCTGCAAAGGTTGCCGTGACCGTGGCCGAACTGTTCCCGGCGATCGTGCACTGTCCCGTGCCGCCGCAGGCGCCTCCGGACCAGCCCGAGAAGCTCGAGCCGGCTGATGGCGAGGCGGTCAGCGTCACGACCTTGCCCGACAGGTAGGACGAGGTGCACGTGGCGCCGCAATTGATCCCAGCCGGGCTGCTCGTCACGGTTCCGAATCCGGGTCCGGCCTTGGTGACCGAGACCGTGAAACCGCCGGCAGGAGCGCCGCAGGCAAGGTTGGAGAAAGCGGACATGCCGCCATTGGTGAAGGCGGCAACCTGGTAGCAGTAGGTCTGGCCCAGCACGACGGTCGTGTCCGTGTACGACTGCGAGCCGGGAGGCGTCTGAGCGATCTGCGTGTAGGGGCCGGAAGGGCCAGTGGATCGCTGAATGATGAACCCAGCCTGACCACCCGAGTTGTCAGTCCAGGAAAGGTTGAGCTGCTGCGCCTCTGCCACGGCAACACCGCCCAGCGTCGCGAGGGCGAGGGCGAAGATCGAAAGGGTCTGCCGGATACACAGCCGTCCACCCGAGCGCCGAGGCCGCTTCGAAGGGATCACGGTGGTCCTTTTCGGTTGCGGAAGACCACCGATTCCCTGGCGAGTCTGGTCGCCCTTCCTTCGGTAGCCCGGCTGTCAGGCCCGCTGCCTGACCCTTGGGCTTTGCGTACCCGCGTCGCCGCGAGCTTGCCCTTGTCGAGAAGGGGTCTCCACGCTGTGCGAGCGCTCGATATGCGAGATCCAGGCCGACCGTCCGGGCAGCGACCCCGCGTCTCCTACGCGCCGGAAAACATGAGGCTATCGCGGGATCCGATCGGTCGACCTCAGCCGGTGGGCGGCCGCCGCCCGTCAGCGATTCGGCAGCGTGACAACGAACCGTTGGGCTCGTGACAGGTGGATCTTTCTGCGCGGCACTTCGGCGAGCGAAAACACGAGGGTGAGGGTCACCCCACCTGCTGCCAGGTACCCTCCTGGCGTGCAAAGAGGAAGCGGACAAGCCCCACGAGAAAGGCCAGATGGATGGCGACCAGGTAGTAGCCGAGCAGGGCGAAGCGGATGCGGCTCAGGGACTTGCGAAGCACGAAGCCCGCGGCCGCCCAGCCGTAGAAGCCGAGCTGGGCGACCATGATGGTGCGGTAAAACGGGCTCTCCCAGAGGGCCCAGTTGCTTGCGAGGAGCCCGATCATCGAGAAGGGGAGGATCCAGCGCAGCACCTTGTGCGAGAGGAACGCCAGGTACGTGGCCGGATCCAGGTGCATGCCGATGAAGTGCCGGAGCTGACGGAACGATCCCACCGCGAGGCGCACCCGACGGGTGAACTCGCCTTCCACCGACGGCGCGGCAAAATCGATGGCCACCGCCTCGGGATCGTGGACGACGCGGTAACCCAGACTCCTCGCCTGCATCGGAATGACGAAGTCGTCCAGGAGCACTGTGCGATGGAGGGGCACGTAGCACGAGCGCCGCAGGGCGTAGATGGCCCCGCTGGCCTGGAGGTTGATCCCCATGCGGGACTCGAGGAGCCGCAGCATGCACTCGTACTTCCAGTAGGTGCCCTCGGTCTCGTCAGACTCGCGCGTGCCCTGGAACTGCAGCGCGCCGCAGACCACGCCCACGTCGGGGTGCACGAAGTGGCGCACCAGCTTCCGCAAAGCGTCCCGGGCGAACAAGGTCGCGGCATCCGAGAAGACCAGGATGTCGGAGTTGGCCCGCGCCACCGCTTCATTCAGAGCGGTGGCCTTGCCTTGCCGGTCGGGCAACAGGACCACGTCGATGTTCTCGTCCTTCGCCGCGCTCAGGATGTCGTTGGTGTCATCGGTCGAGCCGTCCGAGACGAAGATCACGTGGAGGCGGTCGGCCGGATAGTCGAGCGAGCGGATGTTGGCGATCTTGTCGGGGAGACGCTGCTCTTCGTTGTGCGCGGGGACGATCAGGGTGATCCGCGGCGGCGCGTCCTGCGGGATCGCGGCGCGCCGGCGGTCACGACGCGAGTTGAGGTACTGCCAGTCCCGCGCGGCCTGGACGACGGCGGAGGCGAAGAAGAGCAGCATCGGGTAGAGAACATAGGTATAGGCGATGAGAAAGCCCGATGCCCAGAAGATCGAAATGGCTGCGGTCATTGCGAGCGACGGGTCCGGCGGAGCGATTCCCCTGCCTTCTTCATCACGCTGCGCAGGCGACCCGCGGGGTGTCCGTTGGCCGATTCGGGGGCGGGGCGGGCATAGTACCCCGCGTAGTAACGCGAGTTGAAGCCGGATACCATGTGGTCGTCCGCGTTGAACACGAGGCCGATCATCTTGGACGTATCGATGACGTTCAGCGCCTCCTCGACCATCCGCCTGGGGGTGTGATGGGCCTGCACGACCAGGAGGAAGCCGTCCATCCACTGTCCGATGACTCGGCAGTCCTGCACCGGAACCAGGGGGGGGCAGTCCACGATGATGTAGTCGAAGCGCTCGCGCGCCTGGTCGAGGAGCTCGCCGAGCCTCGGTGATTTGAGGATCTCGTATGGGCTCGGCGGCGTGGCGCCCGCGCGGATGATCGCCAGGTTGAACGGGGGTCGGCGTTCGATGAGCTGCTCGAGCCCGATGGCGGCATTCGTGATGCCGTTGACGAGCCCGGGGCTTCCCGTGTGGCCGATGCCGAGGAGACGTCCCAAGGCGGGGCGGCGAAGGTCGGCGTCGACCAGGAGGATGTTGGCGTCTCTCGACTGGGCCAGGGCGCCCGCCAGGTTGATGGCCGTGGTGCTCTTGCCGTCGCCGACGGCGGCGCTGGTCACCGCGATCACCTGCAGGGGAGTCTTCCGGCGCATCTGCTCCACGGTCAAGCGGAGGGATCTGTACTGCTCGGCCTCGAACGCGGCGGGCGTGAGCAGACTCACGAGGTGCTCATCCACGCCTTGCGACGGTCCGAGCGGGGCCTCCACACGCGGCGTCGGATCCGGGACTCGGTCGGGACGCGGGAACGATGGGCCACGCGGCGCCGGCTCGACTCGCGCAGATGCAACCGGCGCAGGCGGAACCGGTGCAGGAGCGACCGGCGGAATTGGCTCGCGCGAGGGCGAAGTCTGCCGGTCGCGCTGGGCCTGCTCGAGGGCCTTGAAGAACTTGCTCATGGGCGCGCCGCGAGAGCCTTGCCGTCTGGGGCCAGCGCCTGACCCCGAAACGTCTCGAGCGGATCGAGCGCGGCCCCCCGCGACGAAGCGCTGATCTCGATCAACTCCAGCATGCGGGCGGTCGAGGCTTCCCACGAGTGACGCGCTCGTGCGAAGGTCTGGCCGCGCGCCGCGAGGGCCGCGCTGCGTTCCGTGCTCCCGAGCAACTCGATCACCTGACGAGCAAAGGCCATCGGATTGTCGGCCACCTCGAGGTCACGCCCGGCTACGGCGCCGAGCCCTTCGGCGGCGGCCTGAGTGGCCACCACGGGGAGGCCGCTGAGCATGGCCTCGACGATGGCGACGGGCAAGCCTCCGGTGGCTGGCAGGGCGGCCACCGCCACCGACGCTTCACGGAGCAGCGAGCGGATGTCGTCGACGGGCCCGGCGTTCTCGATTCCGGCGATGTCCGCCAGACGCTCGGCCGACGCCGGAATGCTGCGGCTCGCCACGAGGAAACGCACGTCGGGCAGGGCCGCCCGCACGCTCGGCACCGTGGTGAGGCAGAAGCGGGCGAGCGCCTCCACGGACTCGGAGCCGTCGAGGGTGCCCACGATCGCCACCGTGCTCCCGGAGGAGGAGGCCTTCGAGGCCGTGCCGAAGTAGTCCTGGTCGACTCCGTCAGGTACCACGTCGATGACGACGTCCGGAACGTGGGCCGCGAGCACCCCGGCGGCGCGCGGGCTCGCCGCGATGCTGCGGACGGCGCGGCGCGCGGCCGCGGCTTCGCATAGGCGGAGACGCGCAGCCTCCGTTCGGAAAAAGGTGGCCGCGGGGAAGAGACGCTCCTCGGCCTTCTGCGCCCACCATTCCGAGTCCAATTCGCCGAAGTCCACTACCACGGGCAGGCGGGAGTCCAGCTCGACGGCATACGGCATCATGCTGGAAGAGGAGACGTATACGACGTCGTAGGGCGACGCGCTCTGGCGCTGGGCGAGCCGGGCACGCAGCGCCTCCGAGCGAAAGTACGCGATGGATCCCGACTCACCCGTGACCGCCCGCGCCGCCGCGGCCAGAGTTGCCCACCCGCGCGGGAGCATCGCGAACTCGACGTCGCCGAACTCGTCCCGCAGGGCCGAGACCCGTCCGGCGAGGTCCTGCTCTTCTGCCACGAACGCGAGCGTGAGCCGGTGATCCTTGAGGAGCCGGCGGGCGAACCGGTACTCCCGGCGGGTCTCCTGGGGCCGGCCGGGCATGGGCAGCCAGTGCGCGAGCATCAGGATGTTCATCGGCCGACGAGCCCCAGGACCCAGCGCGTGGCCTGTTCGATGAAGTGGGTGCCGCTCGCAAAGAAGTCGAGCACGAGCATCCCCGCCGCGCCCGCGAGGGCCGCCAGGCCCAGCGCCGAGGGAGCCACGCGGCCGCCGTGGAGAAACCGCCTCCGGGAGAGATGCGTATCCACCCCCTTCTCGGCACCGCCGGGTGCCCCTGACCTCGCAGGGGCGGAACGACCATGCCCAGCCGCCTCGCTCGGTTGCGCGCCGTCCTCGAGGTAGGTCACGGCTTCCTTGACCACGTCGCGATCGATGCGACGGATCTGGTCCGCGTAGGCGACGGTCAGGCAGTGGTCGCACACCGTGTTCACGACGCGGGGAATCCCGCCCGTGTACTTGGCGATCGCCTCGATCGCGCTCGCCGTGAACAGGTCGAGATCCCGCGCCCCCGCCACCCGGAGTCGCGTCTGGATGTAGTCGCGCGTGTCCTCGCCGGACAGGGGAGGAATGGTCGCCCGGAGGGCGATGCGCTGCTTCAGCTGCCGGAGCGCGGGGAGATTGAGCCGGTCGCGCAGCTCGGGCTGACCGGCCAGGATGATTTGCAGGATCTTCTCGGATGCCGTCTCGAAGTTGGACAGGAGCCTGATCTGCTCGAGCGTAGAGGCCTCCAGATTCTGGGCTTCGTCGATGATGAGCACGGTGTTCTGTCCGGCCCGGCTGCGCTCGATGAGGAAGTGCTGGAGCGCGAAGAGCCGCTGGGCGTACGACTCGCCGGGCTTGGCGATGCCGAGATCCTCGAAGGCATATTCCAGGATGCTCTCGAAGGGCAGGAGCGAGTTGGTCACGTACGCCACCGCCGTGCCCTCATCGAGCCTCCGCAGGAGCGCCTGGACCAGGGTGGTCTTGCCCGTGCCGACCTCTCCGGTCAACACGATGAACCCTTTCCGCTCCTGGACGCCGTAGACCAGATGGGCCAGCGCCTCCCGGTGCCCGGGCGTCATGTGCAGGAAGCGCGGGTCGGGGCTCTGGTTGAAGGGCCTTTCTGTGAACCCGAAGAAGGCGAGTTCGCTCGACATCGCCGCCTCAGCCACCGTCCCGCGAGAGAACTTGGACGAGCTGCTCGTTGCCGTGGCCAATGAAGTAGGAGGCACCCGCCACGAGGATCAGCCCGAGCATCACGCCCGTGGCCGCCAGACGGAAGTGCTCCTTGCGCTGTCGCCGGTCGGACTCGGTGACGATCCGGGGAATGCTCGCGACCACCGGCACCGTCGTGAACTGGCGGAGCTCGTGTACGGAGTGGAACGACGTGTCGAAGAGCTCGGCCAGCATGACCGCGCCGCCGGCGAGGCCGAGTGACAGGACGAGCGAGACCACGAGGAGCCGGAGGCGATTCGGAGCCGCCGGGATGAGAGAGGGGAGCGCCTGATCGAGGATGCGGAACTGCTCACCCTTCTGACGCTGTTCCATGCTCTCCGCGAGCTGCGCCTCCTCGTGTCGCTTGGAGAGGGAGTCGTAGAGCTGCTTCGTCGATTCGTAGTCGCGGGAGAGATCCTGGAACTCCTGCTCGCGCTTCGGGGTGTTCTCGAGCCGCGCCTGATAGGTGGCGATGGCGCCGCGCAGCCGCTGCTCTTCGGCCTTCAAGACCTTGATCTCGGATTCGGCGGCATGCAGGGACTCCCGCAGGCGCAGGACATAGGGACTCGCGACGAGGTTGTCGGCGGCTTTGTCCTCGGCGGTCTCCGGCGCTTCCGCCTCCGTGGCCGCGAGCTCCGCCTTGAGCCGGGCCACGGAGGGATGCTGCTCCGTGTACCGACTGCGCGCCGCGGCGAGCTCCTGGCGGAGGCGGACCAGGCGCACCGAGCGCGGCTCGCCGATGGGCGGGGCCCCGGGGGTGGCCCCGAGAGCCTGGGGCGACGTCGAAGCCTCCGCGAGGAGCGCGGTGAGCGAGTTCAGGCGCTCCGTCGCGCGGACCTGGCTGTCGCTATTGAGGCGCAGCTGGGTATTGAGGTTTTCCATGGCCACGAGGTTGGCCGGCATCTGCTGAGGCAGCTCGCCCAGATTGCGTCTCCGGAAGTCCGTCACGCGCGTCTCGAGGTCGTCGAGCCGCCGCCGTGTGTCCGCGAGTTGCGTCTTCAGAAAGTCCGCGGTCCCCGTGGCCTGGCGCGTCCGCGCCTTGAGGTTCTCCTCGATGTAGAACGACACGAGCGCGTTCGTCACCGCCGCGACCGTCTGCGCGTCGGGCCCTTGGTAGGAGAGCGCGAACGCCGTGGTGGCACTGGGACGCCCGTCCTTGGACAGGGTGGACCTGAGCTCGAGCTTGATGTCCTTGCGCATCCGTTCAACGACTTCCTCGCTCTCGGCCTGCTTGCGCAGGCCCGGATAGAGGCCGAACTGGCTGATGAGGTTCTCGAGCCGGGCGCGGCTGAGGGCCTCTTGGCTGATCGACTGCAACCGGGTCTCGAGCTCGCTCGTCACCGTCGGCCGAACGAACGCTTCCGGCACCTGCTGCCGGTCGATGAGCACAAGGGCCGTGGAGCGATAGAAGGTCGGCAGGGAGAAGATGGCGCTCACCGCGGCCACGAAGGGCAAGGCGAAGATCACCACGGCGAGCCACCGCCGCCGCTCCCAGGCGGCGCGGAGCCGCTCGACGGCCAGCCCCTTCTGCGGGGATTCGTCCTCGTCCGCGATGCGCGCGAGATCGTCTCTCATGCAGGACTCGACGAGGGTCCATCCGGGACGAGGGCGGCATCCTTGATCTTGTAGAGGAGGGCGCGATAGCTGATCTTGAGCAGCTTGGCGGCGCGCATCCGGTTCCACTGTGTCTCTTCGAGCGCGTCGAGGATGGCCTGCCGTTCGGCCGCCTGGGCCGCCTTCCGCGAGATGTCCTTCAGGGCGATCCGGACCCTGACGGGCGGCGGCGCTGCGCTCTCGGGCTTGGCGTCGACGAGCTCGCCTGGCCAGGGGGCGCGGGTGAGCTGCGAGTCGCCGAGGACGATCATGCGCTTCACGATGTTCTCGAGCTCTCGCACATTGCCGGGATAGCGATAGCGCACCAGGCGCTGCACCGTCTCCTCGGGCAAGGCAAATCCCTCGTGCTGGAAGAGCCTTGCGTAGCGCTCGGCGAAGTAGTGCGCCAGGAGCGGAATTTCCTCGGGCCGTTCGCGCAGGGCCGGGACGAGAATCTGCACCACGTTCAGGCGATAGTAGAGATCGTCGCGGAAGCGCCCACCTGCCACCGCTCGCTCGAGGTTCTGGTTGGTCGCGGCGAGGACCCGGACGTCTACCTTGATGGTGGAGCGACCCCCGACACGCGAGAACTGACCGTCCTGGAGCACGTGGAGGAGCTTTCCCTGGAGGGCCGGGTGGAGGTCCCCGATCTCGTCGAGAAAAATGGTGCCGTGATCGGCCGCCTCGAACTTGCCGATCTTGAGCTGGTGCGCTCCCGTGAATGCGCCGCGCTCGTGCCCGAACAGCTCGCTCTCCAGAAGCTCGCGCGGAACCGCGGCACAGTTGACCTTGACGAACGGACCGGCCTGACGCACCCCGAGCTCGTGGATCCCGCGGGCGACCAGATCTTTCCCGGTTCCCGTCTCGCCGCAGATGAGCACGGTCACGTCTGCTCGCGCCGCCTGTCGTATGATCTCGCGAACCTCCCGCATCTTGGGGCTCTGCCACAGTGACAGCTCGTGCTGGAGGCGTCGGCCCCGATCGTCTTGCGGCTCCTGGCCCCAGCTCCGCCGAGGACGGCTCGCGACATTCTTGATGGCGTTTTCCAGATCGTCGGCCGTGAACGGCGCGTGGAGGATGTCATCGGCGCCCAGAGCGGTAGCCGTGGCAACCCTCTTGCTGCTTCCGCCATTGGCGATGATGACGATCGGGCCTGGCTGTCCGCCTTCGACCTCGAGGCGCCGCAAGAGATCAACGCCATCAGCCCCATCGAGATTCAGGTTCACAATGCTGAACGTGAACTGGTGCCGGGAGAGCGCGACCATGGACTCCGACACCGACTGCGTGATCAAAGCCTCGTAGCCGAGTGCAGCGAGGTGGCTTGCGAGCTGCTGCTGGCTGACCGGATTGGCTTCGACGACGAGAACGAGCCGCGCGGCGGGCGAAGGGCTAAGCATAGCGGGATTGTTCACGCCCTCATCCTCTTCTCCATGAAAAGCATGAAAAAGTTTTCACTCGATGGACTTGCACGCGATTTCGTGTTTAACGCAATTGTCGTGCCTCATAGGAGATCGCGGAGGTGGAGAGTGAAGCGAAGAGCTTGAAAATGTTTAGAAGTTTGTCTACGTTCTCAAGCAAGAATCTAGGAACATGGGCAATGACCTTTCTAATCCTGTAAGATTGCCCGACGCATCATGAGGCATGTGTCATTGAAGCCGTTGAAGTGAATGGGAAATTCTCACAGGCAAAATCGCCTATCGATCTCGAGTTCGCGAATTTCTCTCGTTGAGTTTCACCGAACAGGAAGAAAAGTGTTGAAAAACTCTGCACCTGAATTGGAGATCATAGGAGCTTGAGTCAAGTGCATCATCGGTATCATCTCTTCATGGATGCCGATGCGCGCTTCGTGATCGGGGTCGAAGAGCTTTACATTTTCGTGGCTGAGACACCGGCGCTGACACGCGGGTCGCTGTTGCGCTAAGGTGAGCAGCCGCGAACCGCCGACCCTTGGCGATGTAAGGAGGAGACTCGATGGGTGTCCGGGAGAGCATTCTCGTCGTCGAGGACGAAGTGCAGGTGCTCTCCCTTGTCGTGGAGCTTCTCCGGTTGGAGGGCTACGACGTCTCGAGCACGTGGGATCCGGATGAGGCGATCCGCATTGCGCGAGTTCACCCCGGACCGCTGCACCTGCTCCTGACGGACCTCGTGATGCCCGTCATGACCGGCCAGGAGTTGGCCACCGAGATCCGAGCCATACACCCGGAACTGAGGGTTCTGTTCATGTCGGCATACGGCATTGCGATTGCCGAGGAGTACCTGGTGCGACTGGCTCCCGGCGAACCGTTCCTCGGGAAGCCCTTCACCATCGCCGGCCTCGAACGGACGGTCCGGGCGGCGCTCGACTATCGGGCGCCACCGCCGGGTCGGGGCAGCCAGTGATCCCGACCTGCGTCCTTCCTGGGGGCGGTGGAAGCTACTGAGATCGAGAACTCTCTGGCCAGGGGGGACAGCGCACTATTGCACGGCCACCGGCGGACTGGTGGCCAGCCGGGTGTAGCCGTTGTTGTAGTAGAGGCGGAACTCGTAGGGTCCCCCGGTCGCCGGCATCGTCACCGTCCACGTCCGGGTCGTCACGCCCGCCCCCACG